>JBCCRW010000465.1:0-4072 GCA_039201055.1 Planctomycetota bacterium | reverse complement strand
CTGCAAGCCCTTGGCGGGGCGTTTCAATTTCAGGAACACCTGGTGCTGCCAACAAACCTCGGGCCGCCCGGCGCCGGTGTCCGCGCTGTTGGTAATTCGGGATTTTCGAAACGCCGATGCGACCGGAACCACGCCCGCCGCGTCGCGAACATCCCAAACGCCCGGATCGGTTAACACGGCCAAGTCGACCCGGCGACCCGAGTATCGATCGGGCGTGCGTAGCAACAATCCGTCGCCTCGCCGGCGACCGATCAAATCTCCGATCCGCTGCCCGTCGCGAATCACAAAGCGACTTTTTTTAGATGGCTGCTTGATGACGTCGTCGGGCTGGGCGGCATAGGGAATCAACTCACCCAGCTGCACTTCGCCTTCGTCGATCGTGACGACCAACACGTCGCGGGCGGCCAGGGCGATGCCGCTGATGCGGGCATCGCCGCGCGTGCCGGCAATGGCGGTACTGGAAGACCAAAGCGTTTGCGTCAGCACGGCCACCAGGACCACCGCAGCGATCACACCGAATCGTCGCCCGCGTCCGCACGGTTCCCCGCGTCCGAAGGGTTCCCCGCGTCCGCACGGTTCCCTGTTTGCGCAAGTGGGCCCATTTGCGGCGACGCGGCCGGTGGAACCGCACCGACGCCGGAGACCGGCGCCGCATTGCCAAAGGCTGATGGCGAACTTGCGTCCAACGGTGCCAATTGACCGGAAATCAACAGATATGCGACCACGCCCAAGCACTGAGTAAAGGGAAACGCCGCGATGACTCCAATGCAACATGCTAAAAACCCGATCGCCATAGTTACGAAATTAATCACCAACAACAGGAACGTCGTTCCGGGGTTGGATGTCATCGCTGAAATCGAATACTTCATCGATTCAAGCGTCCCGTTGTCGCGATCGGCCAAGACGATGGCCCAGCACCACAGCGGCCAATTCGACAAAATCAGCAACAAGACTCCGACGACGGTGGCACCAATCACACCCACCGTGAAGAATTCGCGATCGACCGCGAACAGGATGCCCAGGATGATCCCTCCCACAATGGCAAAGGGCGCGATCACGATCAGCCAGCCCAGGGCGTATTTTAGTGCGGTCACCGGATTGACGAACAATCGTCCCAGCGGCGTCGGCTGATTGCGAATGACGGCCAAGGTCACCGCATAAACGCCCAGCGTCAAGTAAAGGTTCAGCAGCGTTGACATGATTTGCATGGCATTACTGACCAACGTCGCATTCGCACCTCCATTGGCTTGCGCGTATTCCTGGGCGGCGGATTGCAAAATTCCGGTGCCCGCTTGAAACAGCAACCAGATCAGCCCCAAGACCAAGAAAGTCCCGATCCGATTTTGGAAGACCGCCCAGGCGCTGGCGAACGCTTGGTCGATGGAGATTTTGCGAATCTCCAGTTCGGGCCGTTTGTTGAAGCCGCTGTGATCGAAGGCGGAGGGTGCATAGGGATTCACGCCTGTTCCTGGATCTTCCGCCCAGGGCGTGGGGCCGCCCGGATCGAGCGGCCGTTCAAAGGGGTTGGTTGAGGAATCCCAATCTTGTTCGCCGTCGGAGTCGGCGGCATTTCCAGCCGATGCTTCGCCCGCGTCAGCGACAAAGTTGCCCACATCGACGATAAACACATGCTGGCATTCGGGGCAACGGCCGCGTTTTCCAGCGGCCTCGTCAGGCAGTTCGAGCGGGCGGCCGCATTGCGGGCAAAGTTGTTCAATCACGACGTAAAAATAGAGCGAGGCAGAAGGAAAAGGCGCGCACTCTCGTTCAAAGGCGAGTCCATTTTGCGAAACCCACTTGGCCTCGCGCCGCGGGGACCACGATTCGCGGCACGCCCGCAATGCGGGCCGATCATCTGAAGCTGTCATCGTGTCACGGCGAGTGGTATGGTACCGCGCCCCCGCGATCGATCCTTGCCGTGCGTCGCCGTCTTTGATGAATTCCGAATCCGACACCCCCGATCCGCGACACCCCGCGGATCAAAACAATCCTTCGCGGCGCAAGCAGCGTAAGCGACGGGTCGATGATTTGGATGTCGATCGGATCCTGGGCAGCGACGGCCGCATCGCCAAACGGCTGGAGCGATACGAGGCCCGCCAGTCGCAATTGGCGATGGCCCGAAAGGTTTATCAGGCCCTGGAAAAGGAAACCAATCTGGTCGTCGAAGCGGGCACCGGAACCGGGAAAAGCTTCGCGTACCTAGTGCCCGCAATCCTGTTCGCGACCGACCCGGCCAATCACATCCAGCTGCCGACCGAGAAAGGCAAGAAGCCCAAAACCCGATCCCGGCGGATCTTGATTTCCACGCACACGATCGCGTTACAGGAACAATTGATCGGCAAGGACATTCCGTTTTTAAACGCCGTCATTCCGCGTG
Source organism: Planctomycetota bacterium (assembly GCA_039201055.1). Lineage (GTDB taxonomy): Bacteria > Planctomycetota > Planctomycetia > Pirellulales > Pirellulaceae > Rubripirellula. The sequence continues at coordinate 1,695 of JBCCRW010000465.1, read as the reverse complement.
AGTTTTCGGCGGTGCTCTGTAAAGGCCGCGGCAATTACCTGTCGCTGCGACGGCTCAAACGGGCCCGCGAAAAACAGGTGTCGTTGTTTTCGGGTGAACGAAAGTTTGAACAGCTTCGCGCGATCGGCCAATGGGCTGGCACGACCACCGATGGCAGCCGTTCGACGCTGCCGATTCGGCCCGACGGTGACGTTTGGGAACAAGTCGCCAGCGACACGGGCAACTGTTTCGGCAAACGCTGCCCGACGCGGGAGCAGTGTTTCTATTTTGCCGCCCGGGCGCGGGCTCAAAATGCTCAATTGTTGGTCGTCAATCACGCGTTGTTCTTCACGGACTTGGCGTTGCGTCGCGAGGGCGTTTCGATCCTGCCACCCTACGACGCGGTCATCCTGGACGAATGCCACACGATCGAATCGGTCGCTGGCGATCACCTGGGGCTCCGGATTAGCAACAGCCAAATCGATTATCAATTTGATCGGCTGTACAACGATTCCACCAACAAGGGTGTGTTGGTGACGATCGAGAGTACGGAGCTGCAAAAGTTAGTCTCCCGCTGCCGGTTCGCGTCCTCGGATTTCTTTTCGGCGATTTTGGATTGGACCGAATCGAGCCCCGTCAGCAACGGCCGAGTCCACGAAAAACGAATCGTCGAAAACAACCTCTCACCCATCCTGCAGCAACTTGCCCGCGGACTGACCGAAGCATCGGAGGTGACCGAGGGCGCGGCGACCAAAAAGGATCTGCGTTCGGCCAGCGAGCGGATCACCGTGCTTGCCGATGGCATTCATCAGTGGCTGGAACAAACGGATTCCAGCTGCGTGTTTTGGATCGAAAACGGGGGTTCCCGACGATCGGGAATGGACCGAGTCGACTTGATTTCGGCACCCATCAACATCGGCAACGCGCTGCGCGAAACGTTGTACCAGGATGACAGCATCCGCAGCGTGATCATGACCAGCGCGACATTGGAAACCAAATCCGACGGCAAGTTTCAATTCTTTCGTTCGCGAATTGGCATGACCGACGGGATGAATTTGCAAGTCGGCAGCCCCTTCGAATATGACAAACAATCCAAGTTGGTGCTGGTGACCGACATGCCCGATCCGACGCAGGATCGCGTGGCATTTGAAAACGCTTTGCCCGCGCAAATCAAACGCTTTGCCGGGCATTCCGGCGGGGCCACGTTTGTGTTGTTCACCAGCTACGACTTGTTGCGACGCTGCGCCGATGCGGTCACGCCCTGGGCGCTCGAAAACGATATGCAATTGTTTATCCAGGGTGGTGATTTGAATCGCAGCCAATTGTTGGACGCGTTCAAGGCCAGCGATCGAGGTGTGCTGTTTGGTACCGATAGTTTTTGGCAGGGTGTGGATGTTCCCGGCGACGATTTGACCAATGTGATCATCACCCGCCTGCCGTTTGCCGTTCCCGACCACCCGCTGTTGCAGGCGCGGCTGGAAGCGATTCGATCCTCGGGCGAAAACCCGTTTTTGCGATATCAGTTGCCCGAAGCGATCATCAAATTCCGGCAAGGTTTCGGGCGTCTGATTCGAACGCGCGACGACCGTGGCATCGTGCCGATTTTGGATCCAAGAATCAAAAGCAAGTTTTACGGGCGGCAATTCATCGACGCGTTGCCGAAGATGCCCGTGGTGGAAGTTTCCATGAAACGCCGCCAGCGCTAGCATCGCGAGT
>JBCCRW010000464.1:0-4080 GCA_039201055.1 Planctomycetota bacterium | reverse complement strand
TTGGCGATCGACAAGTTGGCCCAGGCCGTCTTGCGGTGCATGGACCCGCGGCAATGCGATGGGGGTGAGGTTCATCCCGAGCGTGTCGAGGCACTTTGCGATACCGTCGTGCTTTGGCCCGAAAGGCAGACGCTGCAGTTGGCACGTTCACTTGTGCAAACACCGGGTCTTGCCGCCTGTGGGATTTTCTTTGGGCTCGTTCCAACTTTGGAAACGATTCGGCTGCGGGGTTCGCGGACATTGTTGGAATCGGCACTGCAAGCGATCCGTGACGCGGTGTTGCATCCTTGCAAACGATCGTGGGTACGGAATCCCGAACTGGACACCATCGCGGCGGCCACCGAACCGGATCGCTGGACACAATTTTGTTTAGACGTTGTCGCGACGGATCATCCGTTGCTTTATGGCGAAGCGATCAAGACGATTGCGGATACGTTTGGGCAGGCGAGCGAAGCGGAACGCGAACGTTTGCTCGATGCGCTGCGAACGTTTTTGTTGCTCGGCGATTCACGTGATCACGATTGCCGTGTGCGAGCGGCCTGGGTTTTGTATCAGGCCGGCGAAGCCTTGGGCTTGCCGATTTTGCTGCGAGAATCGCTGGAGCAAGTCGCGTCGAAGAAGCATCGCGGCGCTGTGCCACCGGCCGAAGGTTGGTTGAGCGGCGAGACGGTTCCGCTGGTCGCCCTCGGGATGCACGCGGCCACTCCGCTGTGTTTAAGCGAGGCGGCAATCTTTGACCGCTTGCTTGAGCGACGCACGGGTGATCGCCACTGGACCGAAGCGGCACAACGAATGCTCAAGCACGGCTGCGATGTGAGCCTGCGTTCGGCATTGGCACGGATCATTCAGTCCGGCGCGATGCGTGAACAGAAACTCGGCCGAATCGCCAAGCTGTTTGCCGAGGGCATGACGCTGGGCCGCGAGCTGACCGGACGACTGTATGCGATCGAAATGATCGGCGGTCACGACCTCGGCTACACCCGGATGTTCGAGGACCGCATTTACATCAATCCAATTGCCGTGTTGCAAAATGTGAAAAACGCGGACCGCATCGTCCGCGGATTGATTCTGCATGAATTCGGACACCACGTTTACCATCGCGGCGGTGAAGCAAATAAGGTTTGGGAAGAAGCCAGTCGTCGCGGATGGCATTCGCTGTTGAACTTGGTTGCCGACGAACATTTGGAGCGAAATTTTCGCGCCCGCGATCGCCAGTTTGCCGATTGGTTGGGGGCACTGGGCAACTACGCGTTCAATCGAGGGTTCCAGGACATGCCCTTGTCGAATTTGCTAAGCCTGCTGGGTTTCCGAGCGTGTGAAATTTTGCAAGGTGGTTTGGCTCGACCGTCGCCGCAACCGGGCCATTTGCGGCTTCGTGGTGGCGTGGCACTGCAGGCGCTTGAGCGGGCCGGTGATTCGTATTCGCGTTTCTTTCGTGCGCTGCGTTTGGGGCTGGGCAACCGCCACGACGACCCCAAGGTTGCCGAGGCACTGGAATTGTTTGATAAGTCCTTTCGACATCGCGACATGCGGGGCTTGTTGGAAATCTGTGCCCGCTTGGTCGAAATTTTTGGGTCCAACCTGTGCCGCGATCGTTGTTTGGGAAGCGATTGGTTGATCCAGGATTGCGAAGGAGAACTGGCGGCGTGTTCGGGGGGGCTGAGTGATTCGGCCGTGCAACGGGAAATCCGTCGGATTCTTGGTAAGCCCCAACCGGATGGCCGGGGTGGCGGCCGCGACTCGGGCGGCGTTCGCGTGATCAACGTTGGCGACGACATTGCCTTTGATCGCATCGACCATGTTCGCAAATTGTCCTACGACGCGAATCGGTACCAAGGCGTTGCGGCCAAGGTAGGGACGGCGGCGTCTTCACTGCGTCGTTTCTTGACGAACTTGGGCGTGTCGCATGTCACCTTGCGGCGACAGCTTCGCGGTCGTCGTTTGGACACCCCGCAGCTGGTTCGCTCGGTGACCCGTTCGGACCCGCGGATTTTGATTTCGCGTCGCCGCGAATGGACCAATGATTTGTTCATCGGCGTCGCGGTCGATTGCAGTGGTTCGATGAGCTTTGAAGACAATATGGAAAAGGCCCAAGTTTTCGCCGCTGTGATCGCCGAAGCGGTGCGTGGCTTGAAAGGTATCGACGCGCGATTCTTTGGCTTTACCGATTCCCGGATCGATGACGCCGGCAACGCCGATCGACCCGCGATCGCGGCTCTGTCTGCCGGCGGTGGGAACAACGATGCCGCCGCGCTCGCTCATGTCGCCGATGTGGCATTTGCGTCGCGCCGCCGCAGCCGTTTGTTGGTCATGATCAGTGACGGATTACCGACCGAATGCAGCACCCAGGCGCTCAAGAGTTTGGTGGCGCGGTTGTCGCGCATGCCGGGAACGTGTTGTGCCCAGGTGGCCGTGCAGCAACTCGAAGAAGTCTGTTTTTCCCACTATATCGAACTGACCGATCCCGATTTGGCCAAATCCGCTCGACGTTTTGGCCAGGTGATTGCCAAACTGATCCAAGCCAATTGCAAACCTTGAGTTTTTGATGAGCCGATTGACTGTTGAACAAATTCAAACGGGCGCGCTTTACGAGACCACGTTTTATCCCAATGCGGTCGCCGGCAGCGGATTTCGTTTTCGCGCGACGCACTTGGATGGCAAAAAGTCACCCAAGGTCATTTTGTGTGATGATTCGCGGATCGTTTCCGGTGCACCGTGCCAGGTACGGGTGCAGTCGATCAAAAAGCCGGCACGGGATGATCGCGGCAGCATCGTGGTCGACTGGGTCCAAAATCTTGAATTTCGCATGGAGGGTGTTTATCTGGATCCCGCGGTTTCCAAAAAGCTGCAGGTGCTGCTGGAAAGCGGATTGAACATTTTGCTTGACGGTCCCCAAGGTTGTGGCAAGACGGTCACGGCACGGTCGATCGCCAACAGTCTTGGGATGCAATTTGTATTCTTCAATTGCGGTGCCGTGATCGATGCGTCCGATTTCTTGGCCAGCATTCAAGTGCGGGCGTCATCGACGGGTGCGCCGGTTACCGACTTTGTCAAAACGGAAGTTCTTGAAGCACTCGAATCGGCATTGGCCACGCCCGCCCAGCGGTATCTGATTTTTCTGGACGAATTGAATCGGTGTCCCGAAAGTGCGCGAAACGCCTTGATGCCGGCACTCGATACATCGCGGCGTTTGTTTCATCCGATCGAAAATCGCTTCATCGAAATCGGTGACAATGTCCAGTTCATCGCGGCGGTCAACCAGGGCAGCGAATTTTCGGCGACCTTTGGCATCGACGCGGCTCAACTGGATCGCTTTGCTCCGGTGCAAATGGACTACCTGCCGCCCGAGGCGGAGGTCAAGCTGTTGTCGGAGCGACATCCGGAGGTCAGCCAGGCGGTGTTGAACCGATTGGTCGCTTTGGCTAATCGCGTTCGCCAATCGTCGGAGGTCGCGGGCGGACTCTCGGTTCGTGCGACCGATGAAGCCTGTGTTTATCTAAAGCATCCGCTGTACGCGGACCAGCCTCACAAGGCGATGGACGAAATTTTGCAGTCATCGTTTTGCGGCCGCTTCACGGGTCGTTGGAGCGATGTGACGACGGAGGCCGGCGCGGTGTGGGCCCTGCTCAAGCGTTCGATTCGCGACGAAAAATTGGGGGGCTAGTCGTTGGCTTCAATGGCGACCCTACTATTGGTGACAGAGACTCTCAGCCCACCTCGATCGGAGTTCCCGTTTATGTCTCAAGAGTTTGGCAAGATGATCGCCGCGTCGGCCCGCTTGGCGCTGGGCTATGTTGATCGTTTGACCGCCGATATCCCGGCCGAATCATTTGGCCGTTTGGCAAGGTGTGGTGATCAACTTATCCAAGCCAATCACCCCGCGTTCATCTTTGGACACCTGGCGCTTTATCCGTCGCGGGTTGTCGCGGATTTGGGCGGTGATGCGACGGCCGTATCGCCCAGCCAGGCGTACAACGAATTGTTTTCGCCGCAGGCACAATGCTTGGACGATCCCGATGGGACGCTGTATCCGTCCAAGGACGAATTGCTGGCCAAGACTCATGCGGCGTACGCGGCCGC
>JBCCRW010000463.1:0-4094 GCA_039201055.1 Planctomycetota bacterium | reverse complement strand
CATCCAAGGCGGCGGCGAGCACCCACAGGCTTCCTTCGTCGACGCCACCCAATTCGTCGCGACGATACCTCGCCAAAAAGGGTGGTGCGAAACCTTGCTCGAGCAGTGGGGCGGCGAGTTTTAGGGACGAGACGTCGCAGTGGCAACGCGCCGCGACCGATTCAAAATCAACGCTCATGACGAGTCGTTACTTCACAATGATTACGGGGGCGGCGTTTCCAAGCCGAAGCCGCTCGGCGGCAGGAGACCGAGGAATTTAGCGCGGTCGCCGATGGGTGTCAACCAAGGACCCCACAAGTTGGCGATTCCCGGATTGACGAATTGGCGATTACCCGATTCACAATTTGCCTATTTCCAAAGGCTCGGCCAGTCCGACCAAGCGTGCGTGTTGGCGATTTGGGCCGCCGTCAATCCACCACGCCGTGCCTGGACAATTCCGTACCGCAGCAGGTCCATGTTCGCGATTGAATGTGCATCGGTGGAAATCACGATGGGGATTCCGCGTTTCCGGGCCATGGCCAAATGTTCGTCGTTTAAGTCCAAGCGCGCCGGGTTGGCGTTAAGTTCCAGGAACGTCTTGTGGGCTTTCGCCGCGTCCATGACCGCGTGCATGTCCACCTCGTACGACGGTCGGCGATTGATCAATCGACCGGTCGGATGGGCGATGCAATCGACGTGCGGGTTTTCGATCGCGCCCAAAATTCGCTCCGTGATTTTTTCTCGCGATTGTTTTTGGCCGTAATGAATACTGCCCAAGACCCAGTCCGCCATGGCCAAAACGTCATCGGGAAGATCCATGCCACCGGCTTCCAGAATGTCACACTCGATGCCCGTGAGCACTTGGATTTGGCCGGCGTAGCGATCGCGAAGCTTGGCAATTTTTTTCCACTGGGCGCTCGCGCGGGCGGCGTCCAGGCCGCCGGCCATGCTGACCCGCTGCGAATGATCCGTGATGGCGATGTACTGAAGGCCTCGATCAATCGCCGCCTCGATCATTTCCTCGAGCGTGTTTTGCCCGTCGGTGGCGTCGGTGTGCATGTGCATGTCGCCAACGATGTCGTCCAGTTCCACCAGCTTGGGCAGCGTTTTTTTTTCGGCCCATTTGAATTCGTCACGATGCTCCCGCAGCTCCGGAGGGATCCAGGGCAAGCCGATCGCTTCGTACACTTCGGCCTCGTCTCCGCCGGTGATGGAATCTTCGCTGCCGTCGGGGAACACACCGTATTCATTGACCTTCAAGCCCTTTGCGATCGCCAGTTTGCGGACCTGAATGTTGTGAGCTTGTGACCCGGTAAAATACTGCAATGCCGCGCCAAACTGGTTGGCCGCGACGACTCGCAGGTCCACCTGGAATGCCGCATCGACACGAATCGAAATTTTGGTGTCGCCACGCATGATGGTTTGGGATCGTTGCGGAAACGCTTCGAAGTGGTCCATCACGGCGGCGTGATCTTCGGCAACGACCAGCAAATCCAAATCGCCGACGGTTTCGCGACCGCGTCGATACGAACCGGCAAACTCCAAACGTTTCACCGCCGGACACGATCTCATGTGCTGATCCAGTGTGTCGACCAAACGATCCGCCCCGGCGTACCGCATTCGCTTGGCCGCCTGTTCGGCGATCGACAATCCTTCCAGGATGCCCTCCTGGCTTTTGGGCCCAAACCCCTTCAGCTTGGCGACGCGACCGTCCTGGCAGGCGGCGCGCAGATCGTCCAGCGATTCAATGCCAAGTTCTTCGCGCAACCGGACGGCTTTCTTTGCGCCCAGTCCAGGAATTCGCGACATCGCCAAAATCACCGGCGAAATTTCTTCGCGAAGCGTTTCCAGCTGCGGCAAGCCGCCGGTTTCCACCAGCACCTTGGTTTTTTCGACCAGCGTTTTCCCGATGCCGGGAATTTTTGCCAAGTCGCGCTGCGGATCCTTCAAGATCGCGGCGACGGGTTCCTCAAGTTGGCGAATCGCCTGGGCACCGTTCACATAGGCACGAATGCGAAATGGATTCTCGCCTTTGAATTCGAGCAGTCGCGCCATTTCTTCAAACACGGACGCAATCGCTTGGTTGTCCACGGTGCAGTGACTTGTGGGGTACGGTGCAGTGACTTGCGGGGTGATGGAAAAATGCTTTGCTCGCGTAAACGATTCGCGATCAATCGTCGGCCGAATGCGAACCCTGCGATTCTTCCTCCGAGGCAATGGCGTCCCTGGGAGCCGTGATGGGTTTGCCGGCGGGGTCGGTCAAGCGAAATTGGAACGCGTATTCTTGCGCCCAGCCTTCTTCCTGTTCGTTTTGGCAAAGCTTGAGCAGAAATCGATTCTCGCCCTCAACCAATTCGCAATCGCAAATGTATTGGTCCAGTACCGATCCGCTGTGATACACCTCATTGGCACCGATCTCTTTTCCGTTCAACCAAATCTTATTTGCGTTTTTGGTCGTCAAACGAACTTGTGCCGGCACAGTTGAAATGGAATCGATCGTGCCGGTGACATACACGATGGCGCCCTTTTCCTTGTTGTATGCCTTGGCCAGATCGACGTAGCCAGATTCCAAATCGCCTTCGACGATTTTCCACACCACCGGGCCCGCTTTGCCATCGAACTTGGCATCGAAATCCACGCCGCTACCGGCGACAAATTGTTTTTCTGGTGGATAGGCAATCGCATATCCCTTTTCGTTGCGATTATCAAAGGGCGCGATGGCTTGCCAACGCGTCCACATTTGAAGTGCGTCGGCGATCGTCACGTCGGCCTTCAGATCGCGCAACATGCGAACCAGTTTTTCAAGTTGCCGCGGATGGCGTGCGGCCGCCAGCGTTGTGCGAAGCTGTTCAATTTTGTCCTCGTCGGATTCCAGAGTATTTGCCTTGGCGATTGCCGCATCCACCGCGCGCTGGCGAATCAAAAGGCTGGGATCGTTCAGCGCGCCCGCGATGACTTCTTCCGCCGCCTCGGCATCGACATCCATCAACATGGTTAATGCCAGTGCTCGGCCGTCGGGATTCCTGGTGCGATCGACAATGTAGGCCATCAGTTCGCTGGACTTGGGCATCCCGGATTCCCGCGCGATGTCGGCGGCGATGCCACGAAACCAGTTTTTGGCCAGTGGCGATGCGGACTTCATGGCGTCGAAAAGACGGGGCAACGATTTGCTGTCCAACGTACGAAGCTGGTCTGCTGCGGCTTGAACCTGCTGGTGGTTGGCACCCAGCTTTTCGAGCGCGTTGATCGTATCGATCGCCTCACGCGTTGGGCTCTCCGCACCCGCCGGTGTGGCGCGGGTGACAAGAATCGCGAGCATCAAGGTGGTGGCGGTCACAAAGCAAAATGAACGCATCAATCCGGTTCCGAGTGGGATGGGAAAAGGTCCGACAACATCATTATAACGCCGCCACGGGCCTTTCGTCGCGGCCCATCCGAAGCGTCGCATCATGCTGGGAAACCGCTTTGCGTGCAAATTGCCGCGAAAGGCCTACAATTCGAACATGAATGAATTTGATTTTAGGGACAACAAGCAAGCCGGACGCCCGCCGGTGGCCATCGTCGGTGCCGGCCCCATCGGCATCGAAATGGCCGTCCGGCTGACCCGCATCGGGATCGCAAACGAAGTCTTCGATGCCGGTTCGATCGGTCACACGATGTCCTGGTGGGCACCGCAAACGCGTTGGTTTAGCAGCAACGAGCGGATTTCGATCGCCGGGGTTCCGCTGCAAACGTTGGATCAAAACAAGGCCACCCGCGAAGAATACCTGCGGTACCTTCGCTGCGTCGTCGACCAATTCAAACTGAACGTTCGCACCCGCCACAAAGTCGTCGGCGTGGATGGCCAAGCGGGACAATTCCGGTTGCAAATCGAGGCTTCCGGGGGCAGCCACACCCGTTTCGCATCGGCCATTGTCTTGGCCATTGGCGGTACCGATCGAGCGCGAAAATTGCATGTGCCGGGCGAACAATTGCCGCACGTCGACGGCTACCTGCGCGAACTGCACGGCTACCATGGGCGGAATGTCTTGGTGGTGGGCGGACGCAACAGTGCGGTCGAGGCAGCGCTTCGGCTGCATCACGTCGGCGCCCGCGTCACGCTTTGTCATCGCGGT
>JBCCRW010000462.1:0-4146 GCA_039201055.1 Planctomycetota bacterium | reverse complement strand
TGCCGACGATCCGACGTTGCCCAGTTTGAATCATCCGCAACGGGATCCCTACGCGTTGATCGAGAGCGACATCGACGATTTCGCGGTGATCTATTCTTATCCGTGGCCGGGCGAAGAATGGTTTCACCGGGATGTCTTTGATCGACACGCTCGCGAGCATGCGATCCATTTGCAGTTCTTGGGGCCCAACGATGTCTGCGCGTTCCGCAAGCTGGGCGGGATTTAATCGCGTCGCCGCAGGCCCGAATGCCCGATGGGGTATTTTGTTCGATTTTTGACCATCTTGTCGCGGAACGCTTTGCTGACGTCGATTTCCAGGCAATTGGCCAGCGACAACAGATACGACAAACAATCGGCAAATTCTTCGCGAATGTCTGCCATCGCCTTGGGGTCGTGGTGCAATTGGCGGGATTGTTCGTCGCTTAGCCATTGGAAATGCTCGAGCAATTCGCCGGTTTCGACAACCAAAGCGAGTGCCAAATTCTTAGGATGGTGATAGGCGTGCCAGCTTCGTTCTTGAACAAAATCGGCCATGATTTGGCGTAGTTCTTGCACGGAGGTTTCCGCATCGGTCTTTGTGCCGGTGTCGGTGGTTTCGTCGCCGTTGCGTGCGACGTCGCTTGGACACGCACTCCCATCCTCGTTTTCCGTGTGAGGAAATTCACTCATGTCTCGCCCCTTTTCTCTGATTGCTTGGGTCGCCGTGGTCGCAATGTTGTGGGTCACTGCGGGCTCGCAGGCCCAGGCGCAGCAAGCCAACGCCAACAGGACCCAGGCTCAGCGTATCGCCAGCCAACTGCAACGCCAGGCCGCCGCGGGCGCGATTCGTCGCGGTGGCACGGTGACTCGCGTGCCCCAGCGTGGCGTAAACGCCCAGTTCTATGGCGGCCGAAATTTCAACAACTTCAATCGCTATCGGGCGGGTCGACCGATCTATGGCTACGGCTATACGACCGTGCCCTCGTTCCCTGACGGGTTGACCTACCCCCGGGGTGGCGGATTTTACGGCACGGGTTTCTATCCCGGCGTCTACGGATACCCGACGCCCGGTTTGTATCAATATCGGATTCCGTCGGTGCGTCGTTCGACGACCATCCAATCGAACCGGTTGCCGGGTAGCAACTACTTTGGCAATCCGCACGCGAGCCAATTTTTTGGAAATTAGTGGTCCGGCGTTTGGCGAAGAAGCGATACGTCGACCCCGAAGTCGCTATGCTCGCCGGTCATGCAAGAGGACGCCAAACGCCGCGAGCGCTTGCAGCAGGTGATTCTGCCGCTGCTCCAGCTTGACGAATTCGACAAACAAACCGCTCAATCGACCTGTCACGAAGCGGCACGGGGTTACGTGACGTCGACGATCAACGATTTGATTCGCGACGATTGGTTGTGCCGTGTGGATGTGGCGGGGCAGCCAAGGTTTCGTTGGACGCGGCGACGTGATGCGTTTGAGCCGGACAAATGGATCAACGGCATTATTTTTGGCCAACAGGTCACTCAGACGCCGGTGACCGAGCGGCCTCGCGAGCGTTTGCTTCGTGATGGCCCCGAATCGCTGACACTCGGCGACCTGTTGGCGATCCTGATTCGTGCCGGCATCAAAGGCGAATCGGCCATCAGCGGTGGCAGCAAGTTGGCTTCGCGCTTCGACGAGCGACTGCCCGCTCTGGCCAGTGCATCGATCGCGGAGCTGCGTGAGATTACCAAGGCGGTGAACATCGCCAACTACGCGCAGATCATGGCCGGCATTGAATTGGGACGGCGTGTTGAGATCGAGGCCCGACAGGATGGTGATCTGGCGACGAAGATCACTTCAACGGCCGCCGCGGTTGAATACTGCCGGCGCCGGTTTGGACGGCTGGCCAGCGACCGGTCCCAAGAAGAATTTCATATCGTCACCTTGGACACCAAGCACAAACCGATCGCCGATCATCGCGTGACGGTGGGGACCTTGGATGCCAGCTTGGTGCATCCCCGCGAGGTGTTTCGACCGGCGATTCGCGATGCGGCATCCGCCGTGCTGTTGGTACACAATCATCCCAGTGGCGACCCGACGCCCAGTCGAGAGGACGTGCAGGTGACCGAGCGGCTGACGGACGCCGGCAAGTTGATCGGTATCCAAGTGTTGGACCATATCATTGTCGCTCGCCAGCGTTGCTTGAGTTTGCGTGAGGAGACTTGAGGCGTTTTGCGGAGGATTCGCGGGCGTCTTGCGAAGGATTCGCGGGTTGGATATTCTTCTTCATCGAACGCTAACGCACGCGGATGTGGCGGAATTGGCAGACGCGCTGGATTCAGGTTCCAGTGCCCGATAAGGGCGTGGAGGTTCAAATCCTCTCATCCGTATTTTGTGTTCGATGCTTGGTGCTTGTTTTTGATTCTGTTCCCCGGACTGACGTCCGGGCCTACGACCTGCCATCGCTTCGCGATTCTTGTGCACCGGTTTTCGGAAACTTCGAGGATGGGTTTATGCGTTCTGGGTTTCCGGCTCGGAGAGCCGGGCTACTTTGGTTCTTGAATTTCCGGCTCGGAGAGCCGGGCTACTTTGGATTAAGGTTTTGCGAGGATGGCGTTGGCAATCGATGAGTCTTGGGCGAGCCGTCCGACTTCGAGTTGCCAGTGGGTCCTGGGACTGAATAATGCGGGGCTCTGACGGCGAACAGATTTGGCCGTCGCGTTCGCATTGCATCTCGGCCGCCACCCCACCCGATGGATCACCAGTCTTTTCTTGAACACGCCGCTTTTGAGCAGCGGCATTGGTGGTTCCGGGCCCGGCGTCGAATCATCCATCAAGTCCTGCGGGAATTGATCGATCCGGGGCAACAGTCCGTCCTTGAGATCGGCTGTGGAACAGGTGCCAACAGTGCAGCCCTGGCCCGGCATTTTGATGTTCGCGGGGTCGATATCTCCGGGCACGCGATCGACTTGGCCAAGGCAAGCTTCCCCGAAGTCTCGTTTCGATGTTACCGCGATCTGGACCAAATCGACGCTTGGATTGGACAGGCCAGCGCGATTTTGATGCTGGATGTTTGGGAGCATATCCGTGATGAATTTGAATTTCTCTCCGAGCTGACCTGCCGGACGCGGCCGGGAGCGTTTGCAATTGTGACCGTACCGGCGGATCCGGATTTGTGGAGCGAGCACGATGAGGCGCTGTTCCACTACCGCCGTTATGACGCAAAGCGTTTGGCGATGGTTTGGGATGGGCTTCCCTGGACACCGATTGCCATTTCGGGACTGAATTATCGACTCGCTCCGCTCATTCGGGCGATTCGAAAATGGCAACCTCGACGCGAGTCGTCCTCGTCGCCACGCACCCATCTGAAGCAACCTTCGCAATGGGTGAATCGTACTTTGGAAGCCATCTTTGCCGGCGAGTCCAAGTTTTTGATTCGGCAGTTGCGGCGGGAACAACCGCCGGTTGACGACGCGGTTGTGCCCCACCGCAACGGAGTAAGTTTGTTTGCGGTCTTGCGTCGTGACGAAGGTCGCTGTCAGCCGCGGGTGCGGCCGAGTGATTGTCCGGCGGACTTGTTCGATCCACCCAAGTTCGATTTGGGTGTCTCGACCAAACAGGAGACCAAGCTTGGCGAAGTTTGCAATTCGCACGATGCGGTGCCGACACCATGAAGATGCCCGACGCCGTGAAGACGCCCAACGCCGTTAAGATCCCCGACGCCGTTAAGATGATTGTGGTGCCCTGCTACAACGAAGCCGCGCGTTTGCAAACACACAGCTTCGCCGAGGCGCTTGGGTTTGATCCGAATCTGCGTTTTCAGTTTGTCGACGACGGCAGCAGCGACGGGACTCGAGCCGTTTTGGATGAGCTTTGCGACGCATTTCCCGGTCGCTGCGTCGCTCAATCGCTGCCCGCAAACCGGGGCAAGGCGGAAGCGGTGCGTCAGGGGATGATCGCGGCGTTTGCCAGCGACGCCGAATTCGTGGGTTACTGGGATGCCGACTTGGCGACGCCGCTAAGCCAGCTTTCGCGAATGATTGACGCGCTGAAGCGTGACGAATCGCTGGACATCGTGCTGGGTTCCCGCGTCCGGTTGTTGGGACGCCACATTGACCGCAGCGGTCACCGGCATGTGGCGGGACGTATTTTTGCGACGTTTTCCTCGTTGGCACTTCGAATTCCGGTTTATG
>JBCCRW010000461.1:0-4150 GCA_039201055.1 Planctomycetota bacterium | reverse complement strand
GTGCAGAGATCCTTGGCGTCGTACATCAACAGGTCGTCGCGCAGCTGGCCCGCCGCAAGGTCGTAGTGTCGACCGAGATAGAACGAGGCGAGCTTTTCGAATTGATCGGGCGAGGGCGTTAAATCGGGCGAAGTGGCTGGATTGGAAGTTGGCGACATGTCAGCGCGGCAATCGGAGTGGCATCGTGAAGGTTGCGAATCCGAAGATACCGCAACACACTTTTCGCAGAGTTTTCGAAAAGCGTAACCGCTAGTCCACTGTGGTGTGGAGCCGCGTGGGCATGATGTGGAGCCGCGTGGGTTTTGATAAGTTTTCGGTGCCGTTCGTAATTCAACTTTCACCGCCGGTCACCATGCTCGACTTATTTGACAAGATTCAAGCCGCTTGTTCGTACGTTGCGTCGCAGTCCAAGACGACACCCAAGGTGGCGATGATCCTGGGCACGGGCCTGGGGAAATTGACCGAGCAAATCGAGATCGAGGCGACCATCGATTACGCGGACATTCCGCACTTTCCGGTGTCGACGGCGACCAGCCACCGGGGGCGTTTGGTCTTGGGCACGCTGGACGGCGTGGCGGTGGTGGCGATGGAGGGTCGCTTCCACATGTACGAAGGTTATCCGTTGCAACAGATCACGCTGCCCGTGCGGGTGTTCAAGGCAATGGGGGCGGAGCTGTTGATTGTCAGCAATGCGTGCGGCGGCTTGAATCCGTATTATCAATCCGGCGACATCATGGCGATCGATGATCAGATCAACCTGATGGGTGACAATCCGTTGATCGGAATCAACGACGACCGCTTGGGGCCACGTTTTCCCGACATGTCGGCACCCTATGATCTGGGCCAAATTGAGCGTTTGGAAAAGATTGCTCGGGACGCCGACATCAAATTGCACCGGGGCGTGTTTGTCGCGGTCGCCGGACCGAATTTGGAAACGCGTGCGGAATATCGATTCCTGCGAATGATCGGCGCCGACGTGGTGGGGATGAGCACGGTGCCCGAAACGATCGTGGCGGTGCACGCGGGTCTGCCCGTCGTCGGCTTGTCGGTGGTCACCGACATGTGCCTGCCGGATTCTTTGGAGGCCGCCAACGTGGAAGAGATCATCGCTACGGCCGAGGCCGCGGGGCCCAACCTGGTGAAATTGGTACGCGGGATTGTTGGCGGTTCTTAGAGGTCGGTGAAAGCTTGTCTTTTGGCTTCTGGCGAAGTCCGGCTACAACGACTATTTCTTGGCGGCTTCGGGATTAAGTTCCTTGAGCGACTTGCCGAGGCGTTTGCGGCTGTTGGTTGTCTTGGCGCGCGAGGTCACCTTGGGAGTGCTGGCGACGGGGCTGTTTTCAATCATCGCCACCATTTGTGGGTGCAATTCGTCTTCTTCGTCGGGTGCGCCAATGGTTTTCATGGCATCCGACACGCCCAGCAAGACGGTTTGGCGGATGGAATTGCGGAGCCATTGGAAGAAATTGAGTTCCATCGTTTAGGCACCCCGGAGGGGCAAGTCGAAGCGCATGGGAGGGGAAGGACACACGCGGACGTCCGCGTGAGCATGTTTCCGGTACGACTTGCCGCAAATCCACGTCAAGCGCGATTCGTCAAGCGTGATTGGCACTGGACCCCGCCGCATCATGCGGCAAAGCTAATTGAATACGCGCAGCCTCGTTTTGCGTTTTGGAACTTTTTTGGGGAATCCATCGTGTTTAAGAATCTTGGTGGCCTGGGCAACATGGCGTCGATGATCGGTGCCGTTCAGCAGCTTCCGGAAAAAATGAAGGAGCTGAACGAGGTCATGGCGGCCGAGAGGGTGGTCGGACGCAGCGAGTGTGGGCGGGTGGAAATGACCATGTCGGGCACCGGTTTGGTGCACAAGGTCGACATCGATCCGGAATTGACTGGCGAGGATTTGCAAACGGCCGTTTTGGTGGCGTCCAACCAGGCGGGCGCGGCGGCCAAGGAGTTGTTTGCGACGCGAGCGGCGGAAATGGCCAAAGACATGAACATCCAATTGCCGGGCCTGGAAAACATGATCAAAAACCTGGCTGGCGGTGGGGCGTAGAGATTCGTGGGCGAGCATTCCGGGGCGGTTTCGGATTTGGTCGAGCAGCTGGGACGCTTACCGGGAATTGGTCGCAAAAGCGCCGAGCGTTTGGCATTTCACCTGCTGCGGGTGCACGAGAATGAGGCACTTGCGCTGGCCGACGCGATCACCAAGGTCCGCAAGGACGTCCACTACTGTAAAGACTGTTTCAATCTTTGCGAGGCGGAACTTTGCAGCATTTGCCGGGACCCCAACCGCGACCAAACGCGGTTGTGTGTCGTAGAGCAGCCGCGGGACCTGATGTCGCTGGAACAATCGGGGGTTTTCAAAGGCGTTTACCACGTCCTGCTGGGCCGCATCGCCCCGTTGGACGGGATCGGACCGGATCAGTTGACCATTGATGCGTTGGTCAAGCGCGTCCGCAACGGAAATTTTTCCGAATTAATTATGGCGACCAACCCGACCGTCGAAGGGGACGGCACGTCGCTGTACATCAGCAGTTTATTGGCCGATTTCCCAATCGAAATGACCCGTTTGGCCCGCGGCATTACCGCCGGAAGCGTTCTGGAATACGCAAATCGTGAAATGATTGCGGATGCCCTGGAGGGGCGACAAAAGCTATAATCCGGTGTCGGCACGAAATTCGCACAGGAATTCTTTCGTGAGGTTCCGACTCTTCAGGACTCTCTTGGAATACGGACATGCGGATGTCGGTCGGGCTGCAAGCCCGTCAAACTCAATCTCAAAAACTCGCCCCGCGGATGATCCAGTCGATGGAGATTCTGCAGCTGCATGCGTTGGCGCTGCAGGAACGAATCGAGCAGGAGATGAGTGAGAACCCGCTGCTGGAAAAGCAGGATGTCGACCCGAACGCGGTTGACGAGGGCGACGACGAGCCCGAATCGCTGGACAACCGCAGCGAATCGGAAAGGGAATTGGTGGTCGACAACGATCACGCCAATCAAGACGACTTCGAACGTTTGCAAAACATGTCCTCGGACATGCCCAGCACGTTTGACGATTCGTTTCGCCGGTCCAGCAATCGGGTCCAGGAGGATGCCGATCGTCGTCACGACTTGATGGCCAATGCGTCGGCGCGGCCGGAATCGTTGAACGATTTTTTGCTGCATCAATTGGCCGAAATGGACATTTGTGATCTGGTCGAGGCATTTGCCGAGCGGATCATCAGCACGTTGGACGCCGCCGACGGCGGGTACCTGCGGACGCCGCTTGCCGATTTGCTGCCGTCCGATCACACGCCCGAAGATTTGGCCGTCGCCGAGGAGGCGCTCGCGGTCGTGCAGTCCCTGGAACCGCGTGGCATCGCGGCACGGACGTTAAGCGAATGTTTGATGGCACAGTTGGAACCTGAGAATCCCAACTATGCCGATTTGAAAATCTTGATCGAAAATCACCTGGGCGATCTGGCCGAAAATCGCTTGCCGCAAATTGAAAAGGCGACCGGTTTTGATATCGAGACGATTCAGGACCTGCGTGATGAACTGCATCAATTGGTGCCCAAGCCCGGCGCGGCGTTCATGGAAACGTATGTGCCCAATGTGACGCCGGACGTGATTTTGGAGACCGACGAAGAGGGCAATTACAAAGTTCGCCTGGACGATGACTGGGTGCCGACGCTGTACATCAGCGAGTATTACCGCAAGCGTTTGCAGGACCCGTCGTGCACGCCTGAGGAACGCGAGTTCATCAAGGGGAAAATCAGCAGTGCACAGTGGTTGATCGATTCGATCGAGCAACGGCGTGGAACGTTGACCCGGGTGGCCCAGGCGATCGTGGATCACCAGCGGAAGTTTTTTGATGAAGGCCCCGAGGTGATCGAGCCGCTGAAGATGCAGCAGATCGCGGATAAGGTCGGCGTGCATGTGACCACCGTTAGCCGCGCGGTGGACGACAAGTGGATCCAAACACCGCGCGGGATCCTGCCGCTGAAACGATTTTTTGTCGGCGGCACCCAAACCGAAGACGGCGACGATGTGGCTTGGGACACGATCCGCTTGAAGTTGCAGGAGGTGATCGAAAAAGAGGACAAGAGCGATCCCTGGAGCGACGAAAAATTGGTCGAGGTCCTTCGCAAGGAAGGTTTGCAGGTCG
>JBCCRW010000460.1:0-4151 GCA_039201055.1 Planctomycetota bacterium | reverse complement strand
CGTGGGGCCGAGCACCACTCGGGCACCTTTTAGGAGCACTCCGCGAGCCGGCTGGCTGCGGATGCCGACATCAGGCTGGGTTCCCGTTTGATCGGCGCGGGCCGGGACGCCGCCCACCGCGAAGATCCAGAACAGGGGTATCCAGAACAGGGGCATTCCAAAGGCGGCAGAAACGATCACTCGTTGCTGGATTCGTCGAACAAGCATGAGGTGGCACGTCAGAAAGTGAAACGGTGACGCCGGAATGATAGCCCGCAACTTCCGCGCACACACCGAACACGCAAACGCTTTTTGCGTGGAATCTGCGGGGCCATCTCAGGGCGACCGAGTTGCCAATGCATCTGCGAAAAAAGAGCCCTCGATGCGGCTCCCTGGGGCGTGCACCGGCACGGATATGGCTAAACTTCGCCCCGCGGACACCCAATCGGCGGAGGTGTCACGGCAAACCCATTGGCCCGACAGATTGCATGTTCATTTCAATTTCGATTCTTTCTTTTTTGGTTTTCACCAGCCTGGTCGGTTTTTTGACCTACGTGCTAACGCGGAAGGACGACCACGGTTCGAGCACGGGATACTTTTTGGCCGGCCGTTCGTTGTCGTTTCCTTTGATCGCGGGTTCGCTGCTGCTGACCAATTTGTCCACCGAACAACTCGTGGGCTTAAACGGAAAAGCCTTTGCCGACGGATTGTGCGTGATGGTTTGGGAAGTCGTTTGCGTGATCGCGTTGGTGTTCATGGCATGGTTCTTTTTGCCACGATTTCTAAAAAGCGGCGTGGCGACGGTGCCGGAATATTTGCGGATTCGTTTTGGCGAAAGCACGCAGTGGATCACCAATTTGATGTTCCTCCTGGCCTATGTGGGTTTGTTGCTGCCCATCATTTTGTACTCCGGTGCAAAAGGGATGATCGCGATTTTGGACATCGAGGGTTTGGTGACACCCCTGGCCGAATCCATCAATGTCGATCCGGCGACGCTGGCACTTTGGATCATCGTTTGGGCGGTCGGATTGCTCGGTTCGGTGTACGCACTTTTCGGTGGTCTGCGCACCGTCGCCGTGTCGGACACCATCAATGGGATCGGTCTGTTCGTTGGCGGTTTTCTGATTACCGGTTTCTCGTTATCGCTGCTGGGCCAGGGCGATTGGCTGGCCGGCTGCAGCCGTTTGTACGAGGAACAATCTCAGCGGTTTAACTCGATCGGCGACGCGGAGACGTCCGTACCGTTTTGGACGATTTTCAGCGGCATCTTCCTGTTAAATCTGTTTTATTGGACCACTAACCAACAAATTATTCAGCGGACATTGGGTGCCAGCAGTTTGGCCGAGGGGCAAAAGGGTGTGTTGTTGACCGGTGCCCTGAAATTGCTTGGACCGCTGTATCTAGTGATTCCCGGGATGATTGCCTACAGCGTTTTCGCGGGCCAGGAAATGGAAGCCGATGATGCCTATGGCAAGCTGGTCCGCGAGGTGCTGCCCAGTTGGCTGAGTGGTTTCTTTGCGGCGGTGATGATCGGCGCGATTTTGTCCAGCTTCAATTCAGCACTCAACAGCGCATGCACTTTGTTCAGCTTGGGCTTCTACGGCGCCGCGGGTCAACGCGTTGAGGATGCGTCGCCGGAGGCCGAAACGCCAACGTCGGAATTTGACAGCGTCCGCGCCGGGAAAATTTTTGGATGGATGATTGCGGTCGTTTCCATGATGATTGCACCCTGGTTGGCAAAGGCCGGCAAAGACCTGTTTGATATTTTGCAAACCATGAACGGTTTGTATTTCATCCCGATCTTTGCCGTCGTGCTGGTCGGAATGTTGACTCGCCGGGTACCGGCTTTCGCGGCCAACGTGGCCTTGGTTGGCGGCTTCGTCGTGTTGGCAGCGGGGTACTTCGTACCGCAGCTCAATCCCATCGTCAAAGCGATGCTTGATTACCAGTTTTTGGGCGTCGTCTTCGCCTGGTTGGTCGTGTTGATGTTGGTGCTGGGCGAATTGTATCCGCGTGAAACGGAATTTGTGCAAGAAGATGTGGGAGCGGTCGACATGACGCCGTGGCGTTTGGCCAAGCCGGCCGGATGTGTATTGATCGCCATCGTCATCACCATTTATGTCTGCCTTGCCGACGTCAGCGTTTTGAAGAAGGAATCGGAAGAGCCGCTTGAGGCGGCGACCACTTCGGAGCCGCAGGCGTGGCGAAAGCCACCGGTCCCGTTGGATAACGTTTTGTTTTGCGAAGACCGCCTGGGGGCAGGTGCCCGGCCCGTCGCTTAGGCTCGTCTGCAAATCAGTGACTGGATTAGCCGCAACGCGTTAGCAACGCACAATCAATAAGTGTCGGGATCGGTAATGGACGATGCGACGAGTCCCTCGAGCAAGGACTCCTCGCGTCGTCCACTACAACAGAAATTGATCGTGCGTTGCTTGGCGTCGGTTCCCTCGAAAACAGGGGGCCGGCGGCCATCGGCTCATTTTGAATTTGGTAATTTATTGATCGGGCGATGCTTCATCCAAATCTTCGATGAATCGCCACGGCGGAAAACCATTCTTTCCCGGTGGCTGGTCGTCCAGAATGGCCTTGAGCGCCGTTACCGGGATCGACCCTTCACGAAGAATGCGATCGTGGAACTGTTTCTCCGTCCATCGCTCGCTTTCGACCAAATCCTTATGCAATGAAAGAATTTGCAGTCCGCCCAACATGTAGGCGGCCTGGTACAGCGGACCGTAACCAGCCATCACGCTCCGCCGCACTTCGGCGGTCGCGTTGCGTCGTTCGTGCCCCACCCGATCGACCAAGAAATCGATGCACTCCTGGGGCGTCATTTTTCCCAGGTGATAGTTCAGTGAGAAAATGATTCGGGCGCAGCGGTGCTTCCGCCAAAACAACATGCCGACGCGGTCCTCG
Source organism: Planctomycetota bacterium (assembly GCA_039201055.1). GTDB lineage: Bacteria > Planctomycetota > Planctomycetia > Pirellulales > Pirellulaceae > Rubripirellula. Next base: position 1,259 of record JBCCRW010000460.1, on the reverse strand, counting down.
GGAGAGCGAGGAAAATCCAAATCCCATAGTCGCATTTCCCAGTAGAGCGCCCAACCTTCCAGCCAGAACGGCGTGGAAAACAGCCGCCGATCCGGACGATAACGCTGCGTCATAAATTGCTGCAGGTGGTGACCGGGGATCAGTTCGTGGTGCACCGTTGCGCGGGAAAAGTGCGGATTGTTGCCCCGCATGCTCATCAGTTTTTCGGCGTGGGTCATGCCGTCGGTTGGAAAGCTGACGATGATCTGTTCGCCGCCCAAGAAATACGGGCTGACCCGCTGCCGCTGTGCCGACATCATTTGCATTCGCCAGGATTCCCGTGCCAGCGGCGGGATCGTGATCAAATCGCGGGCCTCCAAAAAATCGGCCGCCTCGATCGCCAATTCGCGAATCAAGTCCGGCTGCTTTCCCGGGGCAACATATTGGTCCTTAACCTTTTCCTGGGCCGTTTTCCAATCATCGCCAAAACCCATTTCCTGCGACGCCCGCAGCATTTCGCGATCGCACCAGGCAAATTGTCGTTGGGCGAGTGCGATCAGTTCCTGTGGTGTGTAGGGAATCAACTGGTGCTGCAATTCCAACTGCAACGCGTCTTGGCCGATGGGCTGTCCGATGATGGTTTCGCGATCAGACGACGGAACACCCAAGATGTTCTTTCGCAACATTTCACCGTGGGCAAACAACGAAGCATCAAGATCTTTGAAGGGCTGTTTGACCCACCAGGTGAATTCGGGGTCGTAGCCGTCATAAAACGTATTCAAGGACTTCAAGCGTCGTCGCAGCCGATCGACATTTTCAGCCGCGCGAAGGGCATCAAAGCGAACCGATTTCTCGATGTCCGCCGGATCTTGATCGCGAAGATAGGTCAGCGATTCGGGCAGTTCGGCCAGCATCGCGTTGGCCTTGGCAAAGGTTTCGGCGACCGACTTGCCGCTTAGTGAATGGTCTTGTTCGTGGCGTTCCAGCAGCTTCACCAATTCCCGACACCCAGGAATCAACTGAATCGCGCGAAGATCCTTTTCTCGCTCCTGTCTTTGCTTTTCGAGCGAATAGGTCAGCTTTTCTTGCAGCAGTGCGTAGTCGACTTTGCCGCTGGTCGAAAGCGAATCGAAGTCGACCGATCGCAAATCAGCAAGATTGTCATTCCAAAAGGATTGAAAACGCTTGAAGTGGACCTCCGAAAGCGGCTCGGCATATTTCCGCTGGAGCGCCGATTCATCGGCCTGGAATTGCACCAACCGCCCGGCCAGTTCGGAAAT
>JBCCRW010000459.1:0-4162 GCA_039201055.1 Planctomycetota bacterium | reverse complement strand
GTCCACGGCCGGTGAACTCGCGGGCATCTTTTCCAAGACGTTTGGCGTGGTCCTCAAGGCACTCAGCAGCGGCCAATACGCCACCGCCGCCAAAGCGCTGTGGGCCGGCATCAAAGGCACGTTCTTCGTTGCGCTGAAAGGTTTGATCGACGCAATGATGTCCGCCGCCCACCACGCGCTGGCGGTGCTCGGGTCGATGACGACATCGCTTTTTCGCTTGATGGTGTCGCTGGCCAGCCGACTAGGCGGGCTGATCGTTTCGGTGATGGTCAAAGGCGTCAGCAGCATTCCCGCGATGCTGACGTCATTGTTCAGCGATGGACTCGGCGGCGTCTATCGAATGGTTTCCGACGGTGCCGCCGCCGCCAATGCTGAACTGGATTCGCTACAGCAAAGCCTGGCCGCCACCGAAGCCTCCGCCGCCGCAGTCGCGAAGCAACGCCAAGAACTCGCCCAGCAAGCGGCAGCCGCTCAGGACGCTGCCAATCGAGCACGCTTCGGGAATGATGCCGTCGACCTGGCCAAGTTCAAAAGCTCCGGTGCATCGCAAGAAGAAGTCGCAAAATTTAAGGCAACCCAGGCCGCGAAGGCGGCCGCGGAACTGGACAAGTCCATTCAAGAACGCGTGGCTTCGCTGCAAAAGGAAACCGTCGCGATTCGCAGCGGAGCCAAGGCGGCCGAATTGATGAAGCTTGCCAGCGACGGTGCGACACGCGCCCAGCTGCAACAGGTCGCCGCCGCCAACGCCGCCAAGCAAGCCGCACAATTGCAATCGGACATTCGCGATCGCATTGCCGATCTGCAAAAGGAACGCATCGAAATGCGGCTCGGCAGCGAAGCCGCCGAACGCTACGCACTTTCACTCAAAGGCGCGACCCAAGGCCAGCTGGACGCGCTGAAAGTCGCCCAGCAACAAGTCGCCGGCGATCGCCGGCGGCAAGACATGGAAGCCGAAGGCGAGCGACTCCGCGAACAACTGCGAACGCCGCTGGAAGTGTTCCGCGACGAAATCGCGAACATTCGACAGCTGATGGCCGCGGGCGTGATCGACGAGACAACGGCGCAGCGTGCCGTCGCGCGTGCCCGCGAAGCGCTCGCGCAAGGCCAGGGCGCCATCGGCCGCCAGGTCACCCAGCGCGCCGGCGAAGGCAAGTTTGATGGCTTTGCGCTCGCCAAGGCCGTCGGAAAGTTGGACGGCGACGACGACAAGCGAACCGCCGACGCCGCCGAACGCATCGACGAAAACACCCGCGAAATGGTGACGGCATTTCGCAACCAACCCCGGAGCCGATTCGGAATATGAGCGACACGGATATCGATTTCCTGGAACTGTGGGATTCGCAGGACACCGCCATCGTTGCCGCCAACGGCGGCGACTCGATGAAGCTGCGGGCACGCATCCAAGGCACCGACAGCCGCGACGCGGCCTATGCGCGGCTGATGGAAGAAATCCAAGACGTGCTGAACATCGGCGGCGATCGCCCCATCGTCGCCGACAAGGCATCGCTGAAACCGGTCGGGCCAAAAATTTGGCACTGCGATGTCGAATACATCTCGCCCACCACGGACACCAGCGCGGCGTCGGCTCCCAAAATCGTCGGCGAATCGACATTCGAATTCGACACGACCGGCGGCCAGACCAAAATCTACGCCGCCCAAAAGCAGGCTCGATACGGACCCGCAATCCAGCGCAACGCGGGCCTGGCCATCAACGTCAGCAACGGCAAGGTGAACGGCGTCGACGTCGTTATCCCATCGCTATCGTTCACAGTGCACCAACGCGTCGAAGGGCAAACGATCACGCCGGCATGGCTGATGGGTGCCACGCTGTTGACTGGCACGGTCAACAAGGGCACCTACTTCGGTTTCGCCGAAGGAACCGTGCTGTTTCTCGGGTGCAGTGGCCAGCAACCGACCGCGTTTGTCGAAAACGGCCAAGAGGTCAAAGGTGATCGCGAGATCACCTACAACTTCGCCGTCTCACCAAACCTCGAGGACCTGGAATTCGAACCGCCGCCCGGCGTCGAAGGCGAAAAGATCACGGTCAAGAAAAAAGAGGGCTGGGATTTCCTGTGGACCGAGTTTCGCGACGTCAAGAAGGACGGCCAGGTCCAAAGCGAACTGATTAGCGTCTACATCGCATCGGTTTACCGTAAAGCAAGCCTGCAAGCGCTCGGCGTCAACAACCCCTTCTCGTCTCACCCGGTGATCGGATGACGTTTGAAAAGGTACGGCCAGGTGCGTTGTTTCACCCGTCGGCACGGATGCACAACGTTACCGCCGACATGGCCAACGCGTTCCAACGCGGCGAACTCACGAGGCCGATCGAAGACTTGCCGCAAGTGTTTCCGCATCGGATGGCGGTGCGTGGCACGGTCCCCATCGATGTCGAAATCGGTGACGCTTTGGTGTTCGACGAAGCCGAATTCGCCAGCCCGGAATTGCTCGAGTTTCCAGTGGTGAAGCTGGAAGAACACGAGGCCAACGATACCCGAGTGATTGCCATCTGCGCCGATGGTGCACTTGCAGACGATGTCATCCCCGCGGTGTTCCGCGGCGTGGTCGCGGCCGACGTCGATGTTCGCGATCCAAACCACCAATTCGTCGAACTGAACGACGTCGGCGAGGACCGCAGGCTGCGAAGCACGGCGTCCAGCACATCGATCCGATTGCTGATCCCCGGCGAAGAAGACGAGGACCGCTCGATTATCCTGCTCACCGGTGGCGGCGGAACGACGATCCATTACGCTCGCGCAAAGACAGGTGCCCCAAAGTGCGAACTTTTCGAACCTCCGATAAGTGTCGACGAAGAAGTCTATGAGGATGAAATCGAGGAGAACCCATCGCGACGGATTCGCATCTACACGTTCCAGGCCGTCATTTTTGAACAACAGCCGCAGCCAACCGAGTACTTCGACCCGGCAACGTGGAGCTTTTCGCTTGGGTTCCAGATGAACCAATACCACCCAGGCATGGACCCATCGGGCCGAATCCCTGCACCGAAGACAGACGGCAATCAAAACGAACTTCCCAACATCGTGATAAAGGAATCGTTGACCGAAGTGACGGTCGACAATGAAGACGAATTTTGGGACGTCGAACCGGGCGACTACATGACCATCATCCAGGGGCCGGACGGCAGATTCCGCAAGCTGCGATGGAGCCCGATAATTTGACGCGTAGCCGAACGCAGCAACAACTGCAAACGCTTTACATGCCGCTCGATGACCGGAATCAAACCGCGATGTATTTGGCGGCGACGATTCGCGAAATCCCGGCGGATTTCGTCGTCAACCGTGCGCGGCTTCTTGATTGGGTTCAGAACCCAAGCCATCGATTTTATTACAAAGGATACGATCACGCTGCCGGGTTCCCGACGCACACGCACGTGGTTCGCAGCGGGATGGATCGCATCAACGGACGGCACTTGGTGCGGTTTGAAGCAGCCGCCAACGAATCCACCGTTGGATTCTTGGCCGAGATAAAAATTGACGACGATAACGTGACGACGCACGGCCGCGGCGGCCTGCAACTGCCGATCCATCGCTATCGACGCGAGCCGATCTGGACCGACCGGCTGTACGATGGCGATTCGCTGGTCGCGACCTACGTGTTCCGTCCCGAGCCAGGCTGGATGCCGTTTCGCCGCTGGCTCGTCAATCGTGAAATCACCCTGCCAGGCCCGGTTCGGCGACTGCAGCTAAATTCGGCCGTGGACTTCCACTCGACGCTGAACATTCAGCCGGTCCAAACCCAATTCAACGAAACGAGCCGGTTCGGCACTCACAGCATGACCAACAGCCCAACCTTCATCAACAGCGGGACGCTGCGGAGCATGATGGGCGACAGGTTTTCGGTTGCCCGCGAACTGGTCTCGCCGCTACCTGGGTCGGCCGCATACGTCGAACAGGACTACTACCGCGAAGTCCACCAGCGGTGGACCAGCGGCAGCAAGCTGACCTACGACGCATTCCTGATGGACACCTACACGTTCCAGGTCGGCAACGCCGCTCATCGGCGAATCTATGTCGACGTCGAATGGATAAAGCTTGCCGCCGCAAAGCTGAATTAGCGTCGCCCGGAAAATTCCGCCGTTTTCTATAAAGCGAAATTTGACCAGGTCCGGGGGGTGCGTGTTAAGTTCCAAACACTGAGCCCTGCG
>JBCCRW010000458.1:0-4168 GCA_039201055.1 Planctomycetota bacterium | reverse complement strand
CGCGGCGATGGTTGGCACGCACCGTCGTTCCGTCCCGACGGCGGCGCGCTGGTTGATTCCCACAGCAGCGTCGACATGCCGACACGGCGGTCATGGATTTCCTGCCCAGCCGACACTCGGTCATTCGAGATCGACGCGGTGGAATTGAATTTGCCCGGCGGTTTGCAACCATCGCAGGTGCTGACGATTCCCGCCAAAGATGGCTACCCGCTGCCCGCGGTCATCCATCCACCGCTGGGGGATGTGCCGGCCAGCGGCGCGCCCTTGCTGGTCGAAATCTACGGCGGCCCGCAGTCGGCTTCGGCTTCCAATCGTTGGCGCGAAACCACGCGGCTGTATCGCGAGTGGTTGAATCGTCGCGGCGTCGGCGTTTTGGTGGTCGACAATCGGTCCAGTGCCGCTCGTGGGTCGGGGGATTCCTGGCCAATCGCGGGGCAATTTGGGGCAATTGAATTGGACGATACTTTGGCCGCCGTGAATTGGCTTCAAAACCATCGTGATTGGGTCGATGCCGATCGCATTGCCATCAACGGTTGGTCCTTTGGCGGATACATGGTCACGTACGCAATGACGCACAGCGATGTCTTTGCGGCGGGGATCGCCGGCGGTTCGGTGACCGATTGGCGGGAATACGACGCGTTCTACACCGAGCGTTACATGGGATTGCCGCAAACCAATCCCGATGGTTATCGAGCCGGCGGCGTGCTGGCGTCGGCCAACAAGCTTTCCGGCGACCTGCTGTTAATCCACGGCGAGGTGGACGACAACGTGCACCCGACGGGCACGCTGCGGTTGGCCGATCGCCTGCAACGGGCGGGAATTCCCTTTGATCTGATGATCTACACCTCGGCCGCCCACGGGGTGCGGGACCCCAACCAGGTGTGGCATTTACGTCAAACGATCGATCGTTTTTTGACTCGCAGCCTGGACCTTGCCGAGATCGCGAGTGATTCCCACAGTCGCGGCGGTGGCGATTCGGAGACCCGAAAAACCCCTTAGCGCCGGTGGCGGGTCTCGTTAGACTCCGTGGCCGAAAATCAATCCGTTAACATTCCGAGTTTTTGAAGATGTATGCCATCATCGTCGACGGTGGGCGTCAGTACCGCGTTTCCGAAGGCATGGAAGTCGATGTCGACTTCCGTGATCTTCCCGCCGGCGAAAGCGTCCGATTTGAAAAGGTGTTGGCCATCAGCGGTGGCGATGGCATCAAGCTGGGCAGTCCGACTTTGGAAGGCGCCAGCGTGACGGCGTCGGTGTTGGGACCGAAGATGGACAAAAAAATCTATGTCCAGAAATTTCGCCGTCGCAAGAACAGTCGCCGACGAACGGGCCATCGTCAAATTCACACGCGTGTGAAGATCGAATCGATCCAGTCATAAAGCTCAGTAGCCCGACTCTCCGAGTCGGAGAATGACGCCTCGGAGAGGCGTGCTACTTAGACGCCTGGCGGTCGGCGTTCGCTTTTTTCACTTGTTCGCCTTCCACATTGGCGGCCGGGTCGCCCATCAGCGTGGATCAGATGGGAATGGCCATGCATTCGCAGAATTTGCTGCCGAATGGCGACCCCCTTCATGCTCCACGTAACAAATTGTCGCTGTGACGTCGTTTGGAAGTCGATCCATTCGACATCGTGGTGCGGCGGGTCGACCGCGTTGCGGGCCCAGCCGCTACAACCGACGCATGATCGTTGCAGCGGATACACTGCGTGCTGGTGGATTGGGCTTCACCCATGGTTTTTTGAACCGGCCTGACCGGACGACCGTTCGACATCATCGTTAAAACAATGCGAAATCGACTTCCGCTGCTATTCGCGCTACCCGTTGCGGGAGCGCTGTTGTTGCCTGCCATCGCCGATGGCCAAATCATCGATGTTTGGCTGGGGACCTCGGCCAATCGCGCCTCCAAAGGCATCTACCACACGACCCTTGACACCCAAAGCGGCAAACTGAGTCCCCACGGCAAACGGGGCAACGGTGGGCTGGCCGCCGAAATCCGCGGCCCCGGTTTCCTTTGTTTGCACCCGAGCAAACCGGTGCTGTACGCGGTGGGAAATTTGGATGGCGTGGGGTCCGTCGTTGCGTACAAGATCCAGGGTGATCCCGGCAGCCGAACGCTCGCGTTGATGTCCAGCGTCGCCGTCGGTGATGCGGGGGCGTGTCACGTCAGCGTGCATCCCAAGTTGCCGTTGTTGATCACGGCGCAATATTCGGGCGGGTCATGCGCGGTGTTTGAACTGGACGATAATGGCGGTGTCGTGCGTCGCAAGCAATTGCTGCGGCACGAGGGTGGCAGCGGTATCGTCGCCCGCCGACAGGATAAACCGCACGCTCATTGGTCCGGTTTTTCCCCCGACGGGCGATTCGCATTCGTGCCCGATTTGGGTATGGACGCGGTGGTGATCTATTCGGTCGATTCGGAAAACTTGAAGCTCACGCCGCACGGCAAGGGTCAAGCGATCGCCGGCGGTGGCCCGCGACACATGAAGTTTCACCCGAGCGGCAAGTACATCTACCTGTTGAACGAACTCGACCTCTCGGTCACCGTTTTCGACTACGACGCCAAGGCGGGCACGATGACCGCCAAGCAGACCGTTGCGGCAGTCGACAAAGACGAATTGGCAAAAGAAAAATTCGCGAGTGCATCGGAGATTCGGGTTTCCCAAGACGGCCGCTTTGTTTATTCGGCCAATCGCGGCCACGACACGCTGACGGCCTATCGTGTGGACGCGGCCGATGGAAAACTGAGCGTGATCCAGCGAATCCCAATTCGCGGAGCGACTCCGCGAAACTTTGCGTTGGCCGCCGATGACCGCTGGGTGCTGGCCGCCGGACAGGATTCACATACGCTGGCGGTTTTCCAGCGGGATGCCCAAAGCGGGCTGCTGACCTATCATCGCAGCATCATTTCGACGCCCGCGCCGATTTGTGTCCTGCCGATGCCAAAACTGGAGACGTCCGCCGCGGCAGCGGGCGCCGATGGCAACGATGCAAATTGAATCAATTTCTTGAAGACTCCACCCTGCGGAAACCTCATGAGCTTCGAAGCCCGACTGAAAGAATTGAATCTGGAATTGCCGCCGGCACCCAAGCCGGTCGGCGTCTACAAACCGATTGTGGTGTCCGGCTCGATGGCGTATTTGTCCGGTCACGGGCCGCTGCAACCGGACAAAACGTTGATCACCGGGCGGCTGGGTTTGGACATGGACGTTGACGCCGGCTACGACGCGGCGCGGATGACGGGTTTGGGCATCTTGGCCACGCTGCAAAATCACCTCACTTCGCTGGACAAGGTCAAGCGATTAGTCAAATTGCTTGGCCTAGTTCGCTGCGTCGACGGGTTCACCGACCAACCGGCGGTGATCAACGGTTGCAGCGAATTGCTGCGGGATGTCTTTGGCGAAGACGCCGGCGTGGCCGCACGGAGCGCGCTGGGTACCAACGCATTGCCGGCGGGCATGGCGGTCGAGATCGAGGCGATCTTTGAGGTGGACGCGTAAGTCGATGATCACCATCGAAGGCTTTGGAAAGGATTACGGCGATTTCACGGCCGTCGAAAACATCGACCTGCATATTGAAGCGGGCGAGACGTTCGGTTTTATCGGCCCCAATGGTGCCGGCAAAAGCACCACCATTCGTTTTTTGGCGACGCTGCTTCGTGCCACTCGCGGCCGCGGCACGGTGGCGGGCTGCGACGTCATGGGCGACCCGGTCGGGGTGCGCCAAAACGTCGGATATATGCCCGACAACTTTGGCGTTTACGATGGCATGCGGGTTTGGGAATTCTTGGACTTCTTTGCCGTCGCCTACCGCATCGGCCGCTCCGACCGCAAACAGATCATCGACAATGTGCTCGAATTGTTGGACCTGACCCACAAACGCGATGACTTTGTCAATGGATTGTCCCGCGGGATGAAACAGCGTTTGTGTTTGGCCAAGACCCTGGTGCACGACCCACCGGTATTGATCTTGGACGAACCGGCCAGTGGTTTGGATCCGCGGGCGCGGATCGAGGTGAAGGCGTTGCTGAAAGAGCTGCGCAAAATGGGCAAAACGATTTTGATCAGCAGCCATATTTTGACGGAGCTTGCCGATTGCTGCACGTCGATCGGGATCATCGAACGCGGACAGTTATTGATGTCCGGGCCGATTGATCACGTGTATCGCCAAAT
>JBCCRW010000457.1:0-4169 GCA_039201055.1 Planctomycetota bacterium | reverse complement strand
CGGCGTTCGGCGCGACGGACGCGAGGTGATTGTTGAAGTCGCGCTAACGCGTTTGCAACTTGATGGTGACGATTTGATTCTGGCATCGGTGGTCGATGTCAGCGCGCGGGTCGAGGCGCGAAATCGTCTCCGCTGGGCCGTCGATGTCGGCCAGGTCGGGTTTTGGGAATTGGACTTTGTCGCAGCCACCGGCGCTTCCGAAACCTTGCTGCTGCAGCAATTGGGAATGGACCAGCCTTGGACCAACATTTCCGAGTTTCTGGCCGAAGTGCACCCCGACGACGTCGAACCGTTGCGGGAAAGCTTCACCAAATTTTTGGCGTCCGATGACACCTTGCACGAGGCGATTTTTCGCAGCCGCACCGCCGCGGCCGGCGGCGAAGATCGATGGACCTTGTCGCGGGGCACCAAAGTCGCCAATTCGCAGGGGCAGCTGCAACGCATCGTCGGCTTTCACTTCGACATTACCGAATTGCAATTGGTGCGGGTGGATCTGGAACGCAGTAACGATGATTTGGACCGTTTCGCCTACATCGCGTCGCATGATTTGAAGGCACCGCTACGCGGGATTTTGCACCTGACCAATTGGATTCGCGAAGACCTGAGCGATGGGATCAGCGATGGCGTCGACGAACACCTGGTCATGCTGCAGGACCAGGCCGAGCGGATGACGCGTCTGTTGGATGATATTTTGGCCTACGCTCGTGTTGGAAAACAGCGAGTTGCGCCGGAGAAGGTGGATTTGTCGGAAACCGCGAGCGAGTTGTTTCAGTTTCTTTCGCCACCGGACACCGTTCGGTTGGAATTGGGGAACAACTTGCCGGTCCTGGTGACCGCCCGGGCGGCATTGGAACAGGTGTTACGGAATTTGATCAGCAACGCGATCGACCACGCGCCGGTCGCCGGCAAACCGTTGACGATCCGCGTGTCTTGCGAAAGCTTTGATGGATACTGCGAGATTTCGGTCGATGATGACGGGCGTGGGATTGAAGCGGAGTACCAGCGGGACGTGTTCGAAGTGTTTCGGTCGTTTTGCGAAGAACCGAGCGTCGGTTCGACAGGCCGCCGCACCGGGATGGGGTTGGCCATCGTAAAGCGAGTGCTGGATGAAATCGGCTGTCACATTGTCTTGGAATCCAAACCGGGACATGGTTCGCGGTTTCGATTCACTTGGCCGATTCAGCCGTGACCGACGAGACTTGCTATCACGAAGCCGGCCATGCGGTGACGGCCTATCTGTTGGGCGGAATTCCCGAGCGTCTGGTGCTCGGCCAAGCCGACGATGATGTGCTGCCGGACCATTTTGGTCAGTGCCGGGTGGCTTGGCCGTCGCCAGATCCAATGCGGACCGGCCCCGGGTCCCGCCAGATCGATCGCCCGTATCGTGAATTGATGACGCTGGTGGCCGGCTTGGTCGCCGAACAAATCTACGCGGCGGTGGACTTTGACCAGGAAAACCTGCGGGCGTCGGCGTATGACTTGCAAGCGGCGTTTGATTTATCACGCGCCATCGGGGGCGACGAAGCCTTGGCGGCGCGTCGGGTCCGTGCGGCGGTCGCGTCGGTTCGACAAGTGCTCCAGCGGGATTCGATGTGGGCCGCCGTGGCCGCGCTTGCGGATGAACTGGATGCCCACGAAGTGCTGGAGCAAGCCGAGATCGCCGAGGTGCTAGACTTTTGGCTCAATCGCGATTGAGCCGGTCGGTTTTGCCATCGCCGCCGATTCGCCGCGACACGACGATGGAGCCTGCGAAAACACTTATGGACAAACCGGTGTCGTCGGTCGGGTCTGCGACGTTCCAGTCGGGAACCTTCCAGTCTGGAACCTTCCAGTCGGGGCCGTTGGCGGAATTTCGATATCACCAACCGCTCGCCGAAATCGCACTCGCATTTGCTTTGGGGATCGGCACCGATGCGATGTTGTCGGTGCCGCTGTGGGCTTCGTTCGGCGTGATGCTGTGTGTGGTCATCGCCTGGTTTGTGGGAACGCGTTGGCGTGAAAACGCGCGTTCGCTCCGGCGAACTTTGTTGTTTCTATTGGCCGTGTTGGCGGCGGGTGCTTGGTGGCACGGGCTGGATCGACGCCGCGATGCCGCCGCGACGATTCGCAGGGACATGGACTTGGCCGCCGGCAGCGATCGCGTGGGCACGATGATTCGTGGTCGCTTGAGCAACGTTCCCAAGATCGTTCGTTCACCGATGGCCCAGTCGGCGGCACGCCGGGGACGATCGCCGCTGCAAACCCGTGGCTTTATCTCGCTGCTATCGATTCGCCGGGGACTGGATCAGGTTCCCGTGACGGGCCGGCTGCAATGGATCGCCGATGGCACGCGAGACGATTTGCGTTGGGGCGACACGGTTGAAATTCGCGGGATCCTGTTGGCCGACGAAGCGCCACGGAATCCGGGTGCCAAGGATCGACGCCGCTATTCGCGTAACCAGCACATCCAGGGACGCATCGTGGCGGCGTCGACCGAGCACATTCGGCATTTGGATGATCACGAAGCGACTTCGTTTACGGGCTGGTTGCGTCGTCTACGATCGACGGCGACCTTTCAATTGTCCCGCTTTGCGGCTGGCGGTCGCGAGGAGTTGATGCAGCGTTTGGGCCCTGAACGGGGTCCGCTAATGGTCGGCTTGGTGCTTGGCCAGCGAGACGCGATTCCGCGTCGGGTTCGCGACGATTTGTTGGCCACCGGCACTGTGCATTTATTGTCGGTCAGCGGTTTGCACTTGGCCATCGTAGTGTGGATGGCCAGCCTGTTGACCGCTTGGATGCGTTCGTGGCCGATGACTCGGGTGTTGGTGTTGCTGACCGTCTGTGTGTTGTACATGTCGCTAACCGGTGGTCGCCCGCCGGTGGTTCGCGCGTCGGTGTTGGTGGCGGTCTTGGTGCTGGCGATGGCGGCGGCACGCAACACCAAAACGCTCAACGCGTTGTCGCTGGCGGCATTGGTATTGTTGCTTCTCGATCCCCGGCACTTGCTGGATTTGGGTGTGCACTTGTCGTTCTTGGCCGTCGCAACATTAATCTTTTCCGGCCGCGGCTTAAGCCGCACGGGAGTCCACGCGGTTGACGCGGCTGAAGACATCGAAGCCCGCTTGGATCTTTTGCAGCAATCGACGTATCGGCCTTTGAAACTGGGGCTGGTTTTGATTTGGAATCGATTTCGCAGCTTGGCCTGGGCGAGCGCCAGTGTGACGGCGGTGACGACACCGCTGGTGTGGTATCATTTTCACGTGATTTCGCCGATCAGCGTGCTGGCGAACCTGTTGTTGTCGCCCCTGTTGGTGTTCGCGCTTGCCGGTGGCTTGGCAACGGTGATCTTTGCCGCGTGGGCGCCGCCGCTGGCAAGCGCATCGGCTTGGCTGGCCTCCGGTGCAACAGGATGGATGCTGGCGGTGGTGCGTTGGGCCGCCGCCGTGCCCTTGGGCCACGCGTGGTTGCCATCACCGCATCCCGGCGCGGTGATTGTTTTTTATGGGGTGCTGGCGGCGACGCTACTGCTGGGACGCGGCGCTCGGGGCAGGATGTTACGAGTCGGTTGGATTGCGATCTGGATTTCGGCGCAACTTTTTTGGGTAACGCGGGCGTCACCGATCCCACCGCAAACTCTGGAAGCGACCTTTGTCGACGTGGGCCACGGGACCGCGGTGATTTTGCGATGTGACGATTGGGTCGGTTTGTATGATGCGGGTCGTTTGGGGAATGATGACTTTCGCAGCTTCGATATTGAAGACGCGTTGTGGAAGCTGGGTGTCACGCGGATTGACGACTTGTTCATTTCGCATGCCGACATGGACCACTTCAATGCGGTTCCCGCGTTGCTGCGGCGATTCGATGTGCATCGGATCGGTGTACCGCCGCGGATGCTGGAGGTGGATGAACCGTCGGTTCGAATTTTGCGCCAGGCCATCATCGACAGCCGTGTGCCGGTGGCGTCCTGGCATGCGGGCGATTCGATCGCGGGCTTTGACGTTCTGCATCCTCCGGTGCAACCAATGGATGCATCAGACAATGCGAACAGCTTGGTGTTGGTGGCATCGCCCGCCGGAGTCCCCGTGGTGCTGCCGGGTGATTTGGAACCGCCGGGCACCGAAGTCTTGGCTTCGCGGCCGCGACCACCGCCCGGTGGCGTGTTGATGGCACCCCACCACGGCAGTTTGTCG
>JBCCRW010000456.1:0-4173 GCA_039201055.1 Planctomycetota bacterium | reverse complement strand
GGTTTCCTCGGCCGGCTGCAGAATCAAACGTGCGGCGAACCCACGCGGCAGGCCGGTGGTCTGCCCGACGCGGCGCAGAATCATCGCCGCGCCCAACGCCATCGTCGCGTGTGCGTCATGGCCGCACGCATGCATCACGTCATCACGCCGACTGCGATACGACGCGTCGATCGCGGTTTGGATCGGCAACGCATCGATGTCGCCCCGAATGATGATGGGGCGGCTGGGTTCGTCACCCACAAGATCCACCCACAACCCCGCTTGTCGTTTCCCAGCCGCACCTTGGCTTGGCCCAATGAATCCCGAACCAATGAATCCCGAACCAGCGAATCACAGAACGTTCGCAGATAGCTGGTGGTTTCGAATTCGCGCTCGGACAATTCGGGATAAGCGTGCACGCGCCGGCGGATCCGAATCAGATCCTCGTGCAACGATTCGGCAATCCGATGAATCGATATCTTGGATAATTCGCTGGGGTTCAATCGATCTTTTCAGGTTTGGCTTGGTGAAGTGCCACTGCAGAGTGCAATTCCAATGCCACTTGGTTGGAATCGAAAATCAAAAGAATGCTCAACTCGCGTTTGAAGAAACAACCTGTGCCTGGGATGGGCTACCCTGGGCGGGTTCCGAAGGAAACGACCGGCGTTTTGGTAATAAGACTTCGGAAACCGTCCTCAACTTACACCGGGCTTCATGCACGCGGAATTTTTTGGCCATCTGGATCATGCACGGCAGTCCCGTCTTGTATGGCAGTCCCGTCTTGCACGGCAAATCCGTCTTGCACGGCAGTCCCGTCTTGTACGGCAAGCGCGATTCGCACTCGCGTGGATTGCCGCGATCGTCCTGTTGGGATTTTTCCAACCCGGCCTTGCCGGCGAAACCGGCGACGATACGTCGACACGATCAACACGGCCACCCAACATCGTTTTGTTGCTGGCCGACGACTTGGGTTTTGGCGAATTGAGTTGCCTGCGATTGCCGGATGATGCCCATCCCGTCGACTCACCGCCACCGCAGCCCCTGCCCACTCCCGCGCCCGTTCCCACACCGCACATCGATTCGATCGCGCGGTCCGGTGTCCGCGTGACACAGGGGTATGTCACCGGGCCCAACTGCAGCCCCTCGCGGGCGGGTTTGTTGACCGGCAGGATTCCGATGCGTTTCGGGTATGAATTCAACCCCATCGGTGCTCGCAATGAATCGCCCGGTGTGGGCATCCCGCCAAGCGAGCAAACCTTGGCGGAAATGTTGCACGACGCGGGTTATGCGACGGGCTTGATTGGGAAATGGCACCTGGGTGGATCGGCCGCCTACCATCCGCAGCGACACGGCTTTGACGAATTCTTTGGGTTTACACACGAGGGCCATTTTTTTGTGCCGCCACCGTACCGCGGCGTCACGTCCATGCTGCGACGGCGACGCTTACCCCCATCGACGGCCACCTCGGGCAGCGACCCGAATCGCTGGTATGGAAACCGAATCATTTACACCACGCACATGGGTCACGACGAACCCGCTTACGACGCGAACAATCCCATCGTGCGGGGCGGCCAACCCACCGAAGAAACCGACTACCTCACCGATGCCCTGACCCGCGAGGCCGTCGACTTTATTGAGCGTCATGCCGACCGCCCCTTCTTTTTGTACCTGGCATACAACGCCGTCCACAGTCCGCTACAAGCCAAAACATCGGAGCTGCAGCTTCACGCGGAGATTCAAGATGATCACCGCAGGATCTTCGCCGCCATGCTGACCTCGCTGGACAACAGCGTCGGAAGCGTGCTGCAAAGTCTGCGGGATCGAAGCATCGAGCGCGACACTTGGGTGATTTTTCTGAGCGACAACGGTGGACCGACCCGCGAACTGACTTCAAGCAATGCACCGCTGCGAGGCGAAAAGAGTTCCATGTACGAGGGTGGCATTCGCGTTCCTTGGTTGATGAGTTGGCCCGGTCACATCCCCGCCGGCACCCACTTTGACCAACGTTGCTGGAGTCCGGATTTGTTCGCGACGGCGGCTGCGGTGTCGGGCGGAACGCCGAGTGCGGCGATCGATGGTGTGGACCTGATGCCCTACTTGAATCCCCATACCGCGACGGCGAACACAAGGGCTGTTCATCCAAGCGAATCAAGTCTGCGACAACGTCCCATGTTTTGGCGGCAGGGCCCGCGATCGGCACTGCGAATCGGGGACTGGAAGCTGGTCCGGAATGGCCGTCGCGGCCGACCCGATCCGTGGGAGCTTTATGACATTTCTAAAGACGTCACCGAAAGTTTCAATCGCGCCGGCAGCGATCCCGATCGGCTGCATTCGATGATTCGACAATGGGCACGCTGGGATGCCGAAATGGCCGATCCTGCGTTCTGAAAGGTCCGGCCCATCTAAAAAAACACGTTTTGCGCAGCCAAGGATCGACACGTGAACCACCACGCCCAAACGCCCGAGTTGCAACCGCTGGATGAATTCAACACGCAGCTGGCGGCGAATGTTCATCCCATCGACTGGACGCCGCCGACACCGTCGGGGCGTTACAACTTGGTCGTCATCGGCGCCGGCACCGCGGGACTGGTCACCGCTGCGGGAGCCGCCGGGTTGGGAGCGAAAGTGGCGTTGGTCGAAAGCAACTTGATGGGCGGCGATTGTTTGAACGTCGGTTGTGTGCCCAGCAAGGCGATTTTGGCCGCCGCGCGCGTCGCCGCGAACGTTCGCGAATCGGCACCCATGGGCATCCACGCCGATGATCCGCGAGTCGACTTTGCCGCCGTGATGCGGCGGCTGCGACAACGACGCAGCGAAATTAGCATTCACGATTCGGCGAAGCGGTTTCGCGATTTGGGCGTCGACGTGTTCATCGGCAAAGGTCGCTTTATTGGCGGTGACCAAGTCGAAGTCACCGCCGATGACGGCGGGATCCAAACGCTCCGGTTCAAACGCGCGGTCATCGCAACGGGTGCTCGGGCGACAGCGTTGCCAATTCCCGGGATCGATGCGATCAAGCCATTGACCAACGAAACGTTGTTTTCGTTGACCGAGCTACCGCGACGTTTAACGGTGATTGGTGGCGGACCGATCGGCAGCGAAATGGCGCAGGCGTTTGCCAGACTTGGCAGTGAAGTCACGCTGATTGAAAAATCATCACACATTCTGTCGCGCGAGGATTCCGATGCCGCAAGAATCGTCCAAGCCAGGATGCAGCGGGACGGTGTCCGCATCCAGACCCACGCGCGGGTGCTTCGCTTCGAGCAACTTGGCAGCGACAAAGTCACTGTTTTTGAACAGGACGGAAACGAACACTCCATTGCGGGTGATCAAGTCTTACTTGGCATCGGCCGAGCCCCCAATATCGACGGGCTGGGCTTGGAGCAGGTCGGCGTTCGCGCGGACTCACGCGGCGGCGTCCAGGTCAACGATCGCATGCAAACCGACAACGCCAAAATTTTTGCCGCCGGCGATGTCGCTTCCAAATTTCAATTCACCCATGCGGCGGATTACCAGGCCCGCTTGGTGATTGGAAACACGTTATTTTTTGGACGAAAAAAAGACAGCAATTTAGTGATTCCGTGGTGCACTTACACATCACCGGAATTGGCGCACGTTGGCCTGCTACCGGATCAAGCTGAAGCGCAGGGGATTCCCGTCGACACGTTTACTCAGCATTTCGAAGGCGTCGATCGAGCGATCTTGGATGAATCAACTGAAGGCTTTGCTCGCATCCATGTTCGCAAGGGCAGCGACAAAATTGTGGGTGCAAGCATTGTTGCCCCGCACGCTGGCGATTTGATCGCGGAAGTCACGCTGGCGATGACACATGGCCTGGGTTTGGGAAAAATCGCGGCCACGATTCACCCGTATCCGACGACGGCCGATGCAATTCGCAAACTGGGCGACCAGTACAACAAGACTCGATTGACGCCGAGAATCGCGACGTGGATGCAGCGTTATTTGCGATGGACGCGGTGACGCGATGCGATGATCGCCGTGAATAAAAATCGGTCTTTTCGTGAAACTCGCCCATCGGCTTTTCTCCGCGTTGAATTGACCCATTTCCCCATTCCAGGACGGAATCCACGGTCGTGCCAACCCGCAAATTGGGCGTTGGCCGTGGTAACGGAAGGAGCCGAAACATGCTGTTGGATCGCATCGAAATTGACACCCACGGACCGCTTCAACGCG
>JBCCRW010000455.1:0-4186 GCA_039201055.1 Planctomycetota bacterium | reverse complement strand
GGCTGGCTCGCGCGAAAGCACGCCACCAGCGGCGCGAAGGTGAATTCGTTGCCGCCCCGGTCGACCGAACGCGCCTGGCGTCGATCGACTTCGACCTGGGTGGTGTCAAAGATAAACGCCAATTGCTCGGCACGCTCGCGCGGTCCGGTGGGTCGGCCGAGCAAAAAATCGTATCGCTTTTCACCACGATTCATTTCTTCCACCAGCCTCGGAATCAAGTCACGCTCGATCGCGGCAACCTGTTGCACCGCGAGCACATCGAAGCGTCCGACAATTTTGGCCACGTAGTGGCGAACGTCACGGTTGGCAAGCTTCGATGGGCCAAAACCGTCCAGCGCCCACGAACCGATCGTCAGGTTTGGAAAATCGCCATGACGAATGTTCCGTGGCTCGGGCCTTGCAAGCTCGCCCTGCGGCATCACGCCGGCGCTTGGCAGGATCGCACGGTCGCCCTGCCGGGCCGAAACCAATCCGCCAAAATTTCGCTCCGATTCAATCCCCAGTTTGCCCGCTGGATTGGCTTTGCCCGCTGGATTGGCTTTGCCCGCTGAATGGGCTGTTCCCGGCGAATGGGCTGGGTACGGATCACGATTGGCGTCGACGCTGGCAAAGGAACGCTCGTAGGGCGGTAGCGGTTCCGCCCAATCCGTATCGCCATCGGTCGTGTTGGAAACCGATTGGGCGAAGATCCCGAGATCGCTCAGTTCGTCAATCTCGTAGTGCTTGCTCGCGAAAACGCCACCGCCGATCAGGATGGCCAGGATGACGATCGTCTGCCGGGGGCTTCCGCCGGTTGCAGGTTCAGACACGGGTTTGAATGTTGGCTGGGAGGAGCGCTGGCACAAGACATGGCGGCGGGGATGCCGCCATCGGGTTTATCGGCATCCCGACCCGGCCAACGTGTCACTGGCTGTCGTCGCCCGTCCAAGGGTTTTCCCATTGGCCCCAATATTCCAGATAATCCCCGTAAACGCTCGCCTCGTCGGCCCGCGAGGTGACCCACTGCTTGGCCTTTTCGACCATCGACAATTCATGGTCCAGCGTCCACGCGCCGCTAAGTGTCTGCGTTCGCAAGAACACAAAATAAGTGTCCAAGACGTCACAGCGGCAGTAATCCGAAATGGCTTGCAGTTCCCCTTGATCGTATTTTTCCTGGACCAAATCGCCCTTCAAGCCAATCTTGCCGGGCTTGGCGACCAAATTGGCCATCAAATTCAGACCGCCGTTGCATCGTGAGGCGCCGTAGTTGGTCAGCACCTCCTGCAAGTCACAATGCGACTTTTGATTGAAGCGATTTCGTGGTGCCGAATAGCCACTGCCTCCGAACCAATGCTTTAGCGGAATGCCGTATCGGAAGGCCGCCAATTCCATCAGCGGCATATCAAAGGAACGCCCATTGAAGGTCACCCAGGTGGGATAGCCGTACGCTTCCCAACCTTTCCAAAAATTCGCGGTCATCACATGGGAACGAAATTCGGGTTCGTCCAAGGAGACCAAGTCCAACAATTCGCCAGTGGCGGAAACTTTGGCGATCACGACGGAAATGGGAATTTGATAGGTATGCGGGATAAACGTGGTTCCCTTGGTTTCCACCAATTCGTCCTGGTATGTCGCGATGGCCTCGCGGGGCGTATATCCCATGTCGGGGTATCGCGTTCTTGCGATCAAGTCACCATCGGCGATGCTTTCGACGTCAAAAATCAGATAGGCGACTTCGGAGGGTGATTTCGGCATCGGCGTGCGTCACGCTAGATTGGGCGGGTATTGCGGCCCGAATCTTTTCGGCCGCTTGAAACGTCGATCCACGCGGTACCATGCCTCTCGATTTTCATCTCCCGACCATCCGACACGATCGGTTGCTGGAACGATTCCTGCGTTACGTCCAAATCGAAACCACCGCTGACCCACGCAGCGTATCGTACCCCAGCACGGCGACTCAGTTCGACCTGGGGAAAGTGCTAAGCGATGAAATTCGGGCCATGGGATTGGACGATGTCGAACTGGATGCCCACGGTTTGGTTTGGGCAACGGTGCCCGCGACGGCCGTCGATCGCGAATCGGGAACCGTGGGTGCCGACCTGGCGACGATCGCATTGGTCGCACACATGGATACTTCACCCGACGCGCCCGGCGCGGGCGTGCGTCCCCAAGTCGTCAAAAATTACAACGGCGACCCGATCGAGTTGCCCAATGGCCAGGTGATCGATCCCGTCGATGTCGAAGGCGGCATGTCACACTTGGTCGGCAAGACCCTAATCACCACCGACGGCACAACGTTGCTGGGCGGTGACGACAAGGCGGGCGTCGCAATCATCATGGAACTGGCCGAAACCTTGATGGAAAATCCGTCGATTCCCCATGGTCGCGTGCGTTTGTTGATGACCTGCGACGAGGAAATTGGAAAGGGAACCGACAAGATCGACCTCGCAAAATTAAACGCCGACGTCGCTTACACGCTCGACGGCGGTGCCGCCCGGATCATTGACGTGGAAACGTTTTCGGCCGATGCGGCGGTGGTCACCTTTACCGGCCGCAACATTCATCCGTCGATCGGCAAGGGCCGGATGGTCAACGCGGTGCGGGCGGCCGCCCAACTGGTGCATCGATTGCCCGTCGATGTCCAAGCGCCCGAATCGACCGAGGCGCGTGAGGGGTTTCTGCATCCGCACACCATCGAAGGCGACGTCAGCACCGCCAAGGTGCATTTGATATTGCGCTCCTTTGAATCGGAGGAATTGCATCGGTTCGGAATCCAGATCCAAACGCTTGCCCAACAGGTCGCCGCCGATTTCCCGGGCATCCAGGTCGATGTGGCCATCGACCGGCAGTACCGCAACATGGGCGAGGGATTGGCAAAGATGCCCAGCGCCGTCGACGTGCCGCTGCGGGCCGCCGAAGCACTTGGACGGCCGTTTGAACAGCAGATCATTCGCGGCGGTACCGACGGCAGCCAATTGACCGAAAAAGGATTGCCAACGCCCAATCTTTCCAGCGGCCAATACAACATTCACAGCACTCGCGAATTCGCGTGCTTGGACGACATGGCCGAAGCGGTTGAGCATTTGGTGGTGACGCTACGCGAATGGGCGCGGCAGCCTAGCTGACACGTTGATTGCCGTAGCCGTTGTTCGCCAGAACACGGAATCAGGCGTAGCCGTTGTTCGCCAGAACACGGAAGCCCCAAGGACTTCCGGCTTCTGGCGAAGACCAGCTACCTGCGGGCCCAAGGACTTCCGGCTTCCATTGACACGCACCTTACGCGACCTTTCGACGACGCGGACGCAGCGCCATCGCCAGCGTCGCCAACGTCAAAATCGTATGCGGCACGGTGCCGGTGCGGACGTACAACGATGTTTTGCTGGCGGCGGTCACCGGTGCAACCAAACCACCCTGCTCTCCGCGGCCCAAAAGTCCGCCAATCCGCCCATGATCGTCGACGCAAAACGTCGGTCCACCGTTGGCCGACGACAAGATCGGGCGACGGATCGCCACGGCCAGCAGTTGGGCACAGCGACGGTGGTGGTCCACCACCGCGGTCCCATCAAACCAATCATCATTGGCGATGGTGATCACCGCATCGACGGGTTGTCCCTGGTTCAACAAACGACCGACATCATTGACGGCGATTCGTTCCACGGCGGTTTCGATACAGATGTTGGGCAGCAGGGCGCGACCGGCGATCTGGAACGGTTCGGCGCGGTAGCCGGCCGACAAACCCAGCTCCGGTGGAACCCATTGTTTGATGATCGGGATCGACTGAATAAACGGAATGTATTCGCCAAACATCACTCGATAGCGTTTGCCGTACCAACCCAAAAAGCTGCCGCCGGAATCGAGCACAACGGTGGCGGAGTATTGTCGCGGTTGTTCGGCGTATTTGACGACGCCCATGCCGCCCCACCATGCCGGTCGTTTGCCGGCGTTGCGTGGTGCCGCGGCGCGCTGCAACGACTGGGCGCGGTCGCGAACGAATTGATTTCGCATTGCAACGTCACTGCGTAAATCGTCCAAGGTTCCCGGAAACGCATCGGGCAGCCCCGCGCCAGGTGGTGCCAATGCGACGAAGGATCCGCCACCAAACATTGATTCCGGCCAAACCACAAGGTCCACCGGAGCGGTTTGCTGCTCGAGCGCATCCAGCGTGCCGAGTGCGTATTGGTCAAAGATTTCCGCATCGCGTTGGGCC
>JBCCRW010000454.1:0-4188 GCA_039201055.1 Planctomycetota bacterium | reverse complement strand
GTGATCACCATCAAGGTCGACGGCAACACGCGACTGAAGATCAACCGCTCGGCCATCGCCCAGGTCATCACCGAAACCAACGACGATTCGAAATCGAAACCCGCCGCCGACGATTCCGGCGGTTCCTAACACACACACACACCTTTTTCGCCGCCCCGCCCGATGCCCAGCACGTGCCGATCGCTTTGGCCGGTTCCCCACAGGATCGAAGCATTGGCGGCGAAACTTCCCAATAATTTTAACCCTCCACGACGGCCTCTGTCATGCACGACGGATTGATGCTGCCCCTGTTCCAGTCGATTCCGGCGATCGGAGCGTCGCTGCTGGCACAAGCCAGCCCACCCAGCGAAGGCTTTTCGATTCAAAAAATCTTGCTGCTTGCGGCCGCCGCCGCCATCTTGATTTTGCCCTTTGTCATCGGCCCGTTGATTGCCAAGCGGCTGAAGATGCCCACCCATGGCACCCGCTTTGCATGGATTCTGTTGGCTTTGGCGGCGTCCATTTCGATCCTCGCCACGACGCGTCCCAAACAGGGCGTGGACCTCAAGGGCGGGACGATTTTGATTTACCAGATCGACTTGGACAAAATCGCCGGCAACAGCCAGGACGCACAAGTCGACAACAGTGCCCTGATCCAGCCGCTGACCGAACGCATCAACCCCGCCGGTACGCAAGAGATCGTCATTCGTCCCTACGGCGAGACGCAGATCGAAATCATCGTTCCCGAAAAGAACGATACCGAAGTCGACGCGATCAAGGAAAATATTCGTAAAGCCGGGATCCTTAAGTTTGCGATCGTCGCCAACCAAGCCGACCACCAAACACAGATCAATCGCGCGGTCGAATTAGCGCAATCCAAAATCCGCGCCGAACGTCTGACGCCCCAGCTGAAGAATTCGGCCGGTGAAACCATCGCGTTTTGGGCCGAACTGGGCCGTGAACCCGAGAGCATCAACGAGGCCCGTCCGCTGCGGGTCGCCATCGACGACGGTCTGGTGCGGAATCCCACCACCGGACAAATCATCAACCTGCCGCTGGAGTTGCGAACTGCCGAGGATCCCAATACCGCGATTGCCCAGTGGATCGACCAGCAGGATTTGAAGTCGCTTGAAATCTTGATGATCGAAGATCCGTTGACCGTGGTCACGGGTGCGGACATCGACTTTCCCAGCAGCACCTTGGATCAAAGCGGCGCGCCCGCGGTGGCCTTCCGCTTGACCGATTCGGGAGCCGTCCGATTCCTTTCGTTGACGACCAACAACATCCCCGTCGGGAACCGCAAACGCCGCTTGGGCATCGTGATGGACGACCGCCTGCTGTCGGCCCCGACGATCAACAGCCCGATCGGCAAAGAGGGCCAGATCACCGGCAACTTCACCCAGGACGAAGTGGAAAGCCTGGTCCAAATTTTGCGTGCCGGCCAATTGCCCGCCGCGCTTGACGAAGAACCGATCGCCCAAAACACCATCGGTGCGACCTTGGGCGCCGATACGATTCAAAAGGGCTTCTTTGCAATCAGTGTTTCGCTCGGTCTCGTCCTGCTGTTCATCCTGTTTTATTACCGCTTCGCTGGAGTCGTCGCTTGCTTTGCGTTGGTGTTAAACCTGGTGATGATTTTGGCGACGATGGTGTTGATCAATCAGCCCATCACGCTGCCGGGTCTGGCCGGCCTGGTGCTGACGGTCGGGATGTCGGTCGACGCCAATGTGCTGATCTTTGAACGGATACGCGAGGAACTGAAAAAGGGCACCGCACCGCGTTTGTCGGTCCGCAACGGATTCAGCAAAGCCACCGTCACCATCATCGACGCCAACCTGACGACGCTGATCACGGCAATCGTTTTGTACGCGATCGGAACCGACCAAATTCGCGGCTTCGCGGTGACCCTGATCCTGGGCATCCTGTTTTCGATGTTCACCGCGATCTATGTCTCGCGAACCTTCTTCGATGTCGCCGAACGCCAGGGCATCTTGTCCTTGTCGATGTCCGATGGCGTCAACCGATTCCGCGAGTCGTTTTCCGGGAAAACCGGCATCGACTTTGTCAGCAAAGGCAAGTTCTCGCTGGCACTTTCGGCGATCTTTGTGTTGGTCGGCATCGGTGCCATCTTTGCTCGTGGCCGGACGATTTTCGATATCGACTTCAATGGCGGCAGCACCGTCCAAGTGCAATTGTTGGCCAAGGCTGACATCGAGGATGTCCGCGAGTTGGTTCGCAGCGGCATGGTCGACGGCGACGAAGAGATCTATTCGACGGTCAACGAGGTTTCGGTCGAAGGCGTCCCCGACGGCACGATCTTCAAGATCGATTCGGCCCTTGAGGACATCGAAAAGCTCCGCGACACGGTTCGCGACGCCTTCGAAGCCAGCGAATCGATGAACCTGAAAAAGAACAAGGTCTCGGTCGAACCGAGTGGCCAGGGCCGCCTCTGGAACCGCAACGCGGCCCTGGTGGCAGCACAGGACGATGCACCGGAGAACGCGGAAGCAACAGCGGACGATACCACGACAACACCAGCGGAAACCACAACGACACCAGCGGAAACCGCGAGTTCCGCCGATTCGGCAAGCGGCGACATCTCCGCGATGACCTTGGATGCCGCAAACGAAACACTCAGCGACGTGGCGACCACGCGAACCATCGTCTTTGGCGAAGATGGCGAGGCGACCGCGGCGGTGGACGCGGCCACCGTGAAGTCGTCGCTTCGCGAGGCCGCCAAGGGACTGGGCATCGAGATCTCCGAGAACATCATTGATGTCGAACCGCTGGGTGAAAATTCGGAAAAGTTCAACTCCAAGTCGCTGCTCCGATTCAATCGCTGGATCGTCAGCCTGCCCGTTGAACCGGCCCAGGCCGACCAGATCGTCAATAAGATGAGCGATGATTTGAGCCGCGAACCAGTCTTTATCGGCAGCAGCTCGATCGGCCAGCGGGTCGCCGGTGAAATGGTCAGCCGAGCGATGGGGGCCCTGTTCGCAAGTTTGCTGTGCATCATCGGCTACATTTGGTTCCGATTCCAAAAGATCATTTACGGCTTGGCCGCCGTGGTCGCCCTGATCCACGACGTTCTGATCACGCTCGGCGCGATCGCCGTCAGCGCCTGGCTCAGCGATGCCCTGGGCTTTTTGGGAATCAATGAATTCAAGATTTCGCTGGTCGTCGTCGCCGCCATGCTGACCATCATCGGTTATTCGCTGAATGACACGATCGTGGTGTTTGACCGCATTCGCGAAACCAAGGGCAAAGCGACTCGCTTGAGTTCCGAGATGATCAACACGAGCATCAACCAAACGCTCAGCCGAACGTTGCTGACCTCGATCACCACGTTGATTGTGGTCCTGTTGCTGTACTGTTTCGGCGGTGCCGGCATTCACGCGTTTGCATTTTCGCTGGTCATCGGCGTGTTGGTTGGGACGTACAGTTCGATTTTTGTCGCCAGCCCCGTGCTGCATTACCTGGTCAGCCGCGAACAAAACGCAAACGCCAAGCCCGCCTAGAATCGCGTTGGTTGCCGCATGGAAATCACCGCGAAGCGTCATCGTGTAAGCCGACAACGACACGCCGCGAACTTCGAAACCTTGGTCGATGCCAGTGCGAATTTCTGGTTGATCCTTGGTATCATGGTGGCCATCGCCAACCTTTTTTCCGATTCGGTTTTGTGGTGGCGATTGCTCGTCTCGATTGTGATGCTGTTTGGCTTCTGGTTGCAGTGGTTGCTGCTTCGGTGCGTGGCCGAACACTTGCGTTTACAAAAGAAAATCGCCGGCTTGCCTTACTCCGGCACCATCTCATCCAACAAACATGAATTTGTTTGGAATTGCGGCAATTGTGGCCAATTGCTTTACACCGATACCCGCTGTGAATTCTGCGGGGCAAAAATCGTCGGCGACGCCGAAGGCTGACCCCGAGGTCAAAAGCACATTGCGCGCTGGCTACAGTCCTTCTGTTTCACGAATGCGGTACTCAATAATTCGCAAGGCATCGGTGATTTCATTACACGGATCACCAAAGACGTTTTGGATAAAGACAAGTGCGTTGCCCTGGGCTGGATTGGGGCCGCCTCCGTTGGAGCTGGTGGATGGTGTTGGGTTTGAACCTGCGACGGTTTCGTTCGGCACACGGCTGTTTCCTGCGGCGACATCATGCGGTGGCTGCCTTCCGCCCCGAAGGGGCAGCCCGATGCAAGCC
>JBCCRW010000453.1:0-4209 GCA_039201055.1 Planctomycetota bacterium | reverse complement strand
GCCTTTGATGTCTCGGTGCCGACGTGGGGGTTCTGCGGATCACCGTTGGTCGTCGGCGACCGTCTGCTGATGCAGGTTGCCCAAGATCCCGGTTTGATCGCGCTGGATGTGTGGACCGGAAAACTGCTTTGGAAAACATCCAAACCGGAAGCCGCGTATTCCAGTTTGATGCTCGATTTGAATCCAAATGCCCGTTCGAATGAAACGGCGGCTTCGGATCAAGACACCGTGATCGGATTGAGTGCGAAGGGCTATTTCGCGGTCCGCGCCCGCGATGGCAAAATGATCTGGCAAAGGCAGCCGGAACTGGACGGCGATTTCGGTGTGCCCTGCCCCGTCGTGACGTCCTTCGGCGTGGTCTTCTGTGGCGAGAACAACGGCCTGTTGATTCGCGATCATGGCAAAACCGAACTGCGTACCTTGGATGACACCCTGCTGGCCGACAGCCACACACCGGTTGCCATCGGGAACGATTTGCTGGTCGCCTACGAAGGCTTGCACCGGATCGACTTGACGTCAGGCAAACGACTGTGGAGCGTCGCCGAAAATCGCATCACCAAATACGCTTCGGTGATCGCCAGTGACACGATCGCGTGGGTATTCACCGAGGACGCCGAATGGTTGTCCGTCGATGCGGGCCGTGGCACGCTGCTGGATCGTCGTATGTTGAGCGAAAATTCGATTCGAACGTTGACTCATCCCGCGGTCGCTGGTGACCGAATCATCGTTCGCGTCGGTGATGAAATTCGCTGTTGGAAGTTGTAATGAAGCGAAGCGTTTATCTGGCAACCAACGAAAATGCCGCGGGCAAACGCATGGTGGCCCTGGGCGTGATGGAAACCGCGACGCGTCGTTTTGAACGAGTCGCCTTTTTCCGTCCCGTGATTCGTGACACGCCGGAAACCGACCAGAGCCTGAACCTGATGGTTCACCGCTACAAGCTGGATGGCCCGCTGGATTCCATGACCGGTTTGACGCGTGCCGAAGCGAGGCAATTGCTGGCCGCCGACCAATACGAACTGTTGCTGCAAAGGATTCAGGAGCGTTTCAAGGCAATTGAAGAACGCGCGGATTTTGTTCTGGTCGAAGGCACCAGCTTCCAGGGACTCGCGCCCGAGATTGAGTTTGAACTGAATGCCGACATCGCCGTCAACTTGGGTTGCCCGGTGCTGCCGATTTATTCGGCCGCCGGCCGGTCGGTCGAAGACACCAAGCAGTCCGTCCGTATCGGCAACGAATCATTGCGCGACCAGGGCGCCTATTTACCGGCGATCATTGTCAACCGAGTTCCACCGGAACAACGGGATTCGCTGCGCCGGACGCTGGAACAAAACAACGACGATTCGACGCCCCTGTTTTTGGTTGACGAAGAACCGCTGTTGCGACAACCGACGCTGCGTGAAATCCAAGTCGGTTTGAACGCCAAGGTGCTCAGCGGCGACGAAACGACGTTCGATCGGGAGGTCAGTCAATTGCGAGTTGCGGCGATGCAGCTACCGACCTTTGCCGAACGGTTGCGTCCGGGTTCGTTGGTGATCACGCCAGGCGACCGCAGCGACATCGTTGCCGGTTGTGTGCTGGCGGCCGCCAATGCCGACGCACCCTCGCCGACCGGATTGGTACTGACCGGCGGTTTGGTGCCGCCACCGGCGATGCAAAGATTGACCTGTGATCCCAAAGGGCTGCCGATTTTGACGGTGGACTTGGATACCTTTACGACCGCCGAAATGGCTTCGCGGGTGCGGGCCGAGATTGGCGTGCGGACGCCGCGCAAGGTGGAATCGGCGATTGGTGTGTTTGAACAACACGTGGGAACGCAGCAATTGGCCGAGATCTTGCAGGCCCCCGCGCCGCACCGGATGACACCGTTGTTGTTTGAATATTCTTTGATTCAACGCGCCCGCGCGGGCCGCAAACGGATCGTTCTTCCTGAGGGCAACGAACCGCGCATTGTTTCGGCCGTTGATGTGCTGTGTCGTCGCCGCGTGGCGGATCTGATTTTGCTTGGCAAGCGTGCCGAAATCGAGGCCACGGCGGGACGCATTGGTGTCTCGCTACCCAGCGACGAACGCCTGCAAATCATCGATCCGTCGGATGCACCGGAGTACGAATCGTTCGCACAAACGTATTTCGAACTTCGCAAACACAAAGGCGTCACGATGGATGTCGCCCGCGATCGGATGCAGGAGGTCAGCTATTTTGGGACCATGATGGTTTACCAAAATCTTGCCGACGGCATGGTTTCCGGTGCCGCACACACAACCGCCAATACGATCCGACCCGCGTTTGAATTCATCAAGACGCCGCCGGGGGTCAAGGTGGTCAGCAGCGTGTTTTTGATGTGCTTGAAAGACCGTGTGTTGGTGTACGGCGATTGCGCGGTGATCCCCAATCCGACGGCGGAACAATTGGTCGAAATTGCCCGCAGCAGCGCCGACACGGCTCGCCAATTCGGGATTCAGCCGCGGGTGGCGATGTTGTCGTATTCGACCGGCGACAGCGGACACGGCGAGGACGTCAAGCGAGTTCGCGAGGCCACGCGGATGCTTCGCGAGGCCTATCCGGATTTGTTGGTCGAGGGGCCGATTCAATACGACGCCGCCATCGATCCGGCCGTCGCGGCGGCCAAGCTGCCCGGGGGACCCGTCGCGGGCCGCGCGACCGTGTTTGTGTTCCCCGATTTAAACACCGGCAATAACACTTACAAGGCGGTCCAGCGTTCCGCCGGGGCGCTCGCCATCGGCCCGGTGCTGCAGGGTTTGAACCGGCCCGTCAACGATTTGTCGCGTGGCTGCACGGTCGATGACATCGTCAACACGGTCGCGATCACGGCGATCCAGGCCCAGGTCGAGGGGGAGTGATCGATGACGTCGAATTCCCCCGACGGTTCGGCGATGAACGTGCTGGTGTTGAACGTCGGCAGCACGACCCTGAAGTACGCTCAACTTGATCCGGTAACGGGCATTCGCACCGCCCATGGATTGGTGGATCGAATCGGCCAAGCGGGTGGCGATGCGGCCGACCACCTCTCCGCGGCGACTCGGGTTTTGGATCATTTGGACTTGTCGGCGACGCTTGCGATTGGTCACCGAGTCGTTCAAGGTGCGGACGAATTCACGCGGCCGGCCCGAGTGGATTCCGAGGTGCTCACGCGTTTGGCATCACTGGACACCTTGGCACCACTGCACAATCCGCCGGCTCGAGCGGTGATTGAGTTTTTGCACGCGTCCGAACCCACCGCCAACCGCCCTGCCCTGCCCCAGGTGCTGGTTTTTGACACGGCGTATTTTGCGAGTTTGCCCGAAGCGGCGTATCGCTACGCACTGGATCGCCGATTGGCCGATGACCATCGAATTCGTCGTTACGGTATGCACGGCACCTCGCACGCCTGGGTGCTTGAACGTGCCCTGCAGGCCTGGCCGGAAATCACTTCCGAAGCGGCCATTTCGGCTGGCGACGCCCCTCGAATCATCTCGTTGCATCTGGGCGGCGGTGCTAGCGTGAGTGCCTCGGTGGGCGGCAAGGCCGTGGCGACGTCCATGGGCATGACGCCGCTGGAAGGCCTGGTGATGGCAACCCGCTGTGGCGACTTGGATCCATCGGTGCCGCTGCACCTGATGCGAGCGGCGAATTTGAATGTCGACGAAGTGGATCGCTGTTTGAACAAGCAAAGCGGCCTGCTGGGCTTGTGTGGCGATGCCGACATGCGGCGTGTGCTCCGCCGATCCGCCGCGGAGGACGGCGACGCGATGCTGGCCTTGGAAATTTATATCCGGCGGCTGATTCAATACATCGGCGGCTACATTGCCATCTTGGGCGGCGTCGACGCACTTTTGTTTACCGCGGGCGTCGGTGAAAATTCGGCGGAGATTCGCGGGCGTGTCGTCGAGCGTTTGGCATGTTTTGGAATTCGTTTGACTGAATCAAAAAACCAGCGGGGTTTGCCCGCGGAACAAAATTGTGTGGATGTTGCGGCGGACGGTTCGGACGTGCGGGTTTTGATTGTGCGGACCGACGAGGAACATGCCATCGCAAAACAAACCGCCGAGTGTGTCGGTAATGTCGGCTGAAGATCTTCCCGTGCTCCCGCCGCGTCGACCCGAAAGCCACAAGGGTTCGTTCGGCAGGGTGCTATTGATTGGTGGCAGCCGCGGGATGGCCGGGTCGATCGCGTTGTCGGCGATGGCGGCGCTGCGTTGCGGCAGCGGC
>JBCCRW010000452.1:0-4213 GCA_039201055.1 Planctomycetota bacterium | reverse complement strand
TCATAAACTCAATCGCTTGCTCATTTCGGCCCAAACCAAGCAGGGCTTTGGCCATTTCTTTTCGCACGCCAAACGTGATGCCCGCCGTACTTCCCTCGACGCGGTTGTGCCGTGCGATGGAATCGCTTAAACGCGGCAGGGCTTCTTGGAAACGACCCGCGGCGACCATTGCTCGGCATAGTTTTCGCGTCGCCGACATCGTGTGTGGGTGTTCGGGACCGAACAGCTTTGCGCGGCCCAGCAGCCCCGGCTGCAGATACTCGATTGCCTCGTCATACCGCTCCATGTCGTGGTACATTTGCCCCAGGACGACTTGGGCGTTGGTGCGCCGCGGGTCCTCGGGGGCCTCGCACAGTTGGACGATCTGATCGACCATTTCTTTGGCTTGTTTATCCTGCTGCCGCTCTGCATGACAGGACATCAAGTTTTGCATCATCGCGATCGGATCGTACTCAAGCGGATCCTTTAATTGATCCGCCAGCGCGAGACCCTTTTGTAGTAACCGTGTCGCTTGTTCCACCTGGCCCAGTTCCACCAACACGGTGCTCAGGTTGTTCATCGCGTGCAACGTGGCGGGATGCAATTCGCCGTGGACGGCCAGGCGATGGTCCAGCACCGCCTTTCGCAACGCGTAAGCTTCGGGTTGTTCGTCCTTCTCGCCACGTGTTCGCAGTGATCCGGCCAGGCGGTCCATGACCTCGAAACGACCCTCGTGCAGCGGATCGTCCACTCGGTCAAAACAATCCATCGCCAAGCGCAGCTGCTCGATCGATTGATCGTATTCGCCCAGCCAGCGGTACGTTTCCCCCACGGTCGAGCGAATCCGGCCTTCGATTTCGGGCCGGTCATCCAAACGCCCGTCCAGTTCCGGAAGTGTCTTGTCGATCACTTCCCGCAGTCGCAAATCGCCACCGTCCTCGAATAGCATCGGTGATTCCAACACGGAAATCAAAAAATCGTTGACCTGCCCCAGTGCCACGGATTCGGATTCGGCTTGCTGCTTGGCAGCGATCGCTGCTCCGGCCGCAATGGTGGCCTGGTTCCACTGGACGCCAAAAGCAAGGGCACCGACCAGTCCCACCAATGCGATGGCGGTCGCCAAGACAAAAAACAGGTTCTGTCGTTTGATGGTTTCGGCAGTTTGCACCCGAGAACGCTCCTGCTCGATCTCCGCCAGCCGCACCTGTTCTTGGACCTGTTGCTTGTAATCCCGCATCGCGTCGGCAACGGCGGAGCCATCGGCGGGTCGATGATCCGGATCGGCTTGCAAACACTGCGTGCACAACTGAATCAGTGCCGCGTGACCGTCGATCTGATCCAGGGTTTGCAGTGCTTTGTCGAGTTTTCCGGCGGCGGCTTTCGCCAACGTTTCTTTATAGGAATCGCCGCGATGGGGAAGCTGCTGGGTCAGCATTTGGAACAGCATGCATCCCAAGCTAAAGACGTCGGCGCGGGCATCGATGTTTCGGTGGTCGCCACGTGCTTGTTCGGGCGACATGTAGCTTGGCGTGCCGACGATATCTCCCGTTCGAGTCAGATTGCTCGTCCCCGGCGTGTCGTCGGGGAACTCGGGAACGAAAAAACGTTCCGCGGTGTCCCGGTTGGTCATCCCCGTGTCGCCGGGTGCCGGGGTGATATCATCCAATTCACCGACACGTTTGGCAAATCCCCAATCCATCACGTGAACTTCGCCAAATCGCCCGACCATGATGTTGGCGGGCTTTAAGTCGCGGTGGATCGTCTGCTCGCTGTGCGCGTAGGCCAGTGTCTGTGCGACCTGTTCAAAAACATCCAAGTGCTCGCCCAGGTCGGATGCCTTTTGATCCCGCTTTCGCAGCAATGATTCCAGGGTGTGGCCCTCGACCAATTTCATCGCAAAAAATTCGGAACCATCCTCCAGCTTGCCGCGGTCGTGAACCGGTGGGACACCAGGATGTTGCAGCTTGCCGGTCAAGATGGCCTCGCGTTGGAAACGCAAGATGGCTTCGGGGTCGCGGCGAAAATTGGGCCGCAGCATCTTGATCGCCAGATTGCGTTGACTGTGACGATCAAAAACTCGCCAGACTTCGCCGATGCCTCCGCGGCCGATGCGTTCAAGAAATTCATAGCGTTGACTGATGGGCGGTTCGTCCCCGCGACCCAAATCACCACCGGCATGCAGTTCACCGCCGGCGTGCGGGATGCTCCAACCCGCGGCGGAAGAAAATCGCTGGCGAAACGATTCCGGTATGGCTTCAAGCAATGACTCATAATCGGACAGCTTTGGCGATTCGCCATCGCAGTGCCGCAATTCCATATCCAGCACGATCAATTCCTGCAGCAGCACACCGCGTTGGTCCTCGGACACTTCGTCCAGCAGCCCGCGGATGTCACGATCCGCGGCCGGCTGGGTGTCTTCAAAGCGGGTGCACAGGGCTTCGATTTTTCGTTGGTCTTCAACGGGAAGCGAATCAAGCGTGGACGTCATCATGAAGGATCCGGCGAGTCGACACTGGCTTTCCAAATCGAACGAATCAAGTTCAATCGGCGTTCGACCGAACGCTTTGCACAACCGATACGCTCGGCGATTTCGGCAACGGAATAACCTTCCATGCGAAGCAGCGCGATCGTTTGCAACATTTCGTCGTCGAGTTGATCGAATAATGCTTCGCAATCTTGGGCAAGCTGGGCGATGGTGATGGGATCGGCCGCGTTGTCGGCGACGTTTTCGATGCCGGGCAAATCGGTTTGGCCGGCCTTCATAAAAACTGATTCACCACTGACGTTTCCGCCACCACGTTTCTGGCGTGTTTGTTGGCGGACGTAACCGTGTGCCTTACGCGCGGCGATGCAGTACAGCAACTTCCAAAGTTCGTCACGCCCATGAATTTCGCCGAGCGCGTCGCGTTGGGCACCCAGGCAAAAACTTTTGAATGCCGATAACGCGACGTCTTCTTCGTCAAGCACGCGGCGCATGTGGTCGGGCAATCGCCGCCGACAATACGCCAGCAGCCGCGGAAAACATTCCGCCCACAGGTCCGATGACGCTTCGGGATCACCGGCTTCGACTCGGCGAATCAAACGTGTCAGGTCGTCATCGGGCAGCGATGCGGGCGACATGAGGCGACAACGGGTGATGGAACGCGTGCGTGGAACGTTCCCTAATCGTAGTCGCGGTGTCGATACGGGGGCAATTGTCGCGTGATGCTGACAGATATTGCGATACTGGCACATATGGCGTTGTTGCCATCGCCGCAGCGAATCCGCCACCGGACTGAAGAAAAAGTTTTTTCTTCGGCGTGACCGTGCGTTTCGTCTCGGCGAGCCGAGCAACTTTTTGATCTATATTAAGCCGGCGGTGGCGGAGCCGATTTTTTGAAAAAGGTTTCGCGAGGTTTTGATCCAAACACGATGCTCCGGCGGACGTTTCAGCTAGACGATGACCCAGCCGGAGCGAATCTGCCGTGAATGCGGAATTGCCTGGACGGGCCAGGGCAATCGTTGTCCGCGGTGCGAAATGGTCGCGACCCAGGAATTCTCCCCTCAGCCATCGGATTTTACTCAGGAATCGGAGTCTTCTCAGGCGTCGGATTTTACTCAGCCAGCGGATGTCACACTCGATACGCCTGTCGTCGCCGACACCTCTAACGCAGCGAAGCGGCCGGTAAATTCGTTGGTCCGTGCCGGGGCCGATCGATCGACACATTTCGGCGATTATGAATTGGTCAAGGAAATTGCTCGCGGGGGAATGGGCGTCGTCTACAAGGCGAAGCATCGAAAGCTGCAACGTTTGACCGCCGTCAAGATGATGCTTGGAGGGCGATTTTCATCAGCGGACGCGATGAACCGTTTCCGGCTTGAGGCGGAGGCGGCGGCCAGTTTGGACCATCCGGGAATCGTGCCGATTTACGAAATCGGCGAATCGGAAGGCCAGCCTTTTTTCGCGATGAAATATATCGAAGGGGGATCGCTCGCTTCGAGCCGCGACGCATTTGTTGGCGACCCCAAACGGATTGCCGCATTGATCCGCGACATCGCACGGGCCGTCCACCACGCCCACCAGCGTGGCGTGTTGCACCGTGACATCAAGCCAGCCAATATCTTGATTGACGAATCGGGCCGCCCGCTGCTAACCGACCTCGGGCTTGCCAAGCGGACCAACGAACAGGACGGCATGACGCGAACCGACGCGGTGATGGGCACGCCCGCGTACATGTCGCCCGAACAGGCCGGC
>JBCCRW010000451.1:0-4216 GCA_039201055.1 Planctomycetota bacterium | reverse complement strand
ATCAGCAAATCGGGCAGGGACAATCCCAGGCCACCAAGTGCACCGACGGTCAACATACCGCGTCGACTGAGGGGATTTCCGGGGCATCGCATCATGGGTTCACTCCCAAGTGAAAGCTGAAAAAAGGCGGCAAGGTTTGGGTAAGAACGAATTCCCCCCGCATCGGGCCCGAATCCCCTGATTCGTCGCTGGACATCGATTTTTTTCGGAAGATCGATTGCCTGCTTGGCATACCCACGCGAGCGTGCTTACCGAATAAACGAACGCAATTCGCGCACCAAAAAACCCAGCGATTCCGGCAAATTCAATCGCCGCTCGCGAGGTTGGGATTGTTTTTGGAGCTTGCTGAAACGGAAACCGATTCACTGCAAACACGCTGTAGAGGCGGGACCGTCCGCCCGTTGGACAAACCAAGGGCATCGGGCGTGGGGGGGTGAGGGACCAAATTGGCCAGATCCCCATGGCGGCAGCACAAGCACGCCGTTCGGAAAACTCGGTGTCACCACCGTTACAACTGACCAATTTGATTTGCAACACAATACCAATCTGACCATCTAGCGTCAAATCTTGCCCCAGAAGCCGGTTATATTGGGGATTGAATGGGCGCACGCTTTTCTTTCACCCTGCAGCACCGCAATGTCGACAGCCCCGACGGCATACGATTTTCTTGAAGCGGCCGAGGCCGACGGCGAATTGGGCCGTTTGGGTCACTATCGTGTCGTTCGTGAATTGGGCCGCGGGGGCATGGGGTTCGTCTTTGAAGCCGAAGACGTGAAGCTGAAGCGGCGGGTCGCTTTGAAGGTGATGAACCAGAAAATTGCGGCCACGGCGGGCAGTCGCAAACGCTTTGTCAGCGAGGCCCGGTCGATGGCAGCCGTCCATCACGACAACGTCGCGACCATATTCGAGGTCGGTCAGCGGAACGACACCCCGTTCATGGCCATGGAAATGCTGTCCGGCCGGACGATGGAGGGGATGCATCGCGATGGCGAGCGATTGGACTATCGACAAATCATTCGCTACGCGATTCAAATCGGCCAGGGACTCGCGGCCGCGCATGCGCGCGGCATTGTCCATCGCGATATCAAGCCGGCCAATTTGTGGATCGAGGCGGGCAAGGATCGCGTCAAAATTTTGGACTTCGGATTGGCGCTGGCGCAAACGCCGGTGGATCCCATTTCCGGCCGCGGCAGTGTCGTTGGTACGCCGGGGTATTTGTCGCCCGAACAGGCGCGTAGTGAACCGCTGGACGATCGTAGTGATTTGTATTCGCTCGGGGCGGTGCTGTACGAATTGTGCACGGGCAAGCTGCCGATTCAATCGAAGACGGTCCATGAACAATTGATCGCGATTTTGCTGCAAAAACCGCGACCGATCCAAGAATGGAATCCCAAGATTCCGCAGCCGTTGTGCGATTTGATCCATCGACTGTTGCGCAAGGAACCTCGATCACGCATCGAATCGGCGGCCAAGTTGGTCGAGGAACTGCAGCGGGTCGAGGTCGAGTGCGAACGGACCAGCGAAGTCGCGCAAACGATCGGCAAACTCAAAGAGAGTCTGGAAACGGTTAGCGTCAAGAAGCAAGCAGTGCCCGAGCTGGGCGTGGATTTATCCGGTGCATTGTCCAGTTTGCCCGCCGCGGGCAGCTCCGGTTCAACACCCGGTGCGATGGGTCCCGGTGCGATGGGTCCCGGTGCGTCGATGGGATCAAGCGGATCGATGCCCGCCATACCGGCGACGGCCGGTAGCGGCATTCACTCGCGGCCGCCCAGTGGGATCCATTCGCGTCCTGGCAGCGGCATTCATCATCGTGGCAACGCCGCCAAGCCGCCGCGGTCGCCCTTGGCGGTGTATCTGCCGCTGGCGATCGTTGTCGGTTTGATCGTCTTGGCGTTGCCGCTGATGACCATGGCGTTTACCTACCTGGGACGCCCCGCGGGCAACCGCGTGATCGAACCTTCGGTGTCACCGACCAACACGTCCAACAACAAGCCGAATGTTCGTTCGGGAACACGAGGCGGCCCCGGTTCCGAACGTAACGGTTCCGAACGTAACGGTTCCGACCTTGCCGGTTCCAACAATCGGTCCAATGCCAATCCACCTTCGCCCAATCCGTCTTCGCCCAATCCGTCTTCGGGCGATTCGGCAAAGGGTGATTCGACAGCGGCCCAGTTCGCGTCCTCCAAATCAATTCGCACGCGGTGGCCCGGCAACAAGGATGGAATGAATTCCGAAGCCGGCCGCTCCGGCGATGGTGATTCCGGTCGTGGCACAGGACGGAAGATGGTCCTGCGGCCCAACTTGAATCTCGATTCCGGGCGAACCGGTGGTGACAGTGCGCCGAGCGGTCTGGTGGAAAAGGGCGGTCTGGTGGAAAAGGGCGGTTTGGCGGAAAAGAAGGGAGACGAAGCCAAGCCCAGCAATCTGAAAACGCGAACGCTCAGCCTCCGCTTGTCGGCGGGCGACGGTGCCGACGCAATGGTCAAGTCGAGCCAGGAAAACAAGCGTTTCGGCGAAGGCATCGCCACGGGCGTCGAATCACGCGGTTCGACCGAAACCATCCACAGTTACTTCCGATTTGACTTGTCGCCAATCAGCAAAGACGAACGCAAGCGGATTGTTTCGGCGGCGGTCGTTTTGACGACGGTCAGCGAGCAGCGTCCCGTCGGCGCGAATTTGCGATTGCACTGTGTCAAAGAGGATTTGTCATGGCCGGAAAAATCGATCACTTGGAAAAATTCTTTCTCCAAAAATGGACTCGGCTCGCTGCCCAAAGTCGCCGACATCGAAATCGGTTCGGACGCCACAAGCAAGCCACGCCAGCTTCATATCGAGTCGAAGGATTTGGGGGAGTGGTTACGCGGCGTCGACTATCAAAAGGTGACCTTTGCGTTGGCGGGTAGCCACGGCAAGAAAGCGGTTTATTTTGTGACCAAAGAAAAGAACCCCGGCCTGGCGCCGTCGCTAGAACTTACGCTCTCTGAATAGGAATTGACTGTATGGCGGCTCAAGCCCGCACGCTCTTGAAATGGATCTTCGCTGTCTTCTTGGTGGGCCTGCTTCATGGCGGCATGGCGTCACCCGCGGTGGCCCAGGATGACCGAGCCGGCGATTCAGCGCTGCCGACACCAGCAGCCGATCAACCTTCGACCACACCGGATAAAACCGCGCCCGGATCCGAAACTCAGGCTGCCAATGCCCCAGCCCCCTTTCGCATCGAAGCGGCGGTCGGAAACGCGCTGGAGCCTTTGTTCGAACGTTTGCGAGAGGCCAAGGCGACACGGGCGACCGTAAACATGCTGGATGATGCGTTGATCAATGGCGTGACGATCAACGAGGAAAACAGTGTTTTTCAAATTGCCAGCAAGGCACCGGATCGATTCACGATCTATTTGAAGCAGCCACAACAACGCACTCGCGTTTACAACGACGCCAAGACTTTGGTGGCCGCGATGGCGCCCGATGCCTACGTTCCGCTGGGCAAAGCGATTTCCAACCAAGACGCGGTGACCCGGATCCCGGTGCCGCTGGGTCCGTACCCCGAGCCCGTTTTGGCACTGACCATGGCGGGCGTCGACCCCGCGATCTCGTTGGCGGCGGGAATGATTGGATTGAAAATCGTGGATCGTGAACCCTTTGGCGATGATCAAAAAGCGATTCACTTCGAAGGCGTGCAAGCCGACGGGGTGAAATGGGATTTGTGGATCAGCGACGATACCGACCCACGCCCGCTGCGGATGCTGATCGACTTGACCCCGATGTTGATCGCGTCGGGAAAGATCGATGTCCCGGTCGGCTATTCACAACGGGTCCGGTACGACTTCACGGCCTATCGCACTCGCGGCGATGTCGATGATTCGCTGTTCCAATACACGCCCAAGGCGGGTGCCAGGGTGTTTCAATCGGTCGGCGATTACTTCCAGAATCTGGCCGCCGAGGAGACGGTGCATCCGATGACCGATCAAACGGCACCGCATTTTCGCGCCGCCGATTTACGCGGCAAGATTATCGACACTCGCAAGAATGCCCGTGAACTCTGGGTGGTCGATTTTTGGTCGTCCGAAAGCAAGTCCAGTGTCGAGGCGTTGCCGGTCATGCAGCGGGCATCCAAGCAGCTTGAACCGATGGGTGTGACCTATTTTGCGGTCAATTCGGGCGAAACAGGCGATGCGGTGCGGAAGTTTCTGCAATCCAAAAAGATCCGCTTCAATTCGTT
>JBCCRW010000450.1:0-4220 GCA_039201055.1 Planctomycetota bacterium | reverse complement strand
CACCGGAGGCGGCGGCGTTGTATTTGGCCGAAGGACAAAGCTATGCCAAGGCCATCGGCGGTTGGTTCAACAAACTGGGCGGTTTGTTTCTGCGGATGCTGAAAATGGTCGCGATTCCGCTGATCATCGCGTCACTGATGTCCGGCATCATGAATCTGGGCGGTGGTCAGGGCGTCGGGCGGATGTTCTCGCGAACGCTGATTTACTATTTGTGTACCAGCATGTTGGCGATCATGACGGGTCTGGCGATGGTCAACATCCTGCGTCCGGGTTTATCGATGGACCAGGTCAACGCGGTCGCCAACGATGTCAAGGAAGCCAAGCCTTTGCAGGACGTTTTGTTTGAACAGGTCGAAGCGATGATTCCCGCCAATCCGCTGGCGGCGCTGGCGGAGCCGAACTATTTGTCGATTATCGCATTTACGATTTTGTTTGGCTTGTTCACCTTGCGGGTCGGGGGGGCGACGGCCGATGCGATCAAGGCGGCAGCGGAAACCGTGTTTTCGGTGATGATGGCGATGACGACCGCGATCATCGCCCTGGCACCCATCGGCGTCTTCTTTTTGATCGCCGCGATCACCGCGACGCAGGGTCTGGATGTGTTTTTGTTGCTGGGCAAATACGTCATCGCGGTCGCCGCGGCGCTCGCGGTCCACGCCTGCATCACACTGCCGCTGATTTTGTGGTTGGTCGCCAAACGCAACCCGCTGCACTTTGCCAAAGCGATGTCGCCGGCTCTGTTGACCGCCTTTAGTAGCGCCAGCAGCAATGGCACGCTGCCGTTGACGATGAGCAGCGTGGAACAGCGGGCCGGGGTAAGCAACAAAACGGGGTCGTTCGTCCTTCCGCTCGGGGCCACGATCAACATGGATGGCACGGCGCTCTACGAAGTCGTCGCGGTGCTGTTCATCGCTCAATTGCACTTCGGCGTCAATCTGCCGCTCAGCGGTCAAATCGTGGTCGCGCTGACCGCGCTGTTGGCCAGTGTCGGCGCGGCCGGCATTCCGCACGCGGGATTGGTGATGATGGCGATCATCCTGCAAGCCGTCGGACTCCCCGCCGAACTGCAGGGCATCATCTTGGCCGTTGACCGTGTTTTGGACATGGGCCGCACGGCCGTCAACGTCTGGAGCGATTCGTGCGGCTGTGCCGTTGTCGACGCCTACGAAAGTGAAACGGTGCCCGCGGCCGCCACTTTGGTTACCGCCGAAGGATGATGCCAAAGCTTGGCCGTTTCGCCGATTTTCAACCCGAGAAAAACCTTTCCAGACGCACGATCCAGGGTGGCTGCCATGGGTTGTCGATCGAGACCACAACGCTGAAAAAGCTGGCGGCCAACAGTGCGACGACCCAAACTTTTCCCCATCGCGTTTTTGATCGACCACCCCACGTATCAAGCGTTCCACAGGCGGCCCACCACCACAGCGGTGCGAGCCAAAATAGCCAACGAAAACCAACGCTAACGCCGCCATAGTTTCGATCGATCACCGGCCGGGCGATGTAAAACGCGATGCATGTGAGCGTGACGACGGCGATCCCCAATGCCAACGCGGCCGGTGCCAACGCCGATCGCAGGGTGTCATCGGTAAACCAAGCGACCGGCGAATGACGCCACAACGGACGCATCGCGACCCACAAACCCAGCGGCACCAAACACCACATCGGCGTCAGCGAAAAAACGCCGTAGCGCCCCAGCAGCATATGAAAGGCGTAACGCGCCCGATCGGGCTCGCCTAAATCCACCCCCACACGACGGCCTTCTTGCCAATAGCTGCCCGGGTATTCATACCAATCGTCCCACCGCGCCAGCACCCACATCGCGTCAGCAACCGTTTTTTCTTCAACGGTCTCGTCCGCGACGGGCGTGTCCCCATCGGCCATGATGCGAACGATGGCGTAGTCTTTGCCCGCGTGTTGCAATCGCCAACGATTGGCTTCGTCGGATTTTGAATAGCGAAAGGGCCCGGGACCGAGCCGCTGTTCCAGTTCCGCCCGAAACGCGCCGGCGGGAACCTCCGGTGCGTTGATGAGTTCCTCGAGCGTTCGGGGGCGAAATTCCGTCGCGGCGGACGGATCAAATTCGGCCAAGCGATGCAGCGTTTCGCCCACACCACGATGCGCATAGGGCACTCGCCACGATCCATGGGCCGCCCCATTGCACGCGGTGGCCAGGCCGGCGACCGACAACGCGCCCGCGAGGAATCCGGGCACCGTTCGGCGGTCCCTCCATGCAAACAAGACCAACCAAACGCACAACATCGACAACGCGGGCAACTCGGCCACCACCGCCAAAGCCGCGGACCCGCCCGCCAACAGCGAAGCCAGCGGCCCCGTTGCCGAAAACTTCGATCGTTTTGGATCCGGGTGATTGGGTGACGAATCGTTCAAACGCATGAACAGTGCCAGCACCCAGGACGTTGCCGCGGCGGCGAACAAATGGTTGTTCAACGAGACCGCCATCGCGCTGACCAGCGTGCACAGCGAGATGCCCGTCGCGGCCATGGCCCAGGACCAACGCGAACGCATGCGCGTCGACGCCGCGGACATCACGCAAAGGATCATGGATGCCAGCAACGGCCCGTTGACCAATGCCAACACGATCTTGGGCGTGTAGCTGGGAAATTGTCGGATCGAAAGCGGTGTCGCGTAGTGAATCGGTGCGTAAACGCACGCGACCAGGGTGGCCAACAGCGGTGGCTTGCTGCTGTAAGCGTGAAACTGTCCATCGCTGCCCCGGTGCATCACCTTGTCGATTGTGTCAAAGGGGCGTCGATTTCGCATCGTTGGATGCGTCTGCCGCGTCAGCGAATCGATTTCATAGCTGCCGTTTTCGACCAACGAAACAACCGTGGCCCAACGACTGCGATCGTTCGCGGAAAAGAACGACGTCATCCCATCGCGTCCGCGCAGCGATGCCAATTGGCCGCCCACAAACGCCAGCGAGAGCGTCAAAAACAGCCACGTGATCGACCGCCGGTTCACGCTTGATCGCCCGCCGCACCTCGTGTTTCCAAGGTCGGCTTGTCGGCGGCCGCGGCGGCATCATCGGCGATGCCCGTGCGCTCGGAAATTCGATAAACCGCGGTGGCACGCTGGGTTCGCGAAACGAACAATTCGGCCAACAATCCCGCCAGTAAACACTGGCTGCCGACAATGACCGCCAAAATGCAATAGTAAAAGATCGCCGTTTCATGCAGGTGCAGCACGTCCCACGATTCGACCAGACGGCTGAGCACCCAACGGGCTGACAGATACAGCATCCCGATGGCCCCGAACGCGAAGCTGACCAAACCGGCGGCACCGATCAGGTGCAACGGCCTGCCCCCATAGCCGGTGATCAAATAAATCGTCACCAAGTCCAAGAAGCCTTTGACCAAGCGAGAAACGCCGTACTTGGAATGACCAAATTTTCTCGCATGATGCGTGACCTCGATTTCGCCGATGCGATAACCTTGCGCCGCCGCCAACACGGGAACGAAACGATGTCGTTCGCCGTACAATTGAACCTCTTCGGTGACCTCGCGGCGATACGCTTTAAATCCGCAATTGTGGTCATTCAATTTGACACCCGTCAGACGGCTGACCAGGGCATTGAAGACCTTGCTGGGGTAACGTTTGTGCCACGGATCATGGCGGACCTTTTTCCATCCGCTGACGACATCAAAGCCGTCGTCCAGCTTGGCCATCATCCGCGGCACTTCGGCCGGGTCGTCTTGCAAATCCGCGTCCATCGTGATGACGACGTCGCCGGTGGCTTCATGAAAACCCGCCGAAAGCGCCGCCGCCTTGCCAAAATTGCGTCGGAAGCGGATGCCATGCGTTGCCGGCCGCAACGTACAAAGCTGCTGGATGATTTCCCAAGAGCCATCGGTGGACCCGTCGTCAACAAAGACCACTTCAAAGTCCAACGCCGAAGTCGCACAAACGCCGTCAATCGCCGAGTGCAGGGCGACGAGCGATTCGGCTTCGTTGAAAACGGGAATGACGAAAGAAATCATGAACACACGATCGGCGGGGAAAGAAGCAAAAGTTCCACCCCAACAATCTACTCGGGTTGATCACATTTCACACGCTTGATGCAATCCCACGCCGGAATCTTGCAGCAGCGTTCCCGTGACGGCACCGATGTTGACCAAGGCCAATGCGTAACGGGTTTGATCGGCAGCGTACTGAAGATTTGACGTCAGCAATTCCCGCTCGGCGTCAATCAAAAACTCAAT
>JBCCRW010000449.1:0-4227 GCA_039201055.1 Planctomycetota bacterium | reverse complement strand
GCAGTTGCACGGCAATGGATTCGAGGTCACCAACCCGTCCGCCACAACGACCGAGCCGGATTACTTCGCCGCGATTCGGTCCAAGTCGGTCTTTGGTCGTGGCGGTGGAGTCGGCCCGGCGGAATTGAATTTCATGCACCTGTTCGATGAAGGTCGCGGGTTCCCCGTCGCACCCGCCCTCGGACCGCTGTTTGTGACCCAAACCAGCACGCCGCTGACAAATCCCTACCTCAGCCGGTACGGAAACTTACTCAACACCCGTTACGGTGGCACGCCATCCAGCTACACCACCCCGGCAACGCCCTTCGCCGACATTCATTTGCCCGGCAACGGCACGCTGAATCAAACGGTGGGCGTTCTGGCCGGACAAGACTTGTTTTCGCGAATCAATTTCCCTTCGCGGCGAGTCGACTACACGCTCGCGTCGCCGACCGGAGCCCCGCAGGATTGGCACGGCCGAGTGAGCATGCGGAAAGATCGCGCGGGTAACCCGATCATTAGCGAGCCCGCGTTTGGCTTCGGCGCACAGATCAACGATGTGCT
Source organism: Planctomycetota bacterium (assembly GCA_039201055.1). GTDB lineage: Bacteria > Planctomycetota > Planctomycetia > Pirellulales > Pirellulaceae > Rubripirellula. The sequence goes on along the minus strand of JBCCRW010000449.1, from coordinate 3,684 downwards.
GAATCAACCCTATGAATTCGCCAGCCAACCCGACGAGTTTGGTGGCGACGACGATGAACCATTTGAACCCAATGATTTGATCGGAACGCTGCGTCGCAACGGCGGCAGTCGTTTAGCTGAACTGCTGGACGACGAACTGGAACGCAACGTCGCGTTACGAAGTCTGATCACCAGTGAGAGTCAGCACCTGGACGTGCCCGAGGTCGCCGGGCACTACACGATGGTCGACTTCTTTCTTTCTCGCACGACGATTGTGAGCGGTCCCAATGGAACGATTCAGGATCACCTGGATCGCATGCTTGCACCGGAGTTTCGCAAGGGGGCGTTATTGAATCTGAATCGCCAACTTGCCAACGGCCAAGACGACGCACCCATCAATACCTGGGTCGATGACACGGCCGAAACGAATCCGAACCAAGATCTCGATGTGATTCGCCGGCAGGCCGCCGAGCAGGCGTTTCCGCAACTTGCCGCGTTGTTCCCGCAACGAGCTCATTACACTCCGTTGACCACACGAACGTCCGCCACGCCGGCGGTCGATTTCGACGGTGTCGATACCGACAACGATGGCTTGCTGGATCAAGGAGCGACATTTGGGGCCTTCGGCCGGCAACGGGTGGCCAGTGGCAATGAATTGCTGGCGCGGCATTTGTATTGCCTGATGTATCTGCTTTGCCACGATCAATCCCGTCCCGGTGGCGAGTTTTTTTCCGGAATTTCCGTATCCCGGAAACATGAGCGTCGCTCCGGTTGGTTTTCGCAATCGATACGCCGCTCGTCGGATCGCCCAGTGGGCCGTCAACGCGGTGGACATACGCGACACCGACGCCATTTGCACACGGCTGCGATACGACTGGGATCTGCTTGGCGGGTTCGATCTTTCGGTAGCCGCCGGCAATGTGGTGTGGGGTATGGAAGCACCCGAGGCGGAGATTACCGAGACGTTTGCGGCGCACGACAAACGCTTGCGTCGCGAACTGGTGACCACGCCAACCGCGGCGGGCCCGGACCCCGACAATCAACACCCCAGCGATGAGGATAACACGGACCCGGATACGGACATGGACCAGTTTCGGATTCCGCAGGCTTCATCGTTTGTGGAACTTCGCGCGGTGCGTTCGCAAGATGGCACCGCCGGGACGAACCAAAGCCTGCCGGCGGAGCTCTACGATGCCGCGGGACGTTTGGACTTGGGCCGAGTCGTCGGCACGGGTGTGCGGCGTTCACCCGTTTGGCGTCTGGCCGTGGGTGAACGGCCAACAACACCGGCACAAAGCGTGCGCTTCATGTTCGATGCCGAACGAGTCACGCGTAAGTTGATTTTGGATGACGGCCGGGCGGGCGAATTGAGCTACTTGGGCATCAACCCGACGAATGCCCTTGCCCAGTTCAACGCTTGGAACGATGGCTTCGGGCACGCTGCGGGCGTGGTCCCCAGTCTTTCCGGGCCCCAAGTTTTCCTTGGTGACGATGACCTGGACTTTAGCAATGGGTCACCAGCGGCCGTCAATCTGCGACGCTTCGTCTGGTTTGCGAACCTGCAACCCGACGCATCGCTCACCGTTTTGAGTAACCCGCAAAGCGGGATGACGCTGGGGAACGTCTTTTTTAACGGCCCTAGCGAAGTGGACCCGCTCGAGCCGGATCTGCCTGAGAATGCCCCGCCACTTTTATTGCCCGGTCAGTACGCCTTGGTCGCGCCACGCCCAGTGACGCGCTTCGGACAAAACAGCACGGTCAATGCGGCGCCCTTCGAATACGACCCGTCGCCCCAGGCAATTGGCTTGGTCGAACAGAACTTGAAGCCGGCAATCGTCGGGCTTTTTCGAGCCAACTACTGGGGTCTGGACCCGGCACAGACGGAATTGACGCCGCTTTATCGCGAAGACGCGTCAGCGCCGCTGACGGACCAGGGCTACGCGGTCAATGGAGTCGTTCCCATCATCGCGCGGTCGCTGTACCCGCACCAAATACCCGGTGGCAAGGCAAGCTGGGCCGGTTACTTTACGGGCACCGCGGGAAACCCCAACGAACGAGTCAAGTTGGGTTTCAATATTAGTGCCCCGCTGGCGGGCGCGGATTATTACGACCCGCCGACCCATCGAATTTCCACCGGCGGAATCGCCGGCGGTTATCCGATGATCGATGGCTACCGCGATTACGATGCGGTACCGGAAGTCGGGCTGCATCCGGATCAACCTTTCGATCACCCCAGTCCGAATCCCGTTGCGCTGCCGCCAACGCCGATGCAGCAGTATGGTTGGACCGGTATTGGTACCTATCAAGAAGCGGCATCCATCTTCTTGCAACGTTTGGCGGATCCGACGCAGCCCTGGCATCCGACGGATAACCCGTACCTAACGATGGACGTCGCGCCGATGGACCTGACGGTCTTCAACGGCGAAGGCGATCCGGTCGAGGTGATCCCGGCCGGCGTGAGGGCGGGTCAGTTCGCGGATCAATCCGAAACTGTCTTTTCGGCCGGCAATTTCACTCCGGCGTTGCGTTTCGATACGCGTCGCAAGATTCCTGACGTGGCGCGGGACCGTGCGATGACCGCCTTGGTTCCCAACAGCGTTGGGCCGACGGCCCTGAGTGACTTTGATCGCCAAGTGTTGACCGAGCGACCGGGTGTCAGTTCCGCGTTCTCGGTGCTTTCCAATGCGGGTCCCGTCGGCGGGACGGCACGATTCCCATACGCATTGGGTGCGATGTGGACTGACACGCACGCCCGGGCTGAGACCATTGATTCGTCCTACGGTGCCAACACGCCATACAGCGGGACCGGGCCGAACCCGGATTTCTGGGGCAACAGTCGTTTTGACGATGACGGGTACCGGCAAACGCTGGGCTTCGTCAATCGCGAGTTTGGTGTGCCGGCCGGCTTTGACCCCGCCGGAGGCAACGACCGCGGTTACGTGTCGTTCTATGGTCGCGGCATGCCCATCGGAACGACCTTCACGATGCTGCGTTGGCTGGATCGTGAATTCTCTTCGCCCTTGGAGCTGATCGACGTGCCGGCGACGTCTTGGACCGGGATGAAGCGTGAATTTTCACCGGGGACGCAACTGCAAGACCAAGGCCAACGAGAGCTCCCGTCACAATATGCTCATCTATTGGGCTTTTATGATGATTTCGCCCAGCGTGGTGCCGCGGCGGATGATCGAGCCGATCTTTCACGCTCGATTCCCAACGCGGATGTTGTCACCGATGACAATCCCGACCCAAAGGTTGCCGGGCAACGGACGCCGTTTGAATTGATCTTTGATTACGTTAGCACGGGGTCGCCGAGTTATAAGGACCAGCGTTGGTTCCCCGCGGATCAAGTTGTGTTTTCGCCCGGGACAACTGACTTGGATGCGATGTATAACCGCGCGGTGGAATTTCTTCAGCCGCCATACAATTACACGCCGACCCTACGTGTTCCCGGGCGTATCAATCTAAATACGACGCCGGATTATGTTCGACTGGGTGGTCCAACGCCCCCGGTCCTTGGCGATAGCGATTTCCTTGATGCCAATGAAGATCCCGCGGGCGGAACGCCGGGCGGCATCGGCATCCAATCGGTCACACAGGTTGCCTCACAAAAGGATCTCTCGCCCGCGTTTACTGGATCGGCGCTGTTTGGCAACGGATCGGTGTATCGCTCGTTCGCCTGGGCCGGGTCATCGTTCTATGACTTGG
>JBCCRW010000448.1:0-4238 GCA_039201055.1 Planctomycetota bacterium | reverse complement strand
GTTGGACGAATTTCCAAAGACCGAATTTCAGGGCCGCGCGATCTTTCACCAAGGCGAAGCGTTTTATGCCCTGGGCAAGCGAAAAGAAGCGATTGAAAAGTACAACCGATTACTGGCGCTGCCGGAAATCGGCGACAGCCCGTATCGCTGCGACGCGTATTATGCTCGCGGCGTCGCCCAGCAGGAATTGGATCGCACCGAAGACGCGATCGCGTCGTTTCGCCAAATGATCTCCGCCTGCGGCGACGACGATTCGGTTGGAGACGTGGCGATTCGCTTGGGCGACTTGTTGATTGAACAGGAACGTTACGGCGAGGCAGTGAAGTCACTTGCCGACGCCCTGCGCGCGCCGCTGGAAGATGAAGACGCCGCCTATTCGTATTACCGACAAGGATTCGCGCATTTCGCCAATGGCGATCCGGGTGCGGCGGCAAAGGCTTACGAAGAATTGTTGGATCAATATGCCGACAGCAGCTTTGCCGCGACGGCCCGTTTGGCGTCCGCGCAAAGCGCCTATCGCGCCGGCGACACCGATGTTGCCGCGAAGAGATTTGCCGAAGTCACGGCGGGCAAGGATCGGGCGGCGGCCACCGAGGCCGCCCACTGGCTGGCAAAGATTCGTTTGGCCGACGGACAATTCAAACAGGCAGAGAAAATTGCACGGGAACAGCTCAAGCGCGGAGTCGAAGGCGACTATGCCAACGAATTGAAACTGGATTTGGCCGAATCGATCGCCGCCGACGCGTCCCGTTTGGGTGAAGCAGCCAAGCGTTATCGCGAGGTCGCCGCCGCGCAGCCGAATGCCAAAATTGCACCCCGGGCGCTTTACAACGCCGCGTTCAGTGCATTCCAAGCCAAAGCCTACGACGACGCAATCGAAGCCGGCGAGACATTTTTTAAGCGGCATGATTCGCATGAGTTGCAAAGTGACGTGCGATTAATTTTGGCCGAGGCACTGCTGGCCGCGGGTGATCGTCAGCGTTCGGCCACGCAGTTCCAACGTTTGGTCGAAGACGCCAGCGGAGGACCTTCGCCGGCCTTTGCACGATGGGTGATTCGCGCCGCGTCGGTCATGGCATCGGCCGAGCGGACCGATGCGGCCATCGCCTTGTTGCGTCAGCAGTCCGGCAAACTGGACGCGGATAGTCGCCAGGAAGCGAATTTGTTGGCCGGTCGCTTGCAAATTCAAGCGGGTCGTCCGGCTGATGCGGTGACCTTATTGGCCGATGCCGCGAGCGGCGATTGGGAGGGAGCGACGGAGGCAAAACTACTGGCCGCCGAAGCGGCGCTGCGTGCCGGGCAAAACGATCGCGCGACCCGGTGGTTCACGCAAGTTGCCAAGACGCCGTCGGCCCTGGGCGTTCAAGCGGCATTCAAGTTGGGCACGATGGCGGCCGATGCGGGTGACGATGCCGCGGCGGCCAAGCAATTCGCACAAGTGGTTGCATCAGAGAAGGAGCCCGAACTGATGCCGATGGCGTTGTTGGGCTTGGGAGACGCACTCGCCCGCCTGAAACGCGATGACGAAGCCCTGCGGACGCTGGACCGATTGATTCGCGAATATCCCAATCACCCCATGGCCACCCGCGCCCGACTGACCCGCGGAATGACGCTGGTCGCGTTGGAAAAAAATGAGGACGCGCGAGTCGATCTGGAAACGTTTTTGCAGTCCAAGCCCACCGGGCTGCCGCTGGCCGAAACGCTGTACGAGTTGGCACTGCTGGATCAATACGCGGGTGCTTGGAAACCCGCCGCTGAACATTTGCAGCGAATCGTCGATGAAGTGCCAAGCTTTGATGCGCTCGACGACGTGCTGTATCGGCTGGGATGGGCCTATTTCAAAGACGGCGACTTAGACAAATCCCGCGATGCGTTTGAGCGGCAACTTGAGATTGCACCGGAGGGTGGCTACGCGCTCGACGCGGTGGTGATGAGCGGTGAGACTTATTTTCGCAGCGGTCAATATGTCCGATCGTTGGAGGCATATCGCAAGGCTCGCCAGTGGATACGCGAGGCCGACGACACATCGATGCGTCTGCGAGATCCAAAGAAGAGCCGCATTCGCGAATTGGCGTTGTTGCATGGCGGCCAGGCCGCCGCACAGACCGAAGATTTCGAAGAGGCGCTGCAGTGGTACAACGAACTGAAGACGCGCTTTCCGTCGACTTCGTACCTTGCCCAACTGATTTATGAGTTGGGTGCGACGCATCAAAAATTGGGCGACGACGACCGAGCGTTACATTTCTTTGACCAGGCGTCCGACGGTTATCGCAACGAGATCGGGGCTCGAGCGCGTTTTATGGCGGGCGAAATTCACTTTGGCCGTCGCGATTTCAAGCAAGCCATTGGCGAATTTCAACGGCTCATGTTCGGTTACGGCGGTGCCCAGGCTCCGGACAACATCCAAGCATGGCAGGCCAAGGCGGGCTTCGAGGCGGGACGGTGTAGCGAACTGTTGGCCTCCAGTGCCGCCACCACGGCGGCTCGGGAAAAGGCGGTTGGCTTTGCCGAGCGCTTTTACAACTACGTCATCAAACAACATGCCGGGTCCGACCTGGCCGACAAGTCTCGCCAACGATTGGAGGCGATCCAAAAGTGAGTCCGTTTTTTCTGCCGCGTCGGCTGATCGGCGTGTTGCTGTTGTCACTGGGGCTGGCCGTCGCGGGCCCGACGGCGAATCTTGGCATGGCGTTTTCGCAGGATGCCGGCGACGCCGCCCTGGTCGACCTGGACGATGTGGATTCCGTCATCGCCGACGCGCCGCCACCGGCACAAACCTCCGATGCACCCGGTGGCATCGATCTGCTGTCGTTGATATGGCGGGGCGGCTGGTTCATGATCCCGATCGGATTGATGAGTTTGTTGGTCGTGGCACTCGCGATCGAGCGTTTCTTGGCGCTGCGTCGACGAAAACTATTGCCCGCGGCGTTGATTGAACACCTGCGCGGTTTGGCGACTCCCATCGATCGCTTTTCGCCAACGGCCGCCTTGCGAGTTTGCGGCGAAAACCCATCTGCGGCAGGACGCGTTGTGCGCGCCATGTTGATGCGTACCGGACGCCCGCTTGCGGAAGTCGAAACGGCCGCCAGCGATGCCTTGCAGCGCGAGGTGGATCGCTACTCCAGCCCCATCCGCTGGTTGACGCTGGCCGCCGCCGCGACGCCGCTGATGGGTTTGCTGGGCACGGTCTGGGGCATGATCGTGGCCTTTCATGAATCGACGACACTGACAGCCGACCGCAGCCGAAGCGAGCAATTGTCCGAAGGGATTTATACCGCCTTGGTGACCACCTTGGCCGGATTGATTGTTGCGATTCCGGCGGCGATGCTGGCGTTGTATCTGGAAAATCGGCTTGTCAAAATGTTTCACCGCGTCGAGGAAATCGCCTTTGCGATCGCCCCGGGTCTGGAACGTTTCGCCGGCAAACAACGACTTGAACCCGATGGCAGCTTGGTGCCGCTGGAAGCTTCGCCCTTGCCACCCCCACCGGTTCCCGCGAGCGGTGGAAGTAACCACGGCCCGGCCGGTGGAAAAGCGGCGGCCAGCATGGCCGGCCGAAGCGTCTAACGAATCCACATTGGAACGAATCAGCAACGCAAACAACCAGCATCGCAAACAAACAGCAACATGCCCGCGCGAATCAAACGATCCACCGTTGCCAGCAACCTTTCGCTGACGCCGCTGATCGATGTGGTGTTTTTGCTATTGATCTTCTTTTTGGTCACCAGCGAATTTGAGGACGAAGAGAGGCGACTGGACATCGTGCTGCCATCGGCCACCAGTGCCGAACCGATGATCGGTCGAGTCCGCGAGATTGTGATCGACGTCAACGCCGAAGGCACGCTGTTCCTGGGCGGGCAAGCGACCACTTTAAATGATTTGGAAGACCTTCTGATCAAAGCCGTCGCGGATAACCCAAGCAGCCAAAGCGTGGTGATTCGTGCCGACCGACAGGCCGCGTTCCAGGGCGTCGTCGGCGTGATGGATTTGTGCAATCGCAGCGGCGTCAGCGATTACAGCGTGACGACCCAAGAGGGACCGGACGCATGAATGCACAGGGCACGGATACATGAATGCACAGGGAACGGATACATGAATGCACACGGAACGGCATCTGGAAACACATCCTCGCGTGGCGGGCAACCGCCGCCGGTGACGGTTGCCATCGAAGCCCCGCCATTGGCGTCACCGGGTGTCGAATCGCTTGACGATGATTCGATGTGGCCCCTGGATCTGGG
>JBCCRW010000447.1:0-4243 GCA_039201055.1 Planctomycetota bacterium | reverse complement strand
GATAACGGCGCAGTGCAGCATGCCCTGGCCGGCCTTGAGCACCAATTCATAATTCGCCTCGTTTTCGCCGGACGCCGGACGCAAGCGATACTGTTCGATGACGCTTTGGTCGGCATCAACGATCCAATACTCGTGGACGCCACCGGCGGCGTAGTCTTCGAATTTCACGCCGCGGTCGCGGGACTGGGTGGATTCCGACAGCACTTCGACGACCAGATCCGGGATCGGAAATTTCATGGTGTCCGCCCGGAACGTCGCGGCCTTGCCAGTCGAAAAGAAAACCACGTCCGGCTCGTAATCGTTGCGAGGGAAAACACACAAGCACTTTTCGGACTTGACCGTGCCCAGTTGGTGAATTTGAACGAAAGTATGAAGCAGTTGGGCGACGCGTAGGGTGACGTCGAGATGATTGGAACGGGCGGGTGAATGCACGATCACCTCTCCTTCGATAAACTCGGCTTTCTGTTCCGGCGTGACGTCATCATAAAATTTTTCGCGGCGGTCTCGTTCCAGTTCCAGTAGCGCGGAAAGTTCCCGGACCAATTCGGGCAACCGAGGCGAATGGCGTATCGGGTCGATCAGTCGGTCGAGTGTCGGCATGGATGGACTCCTAGGCGGCGACGGCCGGCGTCTTGGCCGTCGATGGAAAACACGAATCGTAGTATAGCCATTGACCATCGCCCCTTTCCCCCGGATCTTGACTCGCTGAGGCCCCCGCCACGTCTCACTTGAGGCGCCGCGTCTTATCTGCGGCGTCGCGTCTCACTCGCGGCGTCGCCGGGGCATGGGCGGTGACGCGGTCGCCGGGTCCTCCGGCCAATCATGCTTGGGGTACCGGCCACGCATCGCCTTGCGAACCAAGGCATAGGAACCCGACCAGAACCCCGGCAAATCCTCGGTAATCTGCTCGGTGCGACCTGCCGGGTTTTGCAAATGCAACTGAATCGGGACTCGACCACCCAGCACCCGCGGGTGCTCGGTGACCCCGTAAAAATCACCGATACGAGTTTCCAGCCGAGGCTTTCGGTCGGCGCAATAATCCAGCCTCACCTCGCGGCCACCGGGCAAACGCCAATTCTCCGGTGCATCGGTCCGTAACACCTGAGTCTGTTTGTAGTCCAGCGATGACTGCGTGATGGATTTCCAATTCGCGGCCAATACCTGATCAACACTCAGGCTTCGTTCGCATGCCTTTCGTATCAAGCGATTTCGCAACTCCGTGGGGGACGTGGTCGTTGGCGAATCCGGCCATAATCCTGCCGCCCGCAAACATTCGATCCGAGCCAGGAATTGCACCAGAGTATGCGAGGGCGGGAAATACTGGTCAAAGTGGGACTCCAAGACCGACGCCAGCATGGCGGCTGTCGCGTCGTTGGCGATCATTTTTGTCGGCGTTTCGTCTAACACCAAATCCAAATACCGAGTCACTCGTCGGCAACGAATCGCACCAGCCGTTTCATCCCAGTGCGGCTCCGTCATGACACTGATCAAGTCCGCCGACAGTTGCTCGCGATCGACGGCGGCTGCCAAACGCACCTGAGCGTCCTCACCGCGATCTTCGACATCAATGGCCAGAAAGAAGCGATGTCGATCCAGGCGATTGCCCGGTGGCAAACGCACGCCCTTGCCGCCAACCATCCGAGCACGACCGTCGGCGACGTTTTTGTATGTCGACGCCGCCGAGGTCTTCGGAACAACCATCCCGCGGCGCTGACAAACCCGGTCCGGAAAGCCCGACAACAAAACTCGCTGCCAGACTTCTGGCGCTAGGTTCCGCCACTGCTGGCGGGTTCGTTGTCGATCGTCTTCATCACGCTGTCGACCGTGACGGGCGACGCCACGCAAGGATCGCAGGAAACGCCCGGCATTTTGCCATACTTGTTCCCTAGAGGGACGATCCGGTGCCGCGGCATTTAGATCGCGCGATCGTCCCACCGCATCGTCCGCCATGGTCGTCGCGGGGACATCTTCGATTAGGATTGCCACGCGTTCGTCCAGGTCGACCGGTGCATCGCGGCCCAGGGCGCGAAAGGGATCACGTTCGCTAAGCATCGCCGCAACCAACGCCGCAACGCATTCGCAGTCGTCACGCTGAGCCTGGATCAGCATCCGGCCCCATCTCGGGTGCATGGGCAAGTTCGTCATTTGCTTTCCAAGCGGCGTGATGGCACCGCCGGCGTCAATCGCGGCCAATTGCCGAAGCGTTTCGTCCGCACGTTCGACGGCCTCGCCGCTGGGTGAATCCAGCCATTTCATGGCGTCGGGTTCGACCGCGTCCCAGGCCCGAATCCACAAACGTGATGGACACAAATCGCCGCGAAGGATTTCCGGTAAGTCTCGGGCCGGCCGAGACCGATGCGTCCGCTCGTCCCACAACCGAATCGCGGTCCCCGGCGATGTGCGTCCGGCCCGGCCGCCGCGTTGGTCCGCCGACGCCACCGAAATGCTTTCGATCGCCAATCCAGGTAGCCCCGTTCGCGGATTCATCCGCGATACCCTTGCTTTCCCAGAATCCACGACCACGGTAACCCCGTCGATCGTGACCGAGGTCTCGGCGACGTTGGTCGACAGGATGATTCGGCGTCGACCGGATGGCCGCAGCGCCGCATCCTGTTTGTCAGGGCCCAAACCGCCGTGCAGGATTCGAATATCGAAATCTTGAAGCCGCGACGAATGCGAGCAAGCCGTCGCCAACAAGCGAATTTCCCCGACACCGGGCAAGAAGACCAGCACGTCACCGGCGGACTGTTGGGCAGCCGCGTCCGCAATCGCGGCGGCAAATTCGGCGGGCCATTGTCCGCGGCTTGCACCGGAGCTGCGGAACAGTTCGGCCGATAGCGGCCGATAAACGGTGGCGACCGGAAAGGATCGCCCACGAGTCACGATACCGCTGGCGTCACCCAAAAAATCAACAATCGGCTGCGGTTCCAAGGTCGCCGACATGACGATCAATCGCAAGTCATCACGAACGCTGCCACGCAGCAAATGGGTCATGCTGAGCGCCAAGTCCATTTCGATGGATCGTTCATGGAATTCGTCCAGCACCACGGCGACAACATTTTCCAGGAACGAATCGGCAAGCATGCGCCGCAGGAACATCCCGGGCGTCATCATCAAAATGCGGGTTTCGTTGGATTCGCGTCGGTCCGAACGCACGTGGTAGCCGACCTGTTGGCCGACACGGCAAGCAATTTGGTCCGCCACACGCATCGCCGCCATTCGCGCGGCCAGACGCCGCGGTTGGATGCACCAAAGTTGGCCATCCGAGGCGGCCTGGAAGGTCCAGCCATCATCGCGTCGCAGCATCAGCGGCAGGCCCGTCGTTTTGCCGGCACCCGGCGGCGCCTGCAGCACCAGTGAGCGATTTTGCCGGATCACCCGCTGGATCTCGTCATGGTGTTCCCAGATGGGTAACTTAAAGGTGGAAATTTTGAAGCGACCCCTTTGCTGAAACGCGGACATTCGAAACCGTCGTGCCGATTTTACTGGACACCCGCACCCCGCTTGAATGGTCCGACCGGACGCTGTGTTTGGTGCCCACCGAGAGGGAGCGACGCGTGCTGTGCCGATGCGATTCGCGTTTTGAAAGTGCTCAGGTCATTGGGTTTGGATTGGTCGAAGCGATGATCGGTACGCTTCGCGTCTTGGATACCCTTGCGACGAAACCGCCAGATCAGGTTTTGCTATTGGGCATCGCCGGCAGTATGGACAGCAAGCGCTGGGTTCCCGGTCACGCCTACCGATTTGGCCAAGTCGACGTCGACGGAATCGGGGTCGGGCAAGCCGGTGATTTTCGCAGCGATGTGGACCTGGGTTGGCGCGAAGCAGAGGCGACGCTTCCGACCACTTCGCATCCGGCAAGCCCATCGCATCCGGCCATCCTTTCGGTCGCCAGCGCATCGGCCAATCCAGTCGAAGCGACTTGGCGGCAAAACCGGTTCCCAGGTTTTGCAGCGGAGGACATGGAGACGTACAGCGTGGCGCGCTTGTGTCAGTCGCGGGGGATCGTGCTGAGCTGCATCCGGGGCATTAGCAACTCGGTCGGGGATCGCGATCACGAGCGCTGGAAAGTCGAACAGGCGCTTGCCGCCGTCGCGACGATGATTGGTTGACCGGTAGGTCGTGGGCGGGGCGACGAGTCCAACGATCCGAAATTAGCGGACCTCCGATGCAAACTGGTGCAGCGTCTCCTTGACGTACTTCATGACCCGATCGTCCTTCATTAACATCGCGTGCGCGACGG
>JBCCRW010000446.1:0-4248 GCA_039201055.1 Planctomycetota bacterium | reverse complement strand
CAAACCGATTCGCGATACACCTACGGGCATGGCTTTTCGATGCTGTTCCTGTCCCAGGTGTTGGGCGAGGAGGGCTTGCTGGACCGCCGCGAAGAATTGGTCGAAGTGCTGACCAAGGCGGTTCAATTCAGCGGTTATGCCCAAACCGCCGCCGGCGGCTGGGGTTATTTGTCCGCTCGCGAAGGGAACGATTTCGACGAAGGTTCGACAACGATCACCCAGGTCCAGGGTTTACGGGGTTGTCGCAACGCCGGGATTCCCGTCAACAGCAAGATTATTGAATCGGCCAAGCAGTACATCTACGACTGCAAAAATGACGATGGCGGGATCAGCTACAGCAGTCGCCAACGCGGCACCAGTCGGCCGGCGATCACGGCCGCCGCGCTGGCCGCGTTGTACAACGCGGGCGACTACGACAGCGAACAGGTGCCCGAGATGTGGAAGTACACCAAGGCACAGCTTCATGATATCGACGATGGTGCCAAAGCCTTTGGGCACTGGCATTACACGTATTTGTATTACAGCCAAGTGGTTTATCGGCAGGGCGAAGAATTATGGCAGCCATTCCGCGACCGGCTGTATGACCGAATTGTCGAAAAGCAGCGACCCGATGGTTATTGGGAAGGCCAAATCCATCCGGTCTATGTCACCGCGTGCAACTTGATCATGTTGCAATTGGACATGGGTTATCTGCCGATTTTTCAACGCTAACTTTTCAGCGGTAACGTTGAGTCGACGAATTTCGAAGTAAGCCGCTACGCGTTGAGGCGACCGACGGCGTAGCGTGGGAATTCCGTCATCGTTTCGGGTAATTGACCCGGGCCGATGATCACGGGGCCGTCCATGGGGTCGGCGGGGTGGATGCCATGGCTGCCGCCAACAAGCGTGGCGTCCAGCGGAATCACGTCCATCCGGTAGCGAAAACCCAATTTCTTTTGAGCCACCCGCGCCACCGCGCGGAGCTTGCTGGTGGCAAACAATTCCACCGGGTCGTAACCCGGTTTGCGATGAATGTCGACCGTCGGCGCGTAATCGGGCGGCGTTTCGCCTTCACCCCAAAAATAATACGTAAACCAGCTGTTCGGCTCGGCCAGCGCGATCCAGTCACCGGCCCGTTCATGATCCAATTCCAAATCACCCGCCGGGACCACCGCGGCAACGCCCGGCAAATCGCTGATGATGCGACGCACGGATTCGCGGTCGCCGGGGTTCTTGACGTAGACATGTGCCAGTTGATGATCGGCGACGGCGAAGGCGCGACAGTCACCGGGCACCAGCTGGCTCCCAAAGGGACCGCCGCGCGTTTCCAGCAACCCCTCGCGACGCAACGCCTGGTTGATGTGAATGGGCCGATCGACGGGCATCAAACCGTATTCGCTCACCGCGACGACCTGTGCACCGATGGACGTTGCCGCATCGATCACGATCGCCGCGCATTGGTCGACTTCGGTGACCAACGAAATCGGCGGGTCGCTGCTTCGTTGGTGGTCGTAGTCCAGATGCGGCAAATACACCAACGTCAATTGCGGTTGCCGCTGGCGAATCACCAGCGCCGAAGCTTCGGCGATCCAGCGACTGGACGGCAGACCGGCGTGCGGGCCCCAAAATGAAAAAAAGGGGAACGGTCCCAAGCGGTCGGTCAAATCGCAACCCGTGCGATCATAAACGTCAAACGCCTTGGAACCATCGCTGCCGTAATGAGGTTTGGGCGTGCACGATGCTTGCACCGGAGCGGAACCGTTGAACCACCAAAACATTTTGGCGGTATCGAAGTCTTCGTAAAAACATCGACGTTGAATCAGTGCGTGGGATTGTTGCCAAAATCGAACTTCGGCAGTGTCGCGGTAATACCAACCGTTGCCGACGATTCCGTGCTCGCGCGGTGCTGTGCCGGTCAACATGGTGGCTTGGCTGGTACACGTGACTGCGGGCAGCGGCGAACGCCAAGGGGCGATGCCGCCCAGCGCTGACAATCGAGGCGCGTGAGCGGCCAAGCGAGGCGTCAAACCGACAACGTTTAAAACGACCAACGGTGTCATCAAGCGGGCATCGATCAGGGAAGTCGGGACACGAGGCGAACAAAAACCGAGCTTACGATTGTGGCAGGCAAACCCAACGCGGCGAAAGTTCCGCTATGGTAGCCGCAGGATTCGCGTGCACGCGATGACACTCCCGGGATGCCTGCCCCTCCATCATGAACCACTGATGCTTCGACTTTTCCAGATTCGCTGTTTCCGATTGTTCGCCGCGCTGCTTTGCTTCTGGGTGGTGTCGTCTTCCGTTGCACCGACCCTAGGGGCGCAGGATTCGCCCGCAGCGGACGCGCAGTCCGGTGACGAGGACCGCTCCGGTGCAAGCGACACATCCGTCGAAGCCACCGGTGACAGCGATGCCGCGGGTGCCAGCGGTGCCCAGGACGATGCCGCAGTACAGGACGATGCCGACGTCGAGTTGGCGGGATCTGGTGGGATTGATGAAGCCATCGAGAAGCGAGTCAAACCGATCGCGGATGCCTGGGACAGCATGGTCTTTTATCCCATCACGTTGCCGGTGCTGGGTTCGTTGCCATTTGTGCTTATTCTGTTGGTCGTCGGTGCGGCGTTTTTTACGATCGCGTTTGGATTTGCAAACTTGCGGCTGTTCCCCTTGGCCCTTCGCGTTGTTGCTGGGCGCTATGACGAAGTCGAAAAGGCCGGCGTCGACGTGCCGAAGAAGACGGAAGTCAACGAATTGGATGGCGATCTGGTCGACACGATTCGTGATGAAAGCCACGGCGAAGTGACGCACTTTCAAGCCTTGGCGACGGCGGTTTCAGGAACCGTCGGGCTGGGCAACATTGCAGGCGTCGCGGTGGCCGTGGCAGCCGGGGGCCCCGGGGCGACATTTTGGATGATCGTCTGCGGCTTGCTGGGGATGTCAACCAAGTTCGTCGAATGCACGTTGGGCGTGAAATATCGCGACATGGACCCCGACGGAACGGTCCATGGCGGGCCGATGTACTACCTCAGTCGCGGGTTTGAGGCACTTGGGATCGCGCCGCTCGGCAAAGTTCTCGGTGTGATCTTTGCGGTTTGCTGCATCGGCGGATCGTTTGGTGGCGGCAACGCGTTTCAATCGAATCAGGCGGCCGCTCAGATTAAGACCCTATTCGATTTGCAGGACAGTGGTTCCGCCGGAACTGTGATTGGGATTGTGATGGCGGTCTTGGTCGCGATCGTGATCTTGGGCGGGATCAAGCGAATCGCCAGCGTGACCGAAAAGATCGTGCCGTTCATGGCGATCATTTATTGCGGCGCGGCACTATTGATTCTGGTCATGAATATCACTTCGGTGCCCTGGGCCGTCAAAGAGATTGTCAGCGGTGCATTTACACCTGCGGCCGGGATTGGCGGCATGTTGGGTGTGATTATCCAGGGTTTTCAGCGGGCTGCATTTTCGAACGAAGCTGGCGCCGGATCGGCCGCCATCGCCCACTCGGCGGTGAAAACCAAATATCCCGCCTCCGAGGGCATCGTCGCCCTGCTGGAACCGTTTATCGACACCGTCGTCGTGTGCACCATGACGGCTCTGGTGATTGTGATCTACAACGTCGACGCAAAATTCCCTTGGGGAGATGTGGTCAACAAGGAAGTTTTGATTTCGGGCGATCGGGTTGGCGGTGTCGATCTGACGTCGGATGCCTTTGACAGCGTGCTGCCGAAATTTCGTTACGTCCTGACGGTGGCGATCATCCTGTTTGCGTTTTCGACCATGATTTCTTGGTCGTACTACGGACTGCAGGCCTGGAAATTTTTGTTCGGTCGGTCCAAGGCCGCCGACGTTTCCTACAAAGTGCTTTTTTGCATTGTCGTGGTCATTGGAGCTGCGATTTCGCTCGACTCGGTCATCAAATTTTCCGATGCGATGATCTTTGCGATGGTGTTCCCCAACATGGTGGGGCTGTTCTTCCTGTTTCCGAAAGTGAAGGAAGAACTCACACGCTACTTGCAAGCCTGCCGGTCGGCGGACCAGGAACGAGCGTAGGAACCGACGTTGAAGCGTTCGTCGGGCCGAAGGCCCAGCAATTTGCCTAGCCCCGGCCAGCGGCCTTGCTTTTACCCAAAAAGTCTTTGGTGATCCGTGAAACGAAATCACCGGTGCCTTGCGAATTATTGAGTACCGCATTCGTGAAACAGAAGGACTGTAGCCAGCGCGCAATGTGCTTTTGACTTCGGGGGCACTTCGGCAGTTTCACATACGGAAACCGGT
>JBCCRW010000445.1:0-4285 GCA_039201055.1 Planctomycetota bacterium | reverse complement strand
GTCAAAGTAGCTCGCCTCTCCGAGGCGAAGTGTGTCAAAGTAGCTCGCCTCTCCGAGGCAAAGTTTGGCAAAGCAGCGTACCTCTCCGAGGTGAAGGTTCAACTCACCCCGAGCGTCAAACCCACCGCACTGGGTCGCCCCGGACCCAAGTCCATGCCTAGCTGCCCCGCGCCCAAATCGACCACGCTGGTCGGTTTTAAACCAGCTTCTTCCGAACAGCCCAAACGGCGGCTTGTGTTCGATCGCTGACACCGATTTTTCGCAAGATGTGCTGCACGTGCTCCTTCACAGTTTCGTATGAAATGCCAAGTATTTTGGCAATTTCTTTATTGGTTAAACCGTTGGCCATCTGCCGCAAAACCTCGCTTTCCCGCTGCGTTAACGGCACCTCGACATCCTGGGTTAATCTTGGTGTCGCCAGTGCACCGGTGACGCGTCGCAATTCTTCCTTGGTCCAAGCGGATTCACCAGCACCAGCGGCTTGCAAGGCTTCGAGCAATCGTTCGCGACTGGGACTTTTAAGCACATAGCCCGACGCACCCAAGGCAACCGCGCGAGCGATATAGGTGGGATTGTCGTAGGCCGAATAAAGAACGATCGGCAGTGTCGGGTGGTCCAGTTTGATTCGACCCAAACACGTCAAGCCGTCGCCGCCTTGCATGCGAATGTCAAGCAGCACCAAATCGGGCTTGAGCGATTCGACCAGTTCAATAGCCTTCGCCGCGGTGTCAGCCTCCCCCGCGGGTTCAAAGTTCGAGTTGCTGAGGAGCACTTTCACGCCAAGTCGGATCACCTCGTGATCGTCGACGATAAGGACGGTCTTTTTCACTAATTTGTGGTTGTTAGTACTTTGTATGTCCCCGAAAGGGACGGCCACCAACATTCCAACGCGGGGAACCCAATTCCGAACCGCAACAAGAATGCCGGCATCTGCCTAACCCTTGAGATTAACGGACCGGAGACGAAGATTCTACGAGGGATCGATGAAAAGATTCACTCGCTGGAACCATTCCGTTTTCCTTTCCGATAGTAGGAATTGTACGGTTTCAGCGAAGCCTCGATTCCGCTGAATGCCAAACGCACAGCACGCAGCCTGGGCTGTCGAAAGGTTGGGGTGTGGCAATTTTGGCTTGCGCAAGTTTTGTGCCTCATCGCCTACCGAGTCGCGGTGATCAGAGTTTGCGGGCGCCTGGGACTTGCGATTTCCCAAGCGGCGGATCCCAGGTACGAAATCGATGCCGGAGGCATCACAGCCGGTCGCCCGGGGGTCCGTTCGGCGAGCCTCTGGCGAGTCGGACGCCAACCCCGGTTCGGGCTGCCTGAACCGGACACTCGTCTCGTGATTTCGGCGGCTTCGCCACCGAAATCGCGGAACGGAACGGGTGTGTTCGCGTTCGTCGTCCGTGGGTGGCGCAAGCACTCGCCCGAGGCTCGGCTGGCTTGCCCACGGCTACCGTCTTGGAGCGCTTCGCGGTCATGCCAGGCTCGCAGCATCGATGGACCGCGACTGGAGCCTCAAGCGACGGGCCGGATAGCATCCGCGCGGTCTTGCTGATTCGTGGTACCCGTGGATTCGCTTACAGCTCGGCCAGCGGCTCACCCGCCGCGCAGGTGAGCCGAGATTCCGGCGACAGCCGGGAGCCGGGTGCTTGCACCAAAACGTGTTCCGCCGAAGCAAACGTCACCTGACGCGGGCGCGTCGCTGTCGCCACACCTGCGGATCACCGGCGGGCGCATGTTCCCCTCAACCGGCGCGGGCATTTTTTGAGGCACGCGGCGGCTTGACCACCAAACGCAGGATCGGCAGCGTCCCACGGCCGCCGTGAAACGTGCGGCGACCATCGATTGTGTGATCAAAAACAAACACGCCGTGCTGGGCTCCGCTGCGGGGCGAAACACGCAAAATCGCCGGATGACCGCATTCGGGACAGCGAACCCGCAGCCCATTTCGCTCCAACATCGCATGAATCTGCCGGACCAAATCCTGGTTGGCATGCGTGTCCCGCATCGTGCAACCGGCCAATGCCTCCAGACGAGCCTGAATCTGCAGCCGGATTTGTCGCTGCATCCGATGGACCTCTTCGTCCAAAGCCCGCAAATGAGCACTCGCGTGCGCGGGATCAAGCAGCAATTGCGATGCGGGTGCCTTCAAAAAACCCATCGCATCGACCGCCGACTGCGGTCTTTCGAGATGCCGGTCTCCGGGCGGCTGCTCTCCTGGCTGCTGCGGGACACCGAATTCGCTCAAGCCAAAAACCCTCTGCACAAGTCGCGGAAATGTTCTGGACGAGTTTATACAAGTTGTATAAAGTGTCCAGACGAATTTGCGGCACTTCGCAGCGGGTTGGGTGGGCAACGCTGCCCCGAATACCCGACATTGAATTCGTTGTGGCGGACTTCAAGCCCGCTCCAGCAAATGTCGCCAAGCCTCGTCTTTTCCCCGTCAGCGTGTTCCGTTTATGTCGGTCGATCAGAAACAAGTCGAAGACACCAAGGCGCAAATCCGCGCGCTCGTCAACGAGATCGCGGCCCTGGCCAAAAGCGATTCGACCGCCGAAGAGTTCTATCCCGAATTTTTGTCGCGAATCATTACCGCACTGGCCGCCCACGGGGGTGCCGTGTGGCTGATGGACGAGGACAAACAACTGCGTCTGCAGTATCAAATCAACGCCGAACCCTCGATCCTGGCCGACGACACCGAAGACGCGGTCCGTCACTCCCGCTTGATCCAGCGGGTCGCCGCGGCGGGTCAATCGATGTTGGTTCCGCCTTACAGCGGCACCACCGACGACGAAGGCCAAGGCAACCCGACGCGGTACTTGCTGGTGCTCGGTTCGCTGCAGCACGACGGGCAACAGGACGGTTTGATCGAGGTGTTTCAGCGGCCCGATACCGCACCGGAAACGCAGCGTGGTTATCTGCGGTTCCTACAGCAGATGAGCGAGTTGGCCGTCGAATGGCTGCGCGGCAAAAAACTACGCACCCTGGGCGATCGGCAAACCCTGTGGCAACAAGCCGATTCATTCGCACGGGCCACCCACGAATCACTTGATCTAAAAGAAACCGCGCACATCGTCGCCAATGAAGGGCGGCGTTTGATCGGCTGCGACCGTGTCAGCGTCGCGATGAAACGGGGACGCAAGTGCCGGGTCACGGCCGTCAGCGGTCAAGACACGATCGAGAATCGATCGAACATCGTTTCGGCACTCGACAAATTGGCCACTCGAGTCGTCGCCGCCGGCGAACCGCTGTGGCACGACGGCAGCGAAATGGATTTGCCGCCGCAGATCGAGGATGCGCTGGAAGAATACGTCGACGAATCCTACGGCCGGCACATTGCGGTGCTGCCCCTTCGCGAACCCGAACGACGGCTCGGCCGCGACACTGACGCCGGTGCCGCGGGCGCGATTGATCGCGACAACGCGCACCGCGGCGAGATCATCGGCGCCCTGATTGTCGAACAAATTGAATCCGCGATTCCCACGGAAATCTTCAAGCAACGCACGGATCTGGTTTACGAACACGGCACCCGCGCGATCGCCAATTCACGTTCGCATTCGAATCTATTTCTGATGCCGCTGTGGCGAGCGTTGGGGCGTGCCAGCTGGGTCGTTCGCGCCCGCACGCTGCCCAAAACCTTGGCCGTTTGCGCCGCGATCGTGGGCTTGATCTTGGCCCTGACGCTGATTCAAAAAGACTTCACGCTGCAGGCCGATGGCACGGTTTCGCCCAGTGCCCAGCGACAGGTGTTTGCCAATATCGATGGCGAGGTCGTCGAAGTCATGGACGGTGCGGAACATGGTTCCAGGGTCACCGCCGGACAAACGCTGGTGGTGCTTCGCAACATCGATCTGGAGCAGCAATTGACCGAGGTCGAGGGCGAAATTCAAACCACACTCAAGGAACAAATCCGCAACGTTGCCCAGCAAAAACAAATTCGCACGCTCGAAGCCGCCCAGGCGGCAGCGGTGTTGTCGGAATCCGAGGAAATCAAAGTTCGCCTGGAAACGCTTCGCAAAAAACTCGCACTGCTGGACGAACGTCGCAAGGATTTGGTCGTGAAAAGTCCCATCGATGGCGTCGTGTTGTCTTGGGACGTCGAAAAGACTTTGCGCAGTCGCCCCGTGATGACGGGCCAGGTGTTGCTGGAGATCGCCGACTACAGCCAACCCCTGCAACTCAAACTCAAGTTGCCCGAAAAGCGCGAGGGCCACCTTGATGATTTCATCACCAAGGAAAACCTCAGCCAGACCGACTCGCTGGAGGTCAGCTACATCCTGGCCAG
>JBCCRW010000444.1:0-4297 GCA_039201055.1 Planctomycetota bacterium | reverse complement strand
GCGTGAAGCGAGAATCGGCTGGATATCCCGCGAGAAATCAATTTTCCGAATCGGCTCGGTTTCCTGGGCCGACCGATCGGCATCGGAAACCTCCGCATCGGGTGTTGCCGGATTGGGGTCGGCCGGATTGGGATTCGCCGGGTTGGGGTCCTCGGCAATTGCCGGATGGGCATGTCCCAAGACGACCACTGGCAAGACGACGATCGCCAAGCAAGCGACCGCCAAAACGGTAACCCGCATCGCACCGCGACCGATCGCGGACGGCAGGCTTCTCGGATGCGGCTCGGGATGCAAATTCGGGCGGCGGAACAAACCGGGTCGGGGCATCAAGTCACTCTTTTCCAAAGGCGGGGGCCGCGATCATCGGGCTTCCCTATTGTGCCGCAGCCATTGATTTCAAGCAACGAAAATCGGCGTTCTCAAACGGGCAAGGTTTCTGATAAAAGCCGATATCCGCTCCATTTGATTCACATTCAAGCAAGATCTCAGTCAACATGAAACGTCGCGTCACCGACGGGCTGCAACGGGCGATCGCCTGGTTGCTCGCCGGAATGTTGTGGTGCCTGGCCAAAACATGCCGGCCGGTCGGTCATCGCGACATCCGGCATGTGCTGCGCCGCGATGGCGAAACATATTTGCTCGCTGCGCTCCACGCGCATCAAATCGGCGGCATCATGCACGGGGATCCCAATATTGCCGCGATGGTGTCCCGCAGCCGCGACGGCGACTGGGTGGTGCCGATGCTGAAAATCAACCGCATCACCGTATTCCGGGGCAGTGCGGGTCGCGCGAAGAAAGGTGGCGCGACCGCCGCGACCCAGATGATTCGTCATGTCCGCCAGGGTGGCGCGGGAATCTTGACCGTCGACGGGCCCAACGGCCCGCGCGGACACGTTCATCGCGGTATCGCCATGATGGCTCGCCAGACCGGAAGGCCGGTCCTGGCGGTGATCGTCCGCCCGCGGCGACGATGGGTGCTGTCCTTTAGCTGGGATCGTGTCCAAATTCCGCAGCCGTTTACCCAAATCAAGGTGCACTTTTCACGTCCGCTCCGCATCGGGCCAGACCAGAGCGTCGAATCGTTCGCCGCCGAGATCCAGCGTGAAATGCATCGTATGGAAACCTGGTACGACCCCACCGAAGCGGCGTACTCGGAATCGCCACCGGCGCCACTTCAGGTGGTGCATGGCGATGGCGATCCAGAGCCCACCGCCATTCATCAAGCGGAGTGCGATCATCAAGCGGATTGTGATCAACAAGCGGATTGCAAAGTCGTGCAGCGACGCGCCGCATAACCACCCCGCGATGGGGGCACCGCTCCGTGAAGAATGGCTTAATTCGTCACCGACGCAACGATTGGCCATTGAGCACGCCCTGAGCCGAACTCAGACTCTGAGCCTGATTCCGGCTTCTGACTCGGGTTGCGACTTCCGGTTGGCGAAAAGACGTGTTTTCGAAGCTCTCCCTGACCACGCTCGCACGTGCGGCGCTGTTTCAGGACGTGCCCATCTACGTCCAATTTTATCTGACGGCCCGTTGCAATCTGACGTGCCAACAGTGCAACGTGATTTACGCCAATTCGGATTTGCGTGAATGCACGACGGACGAGATCGAGCGGATTGCCGACAACTTCGTCACGCTTGGCGTCGCCATGGTGCTGCTGACCGGCGGCGAACCCTTTGTTCGCAAGGATCTTCCGCAAATCATCGGAATTTTCGAAAGCCGCGGGATCCATGTTCGCATGCAAACCAACGGCTTGGCCAGCGAAGAAGACATCGCGGCGGCGGTTGAGGCCGGCGGCAAGGACATCTCGATTTCGCTCGATTCGCTCCGCGGCGAAACCCAGGACCATGTCAACGGCGGCTTTCAACAATCGTGGCACCGCGCCCTCAAAGCCGCTTCGGTGTTCACCAAGTATCTGCCCCAACAAGACAGCTTCGCCTCATTCGGCTGTGTCCTCCAACGGGACAACCTTGGCGATGTCACCGATGTGGTCCGATTCGCAAGTCAGATCGGGTGGTACACATCCATGGTGCCGATTCACATCACCGATTTTGCCAACCCACTCGGGTTTCGCACCTTCGACCAATCCTTGCAATGGAAACCCGAGGAATTTGACACGGTGACCCGGGTGGTCGAAGAACTCCGCACCATGCGTCACCAAGGCTATCTGTTTTTTGACAGCGATGAATATCTGGACGACGTCTTGCGTTTCGTCAGGCAGGAACCGATTCGTTGGCGTCGCCGCAATCAAAACCATTGTGACAGTCCCAAGTTGTATTTCGCGGTGCTGCCCAACGGGGCCTTCGCGCCCTGTTGCGATTATCGTTTGGACCAAACCATCAAGACTTATGACGCGGACTTCCCCGAAGTCTATCGATCCAAGGTCTTTCGAACCGACGTCCGCAAGATCACCGGGAAATGCGACGGATGCATGTATGGCAGTTATCCGGAAATGTCGATTTCGATGCGTTATTGGAAACCCAAATTCAATCGCGCACTGATGTTCCTATCAAAATCGCCCGCCAAACCGTGGCCGGTCAGCTACGACGAAATGCTCGCTCATGCCGAGCGTTACCGGGCGCCTGCGGCCGATGTGACACCCGCGGATGATGACACACCCTCGGATGATGACACACCTTCTGATCATGCGCTTTCCAATCACGCGCCCACCGGGCAGGTGACCCCCGATCGCGAGCCGGTCACCTGAAATGGGCAAACGTATCCGCTATGAGAGCGCGGTCTACCATTTTGCCAAGGCCGTCCAAAGACACGAGACAAGGCTGGGGCGTCCCTTCGCCACCGCGTTCTTCCAGCACATCAAACTTTCCTATTCCAGCCCCGCCGGTTTGCAAATTTCCTCGGATCGCTTCGATCCTCCGATTCAAGCGACTCTTCGTGGGGTGCCGTTGTATCAGCGCGGTGACACGCCCACGCACCGAAAGCGTCAATTGGAAAGCGACCGGCTTTTTGAATCGGCCGACCCCAACACGGCGTCGGTCGAAGCTTTTTTTGATGACTTGGTCGCACAGGTCCACGCGGCGATGGATCGTCATGCTTTGGAAAATCCATCAACCAGTCAGCGGCCCAGTCCATGACCGAAAAGCTCGCCGAACTCGCGACGCCCGCACCCCACACACACCGTGAAAGCGACGACACCGAAATTCGCTTGATCGTTGAAGCCGACTTCCATGATCGCTGGGCGGCGGATGTCGACGTCCGTGCGATTGATGTCCAGCAGGTTGTCCATGCCGAGACATCACCCGAATTGCGATGGATTGTCCAGCAACTAGGCAACGTTCAAGGCAAGCGAATCCTGGATCTCGGCTGCGGTTTGGGCGAGGTGGCGACGTACCTTGCCTGCCGCGGCGCGAGCGTCGTCGCGGCCGATGTCTCGCCCGGCATGCTCGAGGTTGCACGGCGAGTGGCATCGCAACACGGAACAAAAATTGAAACGCACTGCATCGCGGCCGAAAAGTTCGAGCTCGGGACGTTGGAACGATTCGATGTGATCTACATGGGTAACGTTTGGCACCACATCGATATTGAACAATCCGCCGATGCGATTTTTGATGCCCTGGTTCCCGGCGGCACGATCGCCAGTTGGGATCCTGTTGCCTACAACCCGCTGATCAATGTCTATCGTCGGATGGCCAACGAGGTTCGCACCGATGACGAACGTCCCATGAATCGTCAGGACATTCGCGCCATCACCGATCGCTGCGACGAATCGCAAATTCGTTTCTTCTGGCTGACCACGTTGTCGATTTTCCTCTGGATGTATCTTGTGCAGCGACGCGATCCCAATCGCGAGCGGTATTGGAAGGTGGTGATCGCGGAATCGGATCGCTGGAAAACATGGCACCGATTGTTGGCGGGCGTGGATCGCCTGCTGATGACGTGCTGCCCCCCACTTCGCTATTGGTGTTGGAACGTTGTGATCATTGGTCATAAAGCCGATGAGACGGGCCGGTGAGCGCGTCGGCTACAGGAGCAACGGTTTCGCTGATTGTGCCCTGCTACAACGAGGCGGAGGTGCTGCCGCTATTGTTCGACGCCATCGATCGGCTTGCCGAGTCAGGGCTTTCTACGTGTGATTTTTCTTCGGTTTTCGGCTGTCGAGTAGCTTCTTCGATGACGCGTGGCTGTTACGTTTCATTTTTCGTTTCTCTGGCGGCGGACGTTTCGGTCCGCGGGTCGATTTAACGTATTTCTTTGGATCGATACGGCGAGCGATTTTCAAAAGGAAGCGACAAACAGATTTTCCGTCGGTGCCAACAATGTCTTCCCATTCACG
>JBCCRW010000443.1:0-4298 GCA_039201055.1 Planctomycetota bacterium | reverse complement strand
GCATCCATTCTGGTTGGCAACCGGGTGCGGGGGCGTCCAACCCATTTTTAAAGGAGGTGAGCAAGTGGATTCATGCTGTAGTAGCCAACGGGGTGGTAACCCGTAGCTTTGCCGGCGGGCAATCGCTCGGCGATTGCCACCCCACTCGCTTTCCGAGTGATACATTTTTTGTCATCATCGGCTCTGCGGGATTTGCCCGTCCGATTGGATTTACCTTGGTCCGATCGGGCGGGTTTTTTCATGCGCCCCCGCAAAGATGTTGGGAAAGACACCTTCGTGGTGCCCGAGGCAGCCAAGGTGCTGGAAGTATCAGGGTGCTGGAAGCAACACGGTGCTGGAAGCAACACGCTCGTTCGCGTTCGCTAGACTACGGCGGACCGAAGATCGGACCACTCGACACCCAAGCCTTCCAGCGAGTTCCCTTTGAAATTGAATTCCACGCATTTGACTCGTCGTCTCCTTTGCCTTGTGGCCGTGCTCGCCTTCGCGTCGGCCAAAACTTCGCTCGCCGACGGAAACGGCTATCAACTTCCGCCGCAAGAAGTGGTCGACATTATTGATGCGTCACCACCGCCGTCGGTCAGCCTGAGTCCCGACGGCCAATGGATGATGTTGATCCAGCGCGATGCGATGCCAGCTATCGAAGACGTTTCACGGCGGATGTTGCGTTTGGGCGGCATCCGAATTGACCCGGCGGCTGATGGCCGGTTCCAAACCAGCTACTCCAAGGCACTCGTCCTGCGACCACGCGATGCCGATCCGAACGACGATGGAAAGTCGATGCGAATTCCGCTGCCCGATGATCCAAAAATTTCGTCGGTCAGTTGGTCGCATAACTCGGTCAACTTTGCTTTCTCTTTGGTGACCGAGACCGGCCAACAACTATGGCTCGGATCGGTGGACTCCCCGAAACGGCCCCGTCTTTTGACCGACCGGCTTAGCACCGTCATGGGCGGATTCACTTGGATGCCCGATGGTCAAAGCATTTTGTGCAAATTGGTTCCCGAAAACCGAGGCGCCGAACCGGCCGATAGCGGGCCTCCGGTGGGACCGAACATTCAAGAGTCCGATGGAAATCGGTCCCCGACCCGGACCTATCAAGATCTGTTAACCAATTTCTACGACGAACAACTGTTCGCCCACTACGCCACCACGCAATTGGCAATTTTGAAAGCCGATGGATCGGTGAACAAACTTGGTGATCCGCAAATTTTCTCGAGCGTGCGACCTTCCCCAAGCGGCCAATACGCTCTGGTGACGACGATCGAAAAACCGTTCAGCTATCTGATGACCTACCGCAGCTTTCCACGAAACGTTTCGGTTTGGAAGCTCAGTGCTAACGCGGACGGTGATTCGATCAAGGTGTTGGCGAAGATTCCAATGGACGAAAACATTCCCATCGAAGGTGTCCCAATGGGGCCGCGAAGTTTCCAGTGGAAGACCAGCGAGCCGGCGACATTGTTGTGGACCGAGGCTCTGGATGGTGGCGACCCCAATCAATCCGCTGATCATCGCGACAAATACATGACACTTTCGGCGCCCTTCGAGGGCCCGGGTAAGGAACTGTTGCGGGTCCAACATCGCGCCGCGGGCATTTCGTTCTTTGAAAATCCATCCCAAATCCTGGTCAGCGACTATGACCGTGACCGTCGCTGGATTCGCAGCCAATTGTATGACCTGGATTCCCCATCGGCCGAGCCGAAGACCTTGGCCGATCGCAGTATTCGGGACCGCTACGGCGATCCCGGCCGCGTGATGACAAAGGTCGATCAAAGCGGTCGATCCATTGCCCGGCAGGACGGTCCGTGGATCTACCGAAGCGGATCGGGAGCTTCTCCGAAAGGCAGTCTGCCGTTCCTGGATCGCCAAAACACCGAAACGCTTGAAACCGAGCGTCTCTGGCGGTGTGAGGAGGGCCAATACGAATCCGTTGTCGCGATTCTTTCCAGCGGCACGGATGCTTTGCCGACGATCATCACCAATCGCCAGGCCCCGACGATGCCACCCAACTACTTCCTGCGAGATTTGGAAAACAACAGCGTCGCCGCCTTAACCGACTTCAAAGATCCGACGCCGCAGATTCGTGGTATCAAAAAACAATTGGTCAAATACGAACGCTCCGATGGCGTGCCATTATCAGCGACGTTGTATTTGCCGGCCGATTATCAAGCGGGAACTCGCCTGCCTTTGTTGGTTTGGGCCTATCCCCGCGAGTTCAATGACGCCAAGACCGCCGGGCAGATATCCGGAACGCCATCGCGTTTCACACGCATGAGCAGCATTTCGCATTTGACACTTCTGACCCAGGGTTATGCGATTATGGATTCGGCCACCATGCCGGTGATCGGTGATCCCGAAACCATGAACGACACTTTCATCGAGCAGATTGTCGACGCCGCCCAGGCCGCCATCGACAAGGCTGTCGACATGGGCGTCGCCGATCGAAATCGTGTTGCCGTCGGCGGCCACAGCTACGGTGCCTTCATGACCGCCAACCTGCTCGCTCACTGCGATTTGTTCAAAGCCGGCGTTGCCCGCAGTGGCGCCTATAACCGGACGTTGACACCGTTCGGATTCCAGTCCGAGCGGCGACCCTACTGGCAGGCAAAAACGATCTACCATTCGATTTCGCCCTTCATGCACGCGGACAAAATTAATGAACCGCTACTGCTGATCCATGGCGAAAAAGACAACAACAGCGGCACATTTCCAATCCAGTCCAAACGCATGTATCAGGCGATCAAGGGGAACGGCGGAACCGTCCGTTTGTGCATGTTGCCCTTTGAATCACACGGCTATCGAGCCCGAGAATCGGTGCTGCACACGCAGGCCGAAATGATTGCGTGGCTGAATCGGCATGTGAAGAATTTGTCGACCGAGCCAATCGCGAAGCGATAGCTTCAAAAAGTAGCTCGCCTCTCCGAGGCGATCTTGGCTAACCCACAAGCAATCCTCGAGGTTTTCCGTGATTGAATTGCTAGACGGTTTGAGTGTCGAGGATTGTGATGGGGTTCGTCGTCACCTTGACCCGTCAACGATCGACGCGGTTTCATCCAAAGAGATTGCGGCTCGGGAACGCTATGAACGGAGCCTGGGCGGAAACGAACAGGCGGAGCTGTTTGATGATGTCGTCCGCAAGGCGGACTTTATCAAGACGTTTTTGGATATTCGAGACCGGCTGCGAATTGAACCCGGACATCGGGTCTTGGAATTGGGATGCGGTCAAGGGTGGGCCAGTGCGCTTGTCAAACGCTATCACCCTGACGCCCACGTCATCGCGAGCGACCTGGCAGTCGATGGCCCGCGGTTCGCGGCTCGCTACGCCCAAATGCTGGGGACGGAAATCGACGAGAGATGGTCATTCGACGGACGCCGGATGCCGTTTGCCGATCAAACGATCGATCGAGTTTTTGCCTTCGCGGCGTTCCATCACTTTGGGCGTGACGGTGATTACCGCGAAATTTTGACCGAGGTGAATCGGGTGCTCCGGGTCGGCGGTCAAGCCGTGCTGTTGTATGAACCATCCAGTCCGGAGTGGCTTTATCGGCGAGCTTACAAACGCGTGAATCGGCGACAGCATCTTGACGGCGTGCACGAGGATGTGCTGCGTCCCAAGCAGTTCCGTGAGATCGTGTCATCGCTGGGCGGCACGCTAGAGATTGAATCCTATCCGCAACCGCGATGGCGTCCCGGGATGACGCAAACGATGTACTACCAATTGCTCTCACGCTTACCGTCTCCGTCCAAGTGGTTGGTTTCCACCATCAACATCCGGATCACACGGGGGCGGTGATTGCGGTCGGGTCGACACCGGGTGAGCCGAGACCCGCGGCGACAGCCGCGAGCCGGTTGCTGGCGTTGAGACGGTCTCCCGTGAGCCGAGATTCCGGCGACAGCCGGGAGCCGGGTCCTTGCACCGAAACGGTCTCCGCGCAAGCAAACGTTCTCGGGCCCGACGCGTGGCTGTCGCCACACCTTCGGCTCACCGGTGCGGCCGGTTTCCCGTGAGCCGAGATTCCGGCGACAGCCGGGAGCCGGGTCCTTGCACCTTTGCTGCACCCCAATCGCGAAGCGATGGCAGGTTGTAGCCCCGGACGTCAGTCCGGGGTCTTGAGTCATAACGCATCTCAAGTCGCGGAGCGACGACAGGAACGGGCGGTGGGATGCCGTGTTCTGCGCCCGAAAGATTCTCCTTCCGTCGCTCCGCGACTGGGAATCGCTCGGGGGCCGGCGCGTCCCCGGACTGACGTCCGGGGCTACAACATGCCGTGCCTTCGGCACTCAGGCGATGAGCAGGG
>JBCCRW010000442.1:0-4299 GCA_039201055.1 Planctomycetota bacterium | reverse complement strand
GTCTGGCAGTGGAGAGGAGTTGGACGATGTGCGTCGAGTTAGAAGGTAAAAGCTTTCGTGGATCAAAGACGTGTTCGGTGTCTTTGCAGACGCTCTTATGACTTGCGGCGTCAACGCCTCGGCCAACCGTACAGCCAAAGCACGACTAACCGCATGTGGTTGGTTAACACCGCTTCCCACATGCCGATGGCGGAACCGGGGGCAGTTGGACGGTGGGCCAGCGTGACCGGCTAAGCCTTCATGGCAGGACCTTATATTCCCGCCCCCGAGGCCGCTATCTTCACCGCTTCCATCTCGACTTGCTTCGCACGGCGGTAGAGACCCCATTCAGTGAGTGAGCGAAGTTCGGGCGGCACCTACGAAAAACGATCCGAATTGGCGAAGATAGCGTACGGGGCGAGCGGCCCGCTTCCCATTCCTTCCTCCACACCTTTGTCAATCGCATGGCTAGCGGCTTACTCGTACTTCTCGACGACATCGCGACGGTTTTGGATGACGTCGCCGCGATGAGCAAGGTGGCGGCGAAAAAGACCGCCGGCATCTTAGGCGATGATTTGGCGCTGAACGCCCAACAGGTGACCGGGGTTCAATCCAATCGTGAATTGCCGGTGGTGTGGGCCGTCGCCAAGGGCTCGCTGGTCAACAAGGCGATTTTGGTGCCGTCGGCTTTGCTGCTGAGCTTTGTGGCGCCGTGGTCGATTCCGATTTTGATGATCCTGGGCGGGACATTTCTTTGCTTCGAGGGATGCGAAAAGATCGCACACAAGTGGTTTCACCCCGACGACGTTCAACAGCACCAGGAAAAACATGAAGCCAGGATTGCCGATCCCGCCGTGAATTTGGTCGAAATGGAGAGGACAAAAATTCGTGGCGCGATTCGTACCGACTTTATTTTGTCAGCCGAAATCATCGTGATCACTTTGGGCGCCGTCAGTGAAGCATCGATGGCGACCAAGATTGGCACCCTGGTCGTGATCGCCATGTTGATGACCGTTGGCGTTTACGGCTTGGTTGCCGCGATCGTGCGGCTGGACGACGTGGGCGCTGCCTTGCTTTCGACCTCCGAGGAAAAAACGCTGGCCACGCTGCGTCATTGGCTCGGGGACAAGATCATTGCGGCGATGCCGTATTTGATGCGGGGATTGTCCATCGCGGGAACCGCCGCGATGTTCCTTGTCGGCGGTGGCATCTTGGTGCACGGTATCCCGCCGATTCACCACGCGGTGGAAAACGTCCAGCATCAAGTCGCGGAGGTTTCCACGGTCGGCGGCTTGCTTTCGACGCTGGTGGGCATGGGCAGTTCGGCAATCCTCGGAATTCTCGCCGGCATCATCACGCTGCTTGTCGTGTCCGGATGCCAGCGATTTTTCAAGGGCAGCGCTAAAAACTGAATTGCAGTTTTACGGGCATTTTGCCGACGGCCTGGGCTGGGGCATCGTCGTCCTCGCGGACCGCGATATTCCAGTTGATTTGGGCCTCCAACGGTGTGCCTTGACTGACCGCGGCCGCGACGGCGCTGGCCAGCTGGGTGTTGATGGCCCAATTGGCATACGTGGACATGCTGTCATGAAGGTCGCCCTTGGACTCCAGCGATTCGAGCAACTGCGGTGAGGTCAGCGTGAGCTTGCCATCGGGTGCGGAGATGTCTTTCAGCACAGCCGCTTCAAAGGGCTGGCCG
This sequence comes from Planctomycetota bacterium, assembly GCA_039201055.1. GTDB lineage: Bacteria > Planctomycetota > Planctomycetia > Pirellulales > Pirellulaceae > Rubripirellula. The sequence continues at coordinate 2,621 of JBCCRW010000442.1, read as the reverse complement.
TTGACGGTGGGCGTGATCACGACGTCGACTTTGCCGTCGGCCAGTCCCGCATTGGCATTGGCGACCGTTTGCGGAATTTCAATTTCGGCGATCGGCAAGTACGCCGGCCTCATCGATCCGGTCACCGAATAGATTCCGCTACTTTGCCGCATGCGAATGTTGATCACCGGTGACGCCGCAGCCGCACCAGTTGTTGCACCGGCGGCACTAGTCGCTGCACCGGATGTTGTTGTTGGCGGCGGCAAGACCTTCAGCGTCGGCTTCGCATCCGGTTTTGCCGTGGGAGTCTTCAGTACCGGAATGAGAAGGTGTCCTGATACGCCGTAGGGACTGGCCAAATGAGCGTCGATGTAACCGGAATACTCGTTGGCGGCATCGGGGTCGCCAAAGTCCAATCCGCCCAAGCGGCCGTCACGAATGATGGGGATATCCCCGGGCAGCGTGACTTCGATGATCTGCCGACTGATTAGCTTTTTGCGGGTGGGCATCTTGGTGCCCACGATGATTTCGGTCTCGTGGACGCTAAAGTTATCGCCGGCCAAAAAGAACGTTTGGCCGTCGACACCGGGCGTGTAGCCGGGACTGCCGTACCAACCCAGTAGCTCCGGTGCAAGCTCGCGAGAGCCGCTGGAGAGGATTTCGAAGCCACCCAGGGTGGTGCTATTGGGCACTTGGCAGTGCAGCGTTTGCAGCGGCAACTCCTTGTCCAATTGATCGACTCGGCGCAGCATGCGGGAAACTTCGCCGGTGCGGTAAAGATCGGCCCGGCGAACGCAGCAATCTGCCGCTCGTCGCATCGCCGTGATCGCGCGGCTTTGCTTGGTCAATTCCTGCATCGAAATCGCCGAGTGTCCGGGCTTGTTCAAGCGATACCAATTGGTGCGTGTATCGATTGTGATGCCGGTCACAAACGACGGAGTGAGCACGAGGGCGACGCATTCACGCACGCCCGGTTCGATACGACGTTGACGCCGCTTGGCATTGTCGGTGGGACCACCACCGATCAAATCGCGGACAATGACAACGGCGTTGTTTTGAACCGGGGGCGTTTGGAAGCGTGGTTGAAATCGCCAGCCAAAGGTATTGTCGCCGTGCATGAAACCGACGGCGGTTTGGTTGAGCCCGACGGTGGCAAAATCCTGCTGGATGTTGCGAGCGAAATTGAGACCCGCGTTGGCACCCATTTCGCCCGAAGCGACCGCTAAGGCGGCGGCGAATTGCATTTGCCGAGCGATCGCAGCGGTGTCGGCGATGTTTTGTTCGGTGGTGACCGGGTCGATCGTGAATACGCGAAGCGGCCACCGCGCCGCGACATACGCGTTGAACGTTTCGGCGGCTTCGGCCGGAGGCATGGGGCCAAAAAAGGGTGTCAGCACACCAGGTGTGCAATGACTCGGGCCGAGCACTTCGGCAACGGCTTGATTCAGCCGTTCGTTCAGCAGCACCGATTCGACGAAGACGGCCCAGGCCAGCACGGCAACCGGTTCATTTCGAACTTCGACCGGCAAGCCGTCCAAGAACACTTGGCGTTGATATCGAATTTGATCGTGCTGGTGCAGGCGAATTTGGCTGGCCAACGTCGGCTCGGCGGCTTCTTGTTGCCAGAGATGGGTGTATTCGGGACGCGACAGCAGTGCGTAGGCGGACACCAATTCTTCGCGCAGAAACGCTTGGATATCGACCAGGTGAACCACCGAGCGATTCACCGCGTCGACTCGAAACGCGTCGTGGGCCTTGAGCACGAGCCATCCCAGTGGGACATCACCGAGAATTTCGACGAGTTCTGAGGGCGGATAGGGCAGCGTCGAACGGCGGCTGAGCGAGCTTGGAATCGTGGTCGTTGCGGCCGCTTTGCGAAGGTCGTCGGTCAGCGTCACCGCGAGTCCCGCCATGCCTTCAAGCAGCGAAGTGCGATCGGGGCCGTTGGAGCGACGCGCTAGTTCCGGAGTGATGAACGACGGCGGCGCCGGCGCGAGCTTGTTGTTGCTTGATGTCCGCATCTCCTTGACGGTCGGCGCTACACCCGGCGGGAAAGCGCCCGCCTTTGCCAAAATTTCGTTTGTCGCGGCTTCAAAACGCAAGTCATATCCGTCTAGCGTCGCGATCGCGAGTTCCAAATTTTGCCGATCCGTTTCCGTTTGCGTGGGTGGCTCGACGCCGGTAGTGGCAAGCAAAGCGGCATTTTCCGCTCGCAAAGCAATCATGCTGATTCGATCGATCGCTTCTAATAACGGTGCGATGTGTTGATCGAAAGTGCGGACGTCCTGTTGAAGCAACGTGAAGTCGTAGTTGACGAATTTGAGCAAACGAACGTCCCCTTTCGACACGCCGATGTAGTTTGGTTTTTTGCCAACTTGAGTAAGACGTTTTTCGATCGCCGCAGCGATCAACGGATCCGACGTGACGATCGGGTTGTCTCCAACCAATCGAATAAATTCTGCGATTGCCTTGGTAGGTTGTTGGTCGGCGGCAAAAGCGGCCAACAATTGGGCCACCCGCGCCGGTCGCTGTTCAAAAAACGTGTCATTGGCAAACCGAGTTGGTCCACCAAATCGTTGATCACCAAATCGCGAAAGGTGTCGGCCAACAAGTGCTCCGGCAATTCCATCGTGGCCGTCGCG
>JBCCRW010000441.1:0-4307 GCA_039201055.1 Planctomycetota bacterium | reverse complement strand
ATTGCTTTGGACTCGGACGGCGATGGACTCAATGACCTATCGGAGCGATGGGTTTATGGCACGCTTCCGTCGCGAGCGGACACCGACGGGGACGATCTGTCGGATTTGTTGGAGATTTTCAGTGGGCTGAGTCCCTTTCAACGTGGAAACGAACTGGACAGTGACCGGGATCGGGTTCCCGATGCGCTTGAAGACTTGCTGGGAACGCTTTCCAATCGTGCCGATTCCGACGGAGACCTTTTGCCGGACGGGGATGAATTACTGGAATTCGGCAGCAACCCGCTGGCCATCGACACCGACCTTGATGGGCTTTCGGATTTCCTCGAGTTCAACTTGCAGTTCGATCCGCGTTCATCGGATTCGGATGGTGACGGGATATTGGACATCGATGAACAGGATGCCCAAGACGCTTTGGGCTTTCGAGCGGCCAAGTCGATCATCGATGAATACTATGCCGAACACGGCAAGTCCGGTTCCGACGATCCGGCTTTGGACACCGTCGACAAGGAGCTTCTGGCACTGCTGGAAAGTTCATTCACAAAAAGTGAAACATCCAGCAGCAGCAGTGAAGAAGAGGACATTCCCGAGCAATCGCGTTTGCAATTGTCGGTCGGCGATCTTAGCGGTAGCCACAGCGAGCGATATAAATTGTTCGTCGGTAACAACTTTGTCACCAATAGTGTTCATGGAACCGTCGAGAGCTTCAACCGCACCTTCGACGTGGACCAGGAATTGGAATTCCGGGTCGAACATGTCAGCACCAACCTTTCGACACCCGATTTGGATTGGCGAGCGAACATTACATTCATCGAGGGTTCGGGGGCGATCCTGCACGATCCCGATGGGCTGATCCCCGGTGGCGACAACGAACAGATGTCGTTCTTTACGTCATCATCGGGAACGCTGTGGACGCACCGTCCGGACATGACCGGGCCGAACGACTTGGATGTCTCGGATGAAGATGAATTTACCGAAGGCTACATCCTGTCGGTCAATGCCGATGACGATGACGAAAACGGCGTCCCCGATTTCCAGGACCCCAAAACGGACCTGGCCGCCGATGATGATCTGTTCCCGTTTGAATTGGCCGCCTTCGATCACCTTCCCAGCGGCGCGGACGGTTATTTCACCGTCGATGGTGGTTTTGCGGGTTTGAAGATCTGGCGAGACTCCGGCGGTGCGATCGAGCAGGTGCATTCATCAACACAACTCGATTTCACGCAGTCCCACACGCTGTACTTCGAATTGACGGAGAACATCGAAGCCGAATCGGGGATCGTGGTCAGGACGCGTACCCATGTGACGTCGTCGGAGTATCAGCTGCTCGGACAATTGAACGATAAGATTCGTTTGCGAGCCGCCGGAATCCGCGTCTTTAACAACGGTTATGTTTCTGTCGATGATCCGGAACTCTATGCCTTCATCGTTGTGCCGCCGCCCGCAGGCACCGATGAAGCGCTCGACGCACTGGATGGCGAAACGGTGACCTTCGAAATCTTTCGCGAGGATGGATCGTCAACGGGCGTCACGCAATCGGGAACCATCACCAATCGGGCCGCCTATGTGAATCTGACGATCCCCGATTCGTTGATGCAGCTTTCGCCCGATGATCCGTCGGCGACGACCTATGAAGTTCGAGCAACTTACAACGACGATGAAGTCAAAGGCGGAAAGTTTTCGGTGTTTCCGGGCACAACCGAAACAGTCGAGTTGCGGGCGGAGGCACAATTGGGAAATCGCAGTTTTTCGTTTGATCCATTGAACCCGCCCAGCCGCCTGAACCTGCGTGATTTTGCCGGGGGCGGGACCGTGACCGTCGAAGCGACCTTGAAGGATCGGCTCGGTAACTTTGTCGTCGATGACACTTCGGTCGTTTGGTATTCGCAGGATGATGGATTTTTGCCGGATGATTTTTCCGGTGGTGAATCGACCGTCGCCGGCCGCAGCACGATTTCGATCAGCGCCGATCGCATCGCTCCGGTCGCCCGCCTGGGCGTGATCGCGGACACCAAACAGGTTGCCGGATACTTGAACGGTGGTGAAGTCACGGTCTCGCTGGTGCCGCTGGACACCAGCGGGCGTCGTGCCCGCGACCTGCGGATCGACTTGGATGATCGCTGGTTCTTTGCAAGCCGTTCCGAAACGGTTCGCTTCAAGGCCATCGTCCGCTACGCCGACGGTTCCGCCGTGGGTGCGGGCGTGCCGGTTCGCTGGTTCGACAGCAAGGGTCTGCTGAAAGACGTTCCGCAAGATCCCAAAACGGACAGCAGCGGCGTCAGCGTTGTGGATTTGTATGTCAACAGCAGCGAAGAATCCTTCAACGTGTTGGGCAAAAATATCGTTCGCGTTTCCGTCGCGGGCGTCGAGCGCGAGTTGCCGCTTTACATTGCCGGCTCGATCGCGCCGCCGGTGGAACTGCGGTATTCCAACCCGGTCTTGTCGGGCGATGTTTCGGGCACCGGCACATTGACCCTTCCCGACGCCGATGGCGACACGCCGATCGATGCGACCGAAACGATTCGATATTCATCATCGACGCAGGTCTTTTTACGAAACCTGGATGCGAATGACGATTTCCGAATTGAATTGACCGGTGATACCGGCAGCGCCGGCATCCTGCTGACCAGCGGGAATTACGCAAACGCGGCGAACTTGAATTCCACCGCCAGCGGAACCGGAACGTTCTTCATCGGATCCAATAATGTGCTGCCCGATGGATCGCTGGCCGTCGATACGATCACGCCCCACATCTACGACACGTGGCTTCTGGGCAACACACCGGTTGGCTATTCGGTCGCCGGCGGTGGTTCCGGCGAATTGATCATCGGATCGGCCGACGCGATGACCTGGCTGACCCAGACGACCGGCAAACTGTTCTCCGGTGCAGTGTTTGGTGGCAGCGGCTTGGACGCCAGCTTGGTGGGCGACGTTGGGTTGTCGTTGATCCCGGGTTTGGGAGCCTGGGGCGACATTCGGGATTTGGGTATCAATGCCGCCCGTTTGCTGCCCATCGACATTGGCTTGGGGCCCTTTGATTGGCGTGAAACCGCGATCGCCGGCTTTGGGTTGTTGACCGAAATCCTGCCGCCGGCCGACGCCGTGGTCGATGCGTACCGCGCGCTTTACAAGATCAGCAAGGCGTCGGCCGCGCTGGCGCCGTTCTTCCTGGCGGTCGAACCGCTGTTCACCCAAGCCTTGCAATCGCTGTGGAACCATTACGCCGTCGGGCCCAGCGGTCGACCCGGCGGTGCGGATGAAGCGGCACTGGTCGGCGCGGTGGAACAATTGCGTCCGTTCTTGACCAGCGTCTTGGGCGACAAAAATGTCAAAATCCTGTTTGGCACCATCGACTTAACCGGCAAACTGGTTTCGGACGCCGACCTGCGACGCATTTGGAAAACACTTTCGGACAACGGGCATTCGGATCTTGCCAAGCAAGTCGAAACGCTGATCGAACAGATTGATGGTGAACACGTCGCGGATTTGCTGCGTGCGGTTGGCAATAGCACATCGGCCTTGGACGAATTCGGCGAAGGGCTAAAAGTCTTCACCGACGCCATGCGTCGTTTGAGTGACCAGGGTGATGGCTTCAACGACGCCCTGCTGGCCGGCATGAAAGGCGATCCGACAACCGCCGCCGAAGTCATCCGATCGCTCGGCCGCAGCATGAAGAAATATGGCGACGCGGGGCAGGCCTACGGCAGCAAGCTGGCCAAACAGGATGACCTGGAACGCGCCGTGATGACCATGGTCGGCCGCGTGCACGGAACCAGCCACCACATGATCACCAATGTGACGCAGCTGAAGCAATTTGCCGATGACATTGAAGAGGTTCTTTCGGTCGGCCCCGAAAACATTCGCAAGAGCATTTCACTGATCCGTCGCTTGCGCAGCGATTCGTCACGAACCGCCGTCGGCGGACAATCTGGATACCTATTTGAAATCACCGAGGTTGCCCGCGAGCTTCGCGCCGGATCGGTCGATATCGAATTCAGCCGCGTGCAGCTGAAGTCCGAAGTCCCCTCCGCCGGCGGCGGGGTCACCGACCTTGGAAAGACCGACTTGGACTTGGTCGTCGGCAACCGGGCCATCGAACTCAAGACCACCGTGGGTGCGACCGGCGGCAAAAGCAAAATGATCCCGAAGCTCCTGAAGTACTACGCCTCGGGTGCCGAAACGATCGAAGTGCGGACGCTTGATGATGCGATGGAGGGGCAACTTGAATTGTGGCTGAATTCCGCCGATGTGCGGCGGAAATACGGCGAAGATGTCATTGACGAAATCATTGAAAAACTGGACGTTGTCGT
>JBCCRW010000440.1:0-4347 GCA_039201055.1 Planctomycetota bacterium | reverse complement strand
TTGGTCGCCGCCACGACCCGCACGTCGACCTCGATCGTTTCGTGACCTCCCACCCGTTCAAACGCTCGGGCTTCGAGCACCCGCAGAAACTTGGTCTGCGTTTCCGGTGGCATTTCGCCGATTTCGTCCAGCAAGATGGTGCCACCGCTGGCGGCTTCAAACTTGCCGATCTTGCGTCGGTCGGCGCCGGTGAAGGCGCCTTTTTCATGGCCGAACAATTCACTTTCAAGTAGCGATGGCGACAACGCGGCACAGTTCATGCAAACCATCGGCCCGTCGGCGCGATGGCTGGCGTAGTGGATCGCCGATGCGATCAATTCTTTGCCGACACCGGATTCGCCGCGAATCAAAACCGTTGCTTGCGTCGGAGCGGCCATACGGACATTTTCGATCACTTCGGTCATTGCCGGACTGTTGCCAATCATCTCGACTCGTTGGCCCAGTGTTTCCTTCAGCCACTGCACCTGACGCCGACTGCGTCGCAGCTTGCCACGCAGTTGATCGGTTTGCTGGAGCGATTTGATCCGCACGGCCAGGATTTCGGCGACGGCGGTGGCGACTTCCAAATCGGCCCGTTCCAAACCGGGCGCGTCGGGCGGGGTGGCCAGGTAGACGAATCCCATTTCGGGCATTTCGCCGACCCCTTCAACGGAACCGGCAATGGAATTCGGATCGGACGTTTCGCTTGGAATACGGATGGGCGCCCAAACAAGGCTTTCCACGTCGATTTGGCCCAAGCTGTTTTCGCGGACACCGGCCGAGCCGGCCAAGATGTTACGAGCCAAAAAGGCTTGCCTGTGGTCGCCGGCATCAAACGGCAGGTCGCCCTCGGGGCCCTCGCCCAGCATCGCCTTTAAACTTTCGACATAGACGCCAACGCGACCGGCCGCCGTCATTTCGCGCAAGGTTTGATGGGCGATTTTTGCGGCCGAATCCAAATCATCCGCCAGCGCGACGTCAAAGGACAATCGCAGCAATCGATGCCGCCGCTGCGAATCCTGGCTGGCCGATGATGCCGCCGTTGCCGGATGCAAATAGGGGCTTTGCGGTAGCGAATCGATGATCGAAGCGGGGTCCCAGACCGACGTCTGTTGCGATTCCCCAGTGGCGACGTTGCCGGGCGGCATCGCGTTTTGCAGCGACGGCGTGTGGGTGAACCGCAACGCGATGCCCGTTACCGAAATCACATCGCCGTCGGCCAAAACGCTTGCCGCGGCGATGCGTTTTCCATTGACAAAGGTGCCGTTGCGGCTTTCCAAATCACGCACCTGCCAACCGGCGGCGGCGTCATAGAAAACTTCGGCGTGCTTTCGTGATGCGGATTCGGTGCGGACGACGATCGGATTGTCGCTTGAACGTCCCAGCGTCGTCGGCCGCTCGGGTCGCAAGCGATACAGATCGTTCCAGCGGCCTTCGTGTTGCAGCGTCAAGTACGCGGGTGCCGGGACGTCCGTCGGGGATTTTGGCATGGCGGCTTGGATGTCCGGCCGAAAGGCGGTGGAAGGAACGAGCGGAAAATAAGTGTCCGGGCGCATCCGCTGGGGCCCGAAACAAGTCGATTCATCCGCCCCCTCAGGTTAACGCCACCGCTGCAAAAGTGCGATTTCATTCGGGCCGATCCGGTGACAATCCGGCGACGGTCAACCAATGTCCGGGATGCCTGGCCTGGCGATCCTGCCAAATCAGCTTGGGCAAATTCAATTCCAGCAGTGCTTGATATTTCGACTCGCTGGGCGGTTTTTCAAACACCAGCAGCCATCGGCATTGCGGAAAGGCGCCCGTGAACCGGCGCAAACGAACGGCTTTTTCCTGCAGGTATTCGGGCGTCCAAAAACCGACGACCTCCAAATACAACACGTCGTCGTGGGAAGTTCTCGGCGTTTGGTTTTGGCGTGACGATTGGCGGCGAAGGATAAAATCCGGCGTTAGCACCGATTGGCCGATCACCATCAGCTCGGATTCGCGGTCCAGCGTCCAGCCGTCCAGGGCGTTTTTCTCCCAAGCCTTGGCGACCTTTTGTTCCAGGTCCGAATCAAAGTCCGCCGGTGGCTGGACCCGTGATCGCAGACCATCGGCGGGGCTTAGCTCCAGACGCAAGCGTTGGTTTCCCGGCGCGGCGATTTCGGCCACCCATTCCCAGCCACCCACGCTGAACATCGTCGGCAGCATTTGTGCAAAACGGGCCCCGTAGCGACCGGTTTGCCGCAGCGTCGATGAGGGCCCGTCAAACCAAAACCGATAGCCGCGGGTCCCGCCGGAACGTGGGGATTCGCCGGGACTCGATGATTCACCGGATCGCGATGATGACCTGGAACGCGGTGATGACCCGCGGCGTTCCCGCAGCGGCTCGATCCGGTGCATCAAACCAGCCAATTTCGCCGCCTGTAAAATCTTTCGAAACGATTGCGTCGCATCCACCCGGACCCGCAGCGATCGATAATGGGCCGCCTGGGTTTGTGCCAGGTTGTAAGCGGCCAACAAGTCTTCGGCGGAAACATCGTCGGGAAACGATTTCAAGATTTGCAATTCGATCACATCGGCAAACAAGTCGGCTTCGATGGATTCCCAGCGTTTACCCAATTGCCTCGACAGCGTTTGTCGGACGGTCTGTAAGTCATGATCAAAGATGCCCTGCGGCCGCGACACGATGGGATGAAACTTGGCGGCCTCGCGAAACAAACGCAAACGCAGCTTGGCGGCATCACGAAATTTACGAAACTGCCCCAGGTCATCAAGCAACTTGCACATCGCGGCCATTCGCCGCGGCGGACAATTGCCCAGCGATTCAAATTGACATGTCACCTCGCGATGCAACGACTGGCGTGGTTCTCCGACGCCCTGTCGATAGATTTCGACGGCGGCACGGGCGGCGTCCAAGTACTTGGCGTCGCGAACGCGATGCAAGCGATCCGGTTCGACGCGGCCCCGCGAGTAATCGTAGCGTAAAATGCAATGCTCGCTGCGAATCATGGATCGCCGTCGTCGACATCGTCTTCAAAGTCATCTTCAAAATCGAATTCCGCGAACAGACTGGGCGTGGGTTCCGATTCACGCACGGGCTTGGCTTTGTAGGCTTCGCTGCGCCGTCGGTCGCGGCTCCGGTGCACTTCGTTGGTTGCCTCGGTGACGACTTCGTACAGCACGGCGTCTTGACCGGATTGAGTTTTTCGCAGGACGCGGCCGAGCCGCTGGGTGGCCTGGCGGGTGCTGGCGGTGCCACCCAACACGATCGCGGTTTTGACGGCCGGCAAATCCACGCCTTCGTCCAGCACCCGGTTGGCGACCAAAACGGGAAATTCACCGGCGGCAAACCCGGCCAGCACTTCACGACGTTCTTTCTTGGCACAGTGCGACAACAAACACGGCACCAAAAATCGCATGGAAATATGCCGTGCCATGCGATTCGAACCGGTGAACACAATCACCGGGCGGTCGCAATGCAAGCGGAACAGATCTTCCAAGACACGCAGCTTGCCCGATGCGTTTTCCTCAATCTTGCGTTTGGCTCGAAACGCCGTCAGCGCGGCCTGGGCGGCGGCGAACACGTCGGGTGGCGATGTCGGATCGGCGACCAAGCGATAAATGTGGTCCCATTGAAAACCCGGTTGGTCGTCGCGCATCTTGGAAACGAAATCGGCAACGGTTCGCGAGTAGCCGCGGTACGCTTTTTCCTCGGCCGCTTCCATCCGCACCGCGACGCGCTGGACCCGATAATCGGCCAGGGTTTCGCCGGCGGCCGTGCGGATGTCCCGCGTGAACACCGTGGGGCCGATCAATGTGTGCAGGCTGGCCAGCCGCTCGGGATCCTCGGGCGGCGTGGCGGTCAAACCCAAGCGGATCGACGCCACCGACATTCTTGCCGCGTCGCTTCGCCAAGCGCCGGACAAATGATGGGCCTCGTCAAAAACCAGCATGTCGAATTGCTGGCCGATGCGGGGCATGTGAATCGCGGCACTGTCGTAGGTGGTCACGCTGACCGGTGAAACGCGATGGACGCCGTCGCCGATCAGACCCGCGTCGATGCCCAATCGTTGGCGAATGACATCGTGCCACTGGTACATCAAATCCCGCACCGGCACGACAACCAGCGTCGCGGTCGCGTGGCGGCGAATCAAATCGATCGCGACGACGGTCTTACCCGTCCCCGTCGGCATGACCAGAATCCCGCGTCCGCCGGCGGCTTCGAACGCATCGCGGGCGGCGATTTGGTCCTCGCGCAACGTGATCGGATCGTTGCGCGATAACTTTTTGCCGAGTGATTTTGCGGCCGCGTATTGGGGACGGGTGAAATTCCGCGGTGGCAAGTTCCAGTCGTCAACCAGCGTCGGTTCCCACATCGCGTCGGTT
>JBCCRW010000439.1:0-4352 GCA_039201055.1 Planctomycetota bacterium | reverse complement strand
TTTGACTTGTCCTTCCTTGATCACTTTCGAAACTCCGCGAAAAGGGGGCGTTTCGAGAGTGTGAAGAAGTTCGTTGGGGTGGGGAATTCTAATTGTCGCTGGTGGTGAAACAGCCGCGTGAAACACGCCCCCGCGGCCTCAACACCTGGGGATTTCTAATTGTCGCTTGTGGGGAAAACTAATTGTCGCTAGACACCAGGGAACGAGGGTGACGAGTCCCGCGGTATCCAGCAGCTCGTTTCTGTCGTCGCTCCGCGACTTGAGACTCCTTGCAACCCAGTTCCCCGGACTTGCGTCCGGGCCTACCAGCTGCCATCGCTTCGCGATTGACGTGCAACAGAATGCCTTAAAAGCCGCTCGAGCCCTCGATGCGAAAATGCACTCAAAGGAGATCGGGTGCCGCCCACTGTGCAGATCACAGCAATGTTCTGTCTTTGTCCGCTTGAATAGGTGATGTGCCTTGGACGCGTTGGGGTTCCCGTCGCCCCTGCAGGGCTTTGTGAATGATTGAGATCGTGGTCCATGGGCTGACGCCCACGGCTATAACCTATCCCCACTTCGTGGCTGATAGCCTGTCCCCACTCCGTGGCTGAATGTTGTGCAAATCGGAAGCCCTCTGTTGTTAAGATTCGGCAGAAAAATGGTGGGCAGAAAAATACAAGCCAAAGCTCATCAGGCCCCACACTTTGTCTACCTGACGGGTTTCTCGAGCGAAAAAATCGTGCACGGTTCCCGAGTGCACTGCCCACGTCAAATTCTTATTTCCAAACCCGCCTAATCTCTTTACCTTTTTGACGGCTCGCCGCCACGCATTTCGCAGAGGATTCTCCGGTGCTCGCGCCGGATGTGAATGACAGTGGACAAGCGTCTTTTCGGGTGATCGACTCGCAGTCGATTGTGCAAATGAAGTTGACGTCATTTCAGTCGGGGCGACACGATTTGAACGTGCGACCTTCTGGTCCCAAACCAGACGCTCTGCCAGGCTGAGCTACGCCCCGATGGCGTTTTTGGGGTCACCGTTGCGGACAGGCGACCCCGCGTTGCGACGCAGTGTACCGGACGCCCTGGCCCGCCGAAAGGTTCGTTTCCCTCAGGCCTCGGCGGTGCCCGGGTGTCTTCATTTCGTCCCCGAATGCCGGAATTTGATGCCCATGGCGACCCGAGTTCCACTCGACGCTTGGCCCGGTGGCTTGTTAAATTACTGGGCTTCCTGCACCCGAACTCCACCTGCCCCGTTCCACGACCGTGATTCTGATCCTTGAGGGCCGCGCGACCGATGACCAAGTCAAACATGTTTTGGAACGTGTCGAGGCGCTCGGCCTGCAACACCATTTGAGCCGGGGCACCTATCGCACGATTGTCGGCATCATTGGCGACGAAGACAAACTTCGCGAAGAACCGCTTCGCGCGATCCCTGGCGTTTCCAAGGTCGTGCCGGTGCTGCCCGCCTACAAACTGGCCTCCCGAGATGCTCATCCGGAATCCAGCGTTGTCGACGTTTCGGGAGTCAAGGTCGGCGGCGGCCATCTGGGCATGATCGCCGGCCCCTGCAGCGTCGAGGACCGCGACCGCATGATGCGGATCGCCGAAGCCGTGGCCTCGAGCGGTGCCAATCTGTTCCGCGGCGGTGCCTTCAAGCCGCGGACCAGCCCCTACTCTTTCCAGGGGCTTGGTGAAAAGGGCTTGGAAATCCTTCGCGACGCGGGCGACGCGTTTGGATTACCCGTCGTCACCGAGGTCACCGACCCACGGTTGGTCGATTTGGTTTGTCAGTATGCGGATTGCCTGCAAGTGGGCGCGCGGAACATGCAAAACTTCGCGTTGTTGACCGAAGTGGGTCAGGCCAACAAACCCGTCCTGCTTAAACGCGGAATGAGCGCGACGATCAACGATTTGTTGATGTGTGCGGAGTACATTCTTTCACAGGGCAATCCGCACGTCATTTTGTGCGAACGAGGCATCAAGTCGTTTGACAACTCGACTCGAAATTTGTTCGACGTCGCGGCGGTTCCCAATGTTCAAAAATTGACCCACCTGCCCATTATTGTGGACCCGTCGCATGCCACCGGACGGCCCGACTTAATCCCGCCGTGTGCGTTGGCGGGAATTGCCGCGGGCGCTGACGGCGTGCACGTCGAAGTTCATGATTGCCCCGAAGAGGCCAAGAGCGATGGGGCTCAAGCACTGCTGCCCGCTCAGTACGATGAACTGTTTAACAAGATGCGGGCGATGGCCGAGGTGATTGGCAAAGCCGTTTCACCACGGCCCGACAAGACGCTTGCTTAGCCAATGACAAACGCGATGAACGCAAACAATACTTTCCAAATCCTCATTCAATTATCCCCCACAGCACCTTGAATCGCCGACCCATCATCGCCGGTAACTGGAAGATGAACCTGAGGGCGTCCAGTTCCAAAGAACTCGCCGCCGCGATCGTTGCCTCGTTGGGCAGCGATCCTGCCGTCGATGTCGCGTTGTGCCCGCCTTCGATTTATTTGTCGCTGGTCGCCGATGCGGTCGCGGGCTCTCCTGTCGCCGTGGGCGGGCAAAACCTTAATGCGGCCGGCGACGGTGCGTTCACCGGAGAACTCAACCCGGCGATGCTGGCTGATGTGGGTTGCCAATTCGTGATCCTCGGGCACAGCGAACGTCGTACGCTCTTTGGCGAAACCGATGCCCAGGTTGCTGAAAAAATGCACGCCGCACTCGCCGGGCACCTGATCCCCATCGTCTGTGTCGGCGAAACGCTCGAGCAGCGCGAGGCCGGCCAAACGGCCGCGGTTGTCGAAAGCCAAATCCGAGGCTCGCTGGATGGTCTGGACGACGCTCGTGCCGCCGGCATCGTGATTGCCTACGAACCGGTTTGGGCGATCGGCACCGGCAAAACGGCATCGCCCGAACAGGCCGAGGAGGTGCACGCGATGATCCGCAAACTGCTGGCCGAATTGTTCGACCAAGACGTCGCCTCGCAGATCCGGCTGCAATACGGCGGCAGCGTCAAGCCCGGCAACGCGGCCGAGTTGATGGCACAACCCAACATCGATGGGGCGCTGGTCGGCGGTGCATCACTGAAGGCCGACGACTTTATGGCAATTATTCACGCAGCCGCGTAATCGACGCTTCGATCACAAACCTCAAATTCTTCAAACCATCAACGATTCAATCATGCATCTGTCGCTTCCGCTCGCGGACATCATCAACGCCGGACTGGGTTGGTTGATGAGTCTCCTGTCCTTGTTTTTGATCATGTTGGTTCTGATTCAACGGGGCAAAGGCGGCGGCTTGGCCGGTGCCCTGGGCGGTCCGGGCGGGCAGTCCGCCTTTGGTTCCAAGGCGGGCGATACCTTCACGGTGTTCACCGTCATCATCGCTTCGGTGTGGGGATTTTTGTGCGCCTTTGCGACATGGAAGATGGGCACGCATGCCCCAGAAATGGTTGAAACGACCGCCGTGGAAAGCCGACCGGGTGATGATCTGGTTGAAGACGGTCTGTCGGTTCCCGCGGACTCCGGTGGAGCGTCCGGTTTGGGTTTGCCAGCACTCGGCGACACACCGCCACCGATCGAATTGACGCCGGCGGGCTCGGATTCTGACTCGGGTGAAACAGGCGGTTCGGATACCGATTCCGACGATGGCGAAGCAGCTGACATGGGTGAAGATTCTGGCGATGCCGAAGCCGATGCGACGGAAATCGGCACCGAAACCGATGAACCGGAAACAGGCTCAGCAGGAACGGAAGCCGATGCGACTGCAAATGAATTGCCGTGACGGACGCTCCCTCGGCCTCGACCTCTGAGACGGCTGCCGGTCGTACGGCTTCGCTGGCCGGCGGTGCACCGGCCGCACGAAGCATGACCGGACAAGGTCATGCGGCCCAGCAAAGCGACACCCACAGTATCCGAGTCGAAATTCGGTCGGTCAACAATCGTGGGATCAAGGTCACGCTGCGTGTCAGCGATGCGTTGGCCGCTTGGGAATCGCAGCTGGAGCGACGTGTGCGGATGCGGCTGCATCGTGGCAGCGTGACGCTGAACGTTCGCGTCCATTCGTCCCAAGACGGTCCCGCAAAGCTGGATCAACGACGTTTGGCGGATTACGCGCGGGCGTTGATTCGCATCCGCGACGAGGAATTACGGGACCCGCGATTGTCGATCGATCTGGCCCACTTGTTGTCGTTACCCGAAATGTCGCGGCCATCGGATGCGTCACTGACCCCAGAGCAATATGCCGAAGTCGAAGCGGTCGGGGGTAGGGCGGAAGGAGGAATGTATAAAATTGGGGGAAAGGAAGGCGCCCCGGTTGGGGGGACGCGGCGGGGCCGGCAAGAAACAAAAAAACCAGGGGAGGGGGGG
>JBCCRW010000438.1:0-4358 GCA_039201055.1 Planctomycetota bacterium | reverse complement strand
GATCGATTGAACCCCAGCGAATTATCCAAGATATCGATTCATCGAATTGCCGAATCGTTGCACGAGGATCTGATTCGGATCCGCCGGCATTTGCACGCTTATCCCGAATTGTCCGAGCGCGAATTCGAAACCACCGGCTATCTGCGAACGTTCTGTGATTCGCTGGTTCGGGATTCATTGGGTCGGGATTCATTGGGCCAAGCCAAGGTGCGGCTGGGAAACGACAAGCGGGGGTTGTGGGTGGATCTTGTGGGTGACGAACCCAGCCGCCCCATCATCATTCGGGGCGACATCGATGCGTTGCCGATCCAAACCGCGATCGACGCGTCGTATCGCAGCCGGCGTGCTGGCGTGATGCATGCGTGCGGCCATGACGCACACGCGACGATGGCGTTGGGCGCGGCGATGATTCTGCGCCGCGTCGGGCAGACCACCGGCCTGCCGCGTGGGTTCGCCGCACGTTTGATTCTGCAGCCGGCCGAGGAGACCAGCACCGGCGCGTTGCACATGATTGAGTCGGGGGCACTGGAAAATGCCCAGGCCGCGATCGCCTTGCACGTCGACCCCACGCGGCCGGTGGGCGAACTGGGTTATCGGCTGGGTGCCTTCACCGCCGGTTGTGATTTGTATCGCTGCGCGATCGAAGGCCGGTCGGGGCACAGCGCGCGGCCGCATTTGACCGGCGACGCGTTGAACGCCGCCACCACTTGGATTCACCTGTTGCACCAACGCGTGCCTCGCTGTCATGACGCCCGCGATGCCCTGGTCGTCAATGTCGGCACATTTCACGCCGGTGAAGCACCCAATGTGGTTCCGCAACGCGTGGAATTGAGTGGCACGATTCGCGGCTTATCCAACGCGGCGCTGCGTGCGGCGGACGCGTGCGTTGAAAAAATCAACGCGTCGATCGAAGCGTCCTATGACGTACAAGTCCACTTTGAACGAATCACCCACACGCCAGCTTTGCACAACGACCCACGCGTTGGCCAAGTCTTCGTGGATGCGGCCCGGCAGATCGTCGGACGCGACCGATGCCGCTTGATTGATCAACCCAGCATGGGTGCCGAAGATTTCTCTTTTATCGCCGAACAGGTGCCCGCGGCCATGATGCGGATTGGGGTCGCGGGTGATTCGGTCGGCGACCAAGCGCTGCACACACCGCACTTTGATTTAGATGAATCGGTGCTGCCGATCGGTGCGAGTGTGATGGCTTTGGCGGCACTACAGTATTTTGAAGGTGCACCGTATTTTGAGGCGGATGCCTGAATGAACCCAATCATTTCAAGGAGCGGGTTTTCGCGTCGTCCTCGATCCGCTTGGTTAGCGTCGCAACTAAATCGGGATGTTGATCGGCCAGGTTCTTCGTTTCGTTGGGGTCCGCATTGAGGTCAAACAACTGAGGTCCCCGCTCGGTTCGTGGATGAACTTGGGTGTAACGGTTAGTTTCGCCGTCGTAGGTCAGCAACAGTTTCCACTGATCCTGGATCACCCAGCGGAAGAGCAGCGATTGTTCGGGATCATCCAAATTGGCGATGTCGTGCGCGAAGGATTCGCCAAACAGCGAGTCGCGCCTGATCGGTGCCGGCTGCGTGATCGCGGGCAGCAAATTGAGGCCGGGCAAGCCATCGGGAACCGGCAGCCCGGCGGCGGCCAGGATCGTTGGATAAAGGTCCAAGCTGCTGGCAAGTTCCGGCCGGTCGGCGGCGGGTATTTTCCCGGGCCACCAATAAAAGATCGGCGTGCGGACGCCAAAGTCATAGGGTGACTGTTTGCTTCGCAGCGCAAACTTGTTCGTCTTGGGGCCCTGGACCCAACCATTGTCACACACATAAACGACAAACGTTTCGCGGCCGCCGTTATGGGCTTGCACCAAGTCCATCAATTCGCCGCACGTGGTATCGAACCACTCGCACATCGCTTGGTACTTGGCGATCGACTCGGGCACGTTCGGCCGGCGATATTTTGCCAGGAACTCCTCCGGTGGATTGTGTGGCGAATGCGGCAGGAACGGGGCGTACCACAAAAAGTACGGATTGCCTTGGCCGGCCGCGTCGCCCACGAAGCGTTTGATCGGCTGCAGTCCTTGGCGGCCGATTTTCAACCCATCGTCGCCGTGTCGACCGCCACGATTGGGAAAACCGCGTGTCATGCCCGCCGTAAAGCCGCCGCGGGACCAATGGCCCTCCCACCACTTGCCACTTTGATGGGCCAGGTAACCCGATTCGACCAGACGCTCGGGCAGCGTTTCGAAACGATCGATGTTGGCAATCAATTTTGCCCGGCGTCGCTTCCCGTCCTCGCTTTGCAGGTTGCCGTACTTGGGCGACGGATCGTTTCCGGTGACACCGTGGACGCTGGCGTAGTGCCCCGTGACAATCGACATCAACGACGGGCGGCACAGTGCGGTGGGGACGTAACCGCGACGAAACAACGTCCCCTGGCGGGCCAGACGGTCCAGGTTGGGGGTTTGGATCGTCGGGTGATCCATGAATCCGTAATCGGTCCATCCCTGATCGTCGGACAGGACCAGGACGATGTTGGGCCGCGGATCGGATGCCCGACCGGCCGGCCGGTCGGGCGGGGCCGCGGCCACCGTTTGCGTCATCAAGGCCAGAAACGCCGTCATGACGACCAGCAGCGGCGTCATCAAGGACAGCGAGAAGGTGCAAGGCGGGACCAAAGCGAGCACTCGGTGAAGCATCAGGCGAAATCGTGAGAGGTGTTTGGGTTGAAGATGACGGGCTTCTTTTGCGGGATTACCGGTCCCGATTTGTATCCAACGGAGTTTAGTTTGATCGCAACGGCTGGCCCGCAACAACCCGCCGCAGCGATCCGGTGGGCCCACCGCAGCTATCCATTCCAATCGATCCATGCTTCAATCGGGGGATGAGCGAATCTGTTTTCACCGGCCGAAACTTCCCCGGCACCCGTTTGCGACGCGTCCGCCGGCACGCTTGGTCCCGGCGTTTATGTGGCGAAACGCAACTCTCGGTGGACCATTTGATTTGGCCGCTGTTTGTGCACGATTCGACCGGTAACGAGCCCATTGCATCGCTGCCGGGATTGGTCCGCTGGGGCACCGACAAAATCGTTTCGGCGGTCCAGCGTGCGGTCGACTTGGGGATTCCGGCGATTGCTCTGTTTCCCGCCACCGACCCGGCATTGAAAACCGACGATGCCGAGGAAGCCTTTAATCCTGACAATTTGATGTGCCGAACGGCGCGGCGGATCCGTGATGCCGTCGGCGACTCGATCGGATTGATTGCGGATGTCGCCTTGGACCCGTACAGCTCGCACGGCCAAGATGGCCTGGTCCGCGACGGGTATGTCGTCAACGACGAAACTCTGGACGTGCTGTGCAAGCAAGCCGTCGTGCAGGCCCGCGCGGGTTTCGACGTGATCGCGCCCAGCGATATGATGGACGGTCGCGTCGCACGCATTCGACAAGCACTTGAATCGGAGGGGTTTTCCGACACATTGATTTTGTCTTACGCGGCCAAGTACGCGAGCGGTTTTTACGGTCCCTTTCGTGACGCCGTCGGCTCCGGTGCAAACCTGGGTTCGGCGGATAAAAAGACTTACCAGCAATCCCCCACGCAATCCGACGAAGCCATCCACGAGGTCGCAATGGACTTGGGCGAGGGGGCTGACATGGTGATGGTCAAACCCGGGATGCCGTATTTGGATATCGTTCGGCGAATCAAAGAGGCCTTTGCCGTGCCCACGTTTGTGTACCAGGTTAGCGGTGAGTATTCGATGTTGGTGGCGGCCAGCCAGCGGGGGTTCTTGGACCGCGACGCCGTGGTCTGGGAATCCTTGGTCGCGATGCGACGCGCGGGTGCCGATGGGATTTTGACGTACTTTGCCGCCGAAGTCGCCGAAAAATTGGCCTCGGGTGCATCATCGTGAACGCCGCCAAGCCCGATGGGAAAAACGAAGACGCGTGGGATGTCCCGCCGGATTTTGCCTGGCACTTTGAAGCCACGCGGATTGCCGACACCGATTTTCCCTTGGCCGTGGCGACGGACCCCGACGGCATGTTGATCGACGCCTGCGAGCGTCAGGATGCGGTCGAAACCGGGGTGATTGATCCGTTCTGGGCCGCCACCTGGCGGGCGGCCGCCGGCTTGGACAAGTACCTGGCGGCGGTCCCCTTGATGGGTAAACGCGTCCTGGAACTGGGTTGTGGAACCGGGCACGCGGGCATCGCCGCGTCGATCCGAGGCGCCGAAGTGATTCTGACCGACGGCGTCGATGACCCGTTGTGGTTGGTTCGCAAAAGCATCGAGTCGTTACCCTCGGCGCCACGCGTGCGACGGCTGCGTTTCGGTATCGATCAACTCGACACGCCGCCGTTT
>JBCCRW010000437.1:0-4364 GCA_039201055.1 Planctomycetota bacterium | reverse complement strand
GCGCCGGATCTTCGCGGCCAAGCGGCCAAACACGTCGTCGGCGGACGCATGCCCCGCCCCGGACCGCGTCTCGGCCGAATGGTCCCCAGGTTCCAAGTCGTTGGCCCTGGAATCCTGCGGAGTTGGTTTACCGCGCATCCAGCGCCGCATCGCCGCCAAGAATGATGACGCGGCCCGTGAACGCAGCGATGCACCGGAGCCATCCAGGTCGGGAATCATTCCATCTATCGCATCCCCGTCCCGAATCAATTCCTGTCGCACTTGCTCGAGAAACGACGTGGGATTGGGATCGGGTAGCAACCCAAATTCCGTCACTCGTGTTCCGGGTGTCCAAACCTGCGGTGGACTTTGCCAAGTGGACGCTTCGTCGTGTCGCCGGGGCGCCGCGATGCAATCGGTCACCGTGATCGCGTGCTGGGCCTCCAACGCAACCAAACCACTTGTCGGCAACCAAATTCGAATCAGCGTATCGTCGGGAATCTGTTCCCGGGCCAATGCATCGGGCACATTCAATTGGCCGTCGGCGGGAATCAGGAGTTGCCCACCGCGATCATTTGACGCGACGCATCGCAGCGGTAAACCGCCGGTGGGTAGTGATCCATCGTGTACAAGTCCAATGGTTCGGCTTTGGTCGGTACGAGCTTCCTTGGACAGCCCCGCTTTCGAAGGCATTGCCGTTGACCGATCCGCGACCCAAATCAAGGCGAACGACAACGCGTAGAGCGAGCCACCGGCAAGCGAAGGCTGGCCCCAAAGTTCGGCAACCTTTCGCGAGCGAGCCGTGGCATCGAATTCACGCGGCCACAAAATTACCCAGCCGTCGAGCAACGGCGGCGGCACGAACGACCGGGCCTCGACAGTGGGTTGTAGCTTGACCTTCATGATTGACGGCCCCAATCCATTGCGGTGGAGACAAATCGTTCCAGCCAGACGCGCACCTTTTCCGGACATCCACAATCGGGTCGGCCCGTAAAATAGCGCTCTCCAAACGTCTCACCCCAGCTGACCCATCCGCTCAACTGCGGTTCGCACAATACCAGCGTTAATTCATGCGGATCATCATCGCGACGCAAATGCAGCATTCCGCGGGCGTCAATGAACGCATGGCATACACCGCCGGTAAACTGTTTCAGCTTTCGATCACTGCGAGTTCGATCGCCCATGACCGAACGAACCGCTGGCAATTCGACACAACTGTCTCTACTAAATCCCCACGACCCCGTCGTCCTCTCACGCACCAACGTCAAGCTGCGCGAGTCGTTCGTTTGTACCGGCTTGATCGTCCACAGACGATTGCCCTTGACCAAGTGGATGCCACCGCTTGAACAAACCACTCGCGAGATTCGATGCATTGTGCTGCGTGGCTGCACCCAAGGCGGCTTACCGTGTCGTGGCATCATGAATTTGCCAGCAACGCTAAGCAATTCCGCTGTCCCCTGGCAAATCTGAACCCAGCCGGCTTCCGGACGTGAATGCAAAACCTCGTGCTTGAATGGTGATCCATCAGGTTGATCGACAAAACACACAAATTCCTTATGGCAACTCGTCGCCAACACGATCACGTCGTTTGGGTCGCGATAGGCCATGTCGACGACGATGGGAAGATCCCGTTGGTCGACCAGCTTGATGGCAGTTGGAGTCGGGCCGCCCACGACGACGTACAAGCCATCCCGGTATTTAAAAACGGGGCCGCCCAAATGGTTCTTCCGGCCAAGCGGGATCGTCGTTGGCGGTGACGCTTCCCCCGTCACGGGCGACAACTGTCGAACGTCCACATCCACACGAAACAAGTCACCACGATCAAAGACAAAATGGCACCGACCGTCGATGTGTGACAATTCGGTCATCGAAAAGTCATCGCCATCCAAACTGCCGCGAAACCAATTTGTGAGATTGAAATTCCGTGCGATCAGCAAATCAAATTGGTCGTCATGGCACTGGAAACCGAGTACCTGATTCCCTGGCAAACGTTCAATCAAACAACGGGCACCGATGCCGGGACGGTCATAAAGCACCAGTCGGCCATCCGGGAGGATCATGAACACACCCACATCGGGCACCGCACGACGCCATTTTTCGTTTCCCGAAGTGCCAAACCGTAGCGGTTGCGGCGACACATCCAAGAATAAAACCGACGAAGATTCGTCGTGCCGCTCGATCGGCAACCCTGCCGCCGCAGGTCGATGACGCTGTGCTTGATGTTTGGCGATACAGGACTTCAAATCGATTTGTTGAATTGATTCCATTCCCATCGGGCTATGTCGCTTCAATCGCAGTGTTGAATTTTCATCAATCTCCGCGATCAAAAAGGTCACCGAGCATGTCCGCAGCCATGTTTGAAAGTCGTTATCGCGTCGCGTCGCCTCGGTGATGACCACAAGCGGTTCGTCGTAACCCAATGCATCCTGACCGCCGCTTGCCGACGATATTTGAAGTGTTTTGAGCCAACGATCCAAAGCGGCCGAGGGCTGCCGCTGGATCGACAATCGTTCCAAATGCGTTGTCACGCCCTCGAAGGATTGCAAGTTCTCCTCGTGCACCGTTTCGCCATCGACCGTGACGGCATGGATCTGTTTGGCATCGGCTTCCGACGCGGCTACGGCCAGCGCCGTGGCGGCCAACATCAAACGACGAACGCCCCAGCATCGAATGCTAGATTCGATCGCCAGCGGTCGCACGCGTGGCGTCGGTGATGGAGGACTTTCGCGACGCACATACAATGCTTGGCCGTGTGCAATCCGGGCGGCCAACAACATGGGTTCGGCCGCCAATTCGGTCATCAACAAATTTTGCGGCTTGCCACGATTGGCAATGTCCGAGACGCCGCCAACATTCAGCGGTGCGGGGTCGCTGACGCGACGCGGCAGGCTCAATAGCGACGACAACCCGATCGCGATCTGTGCCATCTCGCCGTACCGTTCGTCGCCGGACAACCGCCGCAAGCTCTTGCCGATGCCACCGGTCGAATCGTCGTCCAAAAACAAATCCTCGATCGGCGGCGGATCGCCAATCACGCCGGACTTGGCAAAACGCTCGATCCGCTCGCATTCAATTGGAACTTGCATGGCCCGCCGCAAAGTGTCGCAAAACGCATGCAAACGCTGCGACTGGGCCGACTTGCTGACCGGAAGTTCGGCAAGATCAACCGAACCGTCGCCGTTTTCCAGGTAACTCAGCGCGTCCCAGGCGGCCAGCGATGTAACCTCCGATGGCACGTCAGCGGATTGAATGACATAGGCGACGACGTCAACAATCCAATCGGTCGACGCTTCACGATCCGCCATCACGTCGGCTAGGGACTTCAGCCAATTTTGTGCGAACGGAGTTTCAGCTTCCGGTGCTTGATTTTCAGCAAGCAGATCCACCAACCGCATATGCGTTGCGGCCAAGTCGCGACAACGCATCGCATCCACCACGAACAACACAAACGTCAACGACGGCGCCTTGGCCAAACGTTTGTTCAATGAGATCAAAATCTGGTGCAATTCTGGCGTGAAAATAGCGGTGGAGGCATCAAAGCGCCCGTAGGCCGTCCACTCGATGGCGAGTCCACAATCCACCCACTGCCAGACGCTCGCGTTGGGAGTTTGCAGATACTCGGGATACTGGGGCAAAGCAATACTCATTGCTTCAGGACCTCGCGCACCGAGGCCCGTGAGAGTGCCGACCAAGCGTCACGGGGCAATTTTTCGCATTGATGCGTTGACCGCCAAACCAACGTCTCCGACGCATCGCATTGAAACACCCGTCGAACTTGCGCGGCTTCGATATTCGGCACCCAGGACTGTCCCATCGGAATCCAGATGTTTTCGTGACAGCCAAACGCGACGCCTGGTAGCGGCGGTGGTGGGTGCCCGGCGACCAATGCCAGCGAATCTTTATAAATCCATTTCAGCCGACGCAAACGGATCTCCGCTGCGGTTTCGACCCATTTGGCCAAATCATTCAAATTGACCAGCAAGCCGGCGATGGACGATTCCAAACCGCCGCGTTCCAGACGCAGCTGGACCGGTGGATCACTTGATTGCTTTGGGACGCCGGCACGCGGCCATTTCAAACGCATCACTTCGGCCAGAGGTCGCCAATGCAAGTTTTCGGGCAAATGAGTCGTCGATAGCCGCTGGCCAATGATCCGCAACCGGCCGTCCTCGTGACGCTCGTATCGTTGCCCCGGCAACACCGACAACCGGCTGCTGATCTCGTCGATCGTTGCCATGGGTTTAGATCCCGAACAAGAGACCTCCGCGCGGATCCAAACAACATGGCTGTCCGGATCGACGGCCATGGCCAGCGGCAGGTCCCACAAATCGACCAACGCGGATTCGAAATGCCGAACGGATTTTGAAACCCGATACCACATCGTC
>JBCCRW010000436.1:0-4371 GCA_039201055.1 Planctomycetota bacterium | reverse complement strand
GGAAAAATTCACGCCGGCAAAATTTACCCACCAGCAAACAAAGACCCATGCCACAGGTGCAACGCCGCCGATACGCCCGGATTGCCGGCATAATCCTTTGGACCGGCGTTTTCGGGTGGCTGTTGCTGGGAAAAAATCGCGACGTCGCGACCCGCTGGGCCACCGCCACCACCCGGCTGATCACGCCACCCCGGCAAATCGCGTTTCACGATCCAAGCGGGCAAGTCCGTCCCGGCGACGCCGTGTTTCTGCAATCGAAAGTCGCTTCAAACGCGGATTTTCGCTTTTGCGAAGTCGGCCGAGTCCGCTCGGTCGACCGGGAAACACGCCGGGGCATCGCGGAAATCCAGCTGGGCGAGTCAGCGAGAAACCAGCCGGACGGGGTTGCAAGAAACGGATCGGACGAGATTACACGAGATCAACTGCAACCGCTGGATCCATCATCCGTCACCCGTCATCGGTGGACGTGTTACCGAAATTCCGGGTCGATCAGCGAAACGTCTCGATTGCTGTTTCCCGCCGAAACCCGATCCATGATCCGCACGCGAATTCGCACTTGGGCCGATGCACATGGCCGGCAAGTGGCCGCATCGATGATGCCGATCGTCCGGGAAGCACTGATCGAATCGATTCCCATCATCGAGGCCGAATTGGAAGCCTCGCTGGTCCGCCATGAAGACGATTGGAACCGCTTGATCGCCAAGTTTCAAAGCGATGTGTTGGAACAGCAATTGGTGCCGATTGCCAAATCCGACCTGATGCCGATCGTCCGCAAACACGGCGAACCGGTCGCCGGCGAGATCGGCCGCGAGCTGTGGGATCGCGCTTCGCTGTGGCGTTTCAGTTGGCGAGCGGTTTATGACAAATCGCCGCTGCCGCAAAAGGATCTTGTCGCCGAAGAATGGGATCGATTTGTCGAAGACGATGCGATTCCCGTTTTTGAAGCACATCTGGATGAGGTTGCCGACGCGGTTTTGAAAATGGTCGGTGAGGCGTCGGCGAATCCAAAAATCCGCCGAGCGATCGGTCATGCGGCAAGCACGATGGCCGAAGATCCGCTCACACGAAAGTTGCTTCGCCAAACCGTTCGTGAATCCCTGGTGGACAACCAAAGGCTACGCGACGTCTGGAAGGCCGCCCTGGAATCGCCCCGCGCGAGAGCCGCCATGGACGCGGCTGGAGATTCCATTGAACCCCTGGTACGAGAGATCGGAGACCAGATTCTGGGTACGCCCGAGGCCGGCATTTCACCGGGTTTTGCCCGCGTGCTGCGACGTCAAGTTTTGGGCCGGGATCGTCGCTGGATCGTGATTGATGGCGACACGAGCGGCGACCAACCAGGAAGCGCCGAAGGCGACACGGTCACCATCGAGGATGCGGGCACCGAAATGGATTACCCGATCGTTCATTTGGTTGCACCGGAGTCGCAATCGTGATGCGTTTGGAAAAGTTTTCGGTGTCGGTCGGCCCGCGAAAGTTGTTGGCCGACGTTGACGCGGAGTTTCCGCCGGGCATCACCGTCATCGTCGGCGCATCGGGCGCGGGCAAATCGGTCCTGCTGCGTTGCCTGGCCGATTTGGTCGACCCCGACGGACCGATTCACACCGAAGGCACGATCAAAAAACAGCCCGGGGATCAGGTGGGTGTCGTCTTCCAGGACTTCGCGTTGCTTGACGAATTCACGCCGCTGGAAAACGTTCGTTTGGCGATCGAACATCGGCGGTCGCCAGCGGTAGCTAATGGAAAGCCAGCGGTAGCTAATGGAAAGCCAGCGGAAACCCAGCGGAGCGCCAACGCATGGTTGGACGAACTTCGCGTGCCGATTCGGGTACCGACATCAAAATTGTCCGGCGGCCAAAAGCAACGTTTGGCGATCGCGCGGACCCTGGCGAGCGGCAACCCGATCGTGTTGTACGACGAACCCACCAGCGGTCTGGACCACGCCGCCGGTTCGCAGGTCGCCGAATTGATTCAGCAAACCCAGCGGCGACACGGCGGCGTTTCGATCGTTGTCACGCATGATTACACGACCTTGGTTCCGATTGCCGATCAAGTGTTGTTGTTTGACCCCGAAACCCAATCGCTGGACAAATTGCCCAGCCACGAGATCGATGCGGTCGTCCAGCGTCTGCGACCGACTCGAGCCGACAACACCGGCGACGCCAAGGCTCCGGTGCATCAATTCGCAATCGATGTCGTTGACCGATTGACCCTTGCCAGCGGACGCGTGCTGTTTGCCACGTTGTTGTGGCCGTGGCGGACGTTTCCGTGGGTTCCGTATTCGAAGTGGTCGCTGCGGTTTACCGTGCACGCGTTGCGTTTGGTGGCCGGCCCGTCGGCGTGGATTTATATGATCCTTGCCGGCATGATTTTGGGTTTTGTGACGAATTATTTTACGTTTGAATTCTTGCCCTATCGCGCCTATACGCAACCGTTGTTGATGGACGATTTGCTGACGTCGATCGGTTTTGCCAGTTTTCGAATACTAGGCCCCATTTTGGCGACCATTTTGATCGCCGCACGAACGGGTGCCGCGATTGCGTCGGAAGTCGGCATGAAACGTTACGGCGGGCAACTGGATGCGATGCGGACGCTTGGGGTTTCGCCGGATCGATCGCTCGCCATGACGATCCAGTTCGCCATGCTTGTGACCACGCCGCTCTTGATGCTGGCGTTGTACGCGGCGGCGACTTGGGTGGGCTGGTTGACCTTTCACGAGCGGCATCCCGATATCGCGACGCACTACTGGTCGTATCACTACGGACGCGCCCTGGGGGATGCGACGGGGTGGTGGTGGGTGGTCGGCAAAGGCGTGATTTCGGCGACGGGAATCACAATGATCGCGTATCACCAGGGCAAGCAGGAAAAGTCATCGGCGGCCGCGATCAGCCAAAGCATCACCCGCACGATTTTGTACGCCACGCTGTTCGTGTTGGTGGTGCATTTCGTGGTGGCCCTGTTCGAATTTTAGCGCCAGGAATATTCCATAAAATTTCGTTGTTGATGCGCCCCGGTTCGGGCATTTTGCGGCCAAGCCTGGGAACCCGCCAAACCCAGGCACCGCTGTATGCTATTTCCGTATGGAACGGATGCTCCCGTTTACCACCGCCCCATCGCAACGATTTCGATCATCGCGATCAATGTCTTGATGTTTGTCGGCACCGTGATGTCCGACCCCGTGTCGCCGGCTTCCTTTTCGGTTGGCCATGCATGGCACGATTGGCTTTGTTTGCATTTTGACCAGATCAACCCGCTGCAATGGATCACCGCTGCATTTATGCATTCGGGCGCCATCCACTTGGTCGGCAACATGATTTTCCTGTGGGTCTTTGGGTTGATTGTTGAAGGCAAGATCGGATCGCCCAAATTTGCAATTTTGTATCTTGGCATTTGCCTGCTTAGCGGGGCGATGATCCAGGTGCCGATGTTTGCGTTTTTTGATTCCAGCAACTTTGCGCTCGGTGCGTCGGGTGCGATCTTCGGTTTGATGGCGATCGCCCTGATCTGGGCACCGATGAACGATGTTCACTGCATCTTCGCGTGGTCATGGTTTTGGATCCGCAATGTGGATCTTCCCGTGTACGGAATTTCGGGCTTTTACATCGCCATTCAATTTCTTTATCTGGCTTTGCTGCAAACGATGTCAGGTCGTTGGATGTCCAGTGAGCTTTTGCATCTGGTCGGTTTTGCGGCGGGCGTGCCATGGGGTATTTGGATGTTGCGTTCCAACCGGGTCGATTGTGAAGGTTGGGACCTGATTTCGAAGTTGCAAGGCAAAAGCCCGCCGTCCAGACACCTTAGTGCATCGGAGGATAGTGCGGCCGGCCGCGCCGCGCTGGAGCAAATCATGGCTGACCCCGGGCGGTACAACCCAGCGGCGGTCGCCGCGACCGATCGACCGACCGATCGCGTTGACCCGATATGGGAAAACCAAACGTCACCGATCCGGAGGGCGAATTCACCGATTCGTCCCACGCCCAAGCAGGTCGTTCAATCACGGACGCAGCCGCCGCCACCGCCAAACTCGGACTTGGATTGGTAGATCGCTCGAGTGCCGGCGGCGGCTCGCCTGAGTGCCGGCGGCGGCTCGCCTGAGTGCCGGAGGCACGGCATGTCGTAGCCCCGGACTGACGTCCTGGGCGACAACCTGCCATCGCTTCGCGATTCTCTTGCACAAAGCGTCTCAACGCCAACTTTTTGGCGGCCGAGTGTCAAGTCGTTGTTGCGCGGCGCGATCGGAGATATCCTCGTGGCATGGATAAAAAACAAAAGAAACGTCTTGACGTCATCAACAAAAAGCTCAACACGCTGCGGCCGCGTCTGACCGGTGCCAAGCAACAGGCCGATGACCCCGGCGAGATCAAGGAACTG
>JBCCRW010000435.1:0-4407 GCA_039201055.1 Planctomycetota bacterium | reverse complement strand
GGGTTGGGTCACGTTTGCTTTGGCGGAGAACGTTTCGGTGCAAGCACCCGGCTCGCGGCCCGAGTGCTGAAGGCACGGCACGTTGTAGCCCCGGACGTGAGTCCGGGGACCGCCGGCCCCCCAAGCGATCGTGAGTCGTGAAGCGACGGCAGGAGAGTCTTTCGGGCGCGGCACACGACATCCAGCAGCCGGTTCCTGTCGTCGCTTCGCGATTGACTTTAAACAAGACAACGTTCGATTCGCGCAACGCTCAGCTCGCCGAGGCTTCATAGCCGAAACGCCGGAGCTCGCGACCGGCAACGGTGACGAAGGCCGCCGCCTGGGCCTCGGGCAGTTCTTTTCGCCAGCGCGCGACCGATCGCGAACCGACGCTTTCGTTCAACCGTTCAAAGTGTGCCGCCGCGGCACGGCGATCGTTGCCAATCTGGTTGGCATCCAATTGCCCCGCTTCAAATTCCAAATCCAAGAATTGCATCACCTTTTGTAACTCGGATTCCGGTTGGTCACAAAACGTTTCATATCGCATCGTGTACAAGCGGGGCGAATCGGCGAACGGTTCGATCGCCCGGATGCACGAACGCCAATAGCGAGCGAAGCCGGCGATCGATCGGGCTTGCGGAATGTGCGGATGCGATTGCGCCGAACAAAAACAGTCTCGTCCGTCGCGGACGATGTTCACAATCTTTGCGCGGGGAAAATGCTTTAGCAGAAACCGGGTCCGCAAGACGTGCTGGGGTGTCTTTTCGATAAACCGAGCCCCCGGATGATCCAGCATCAGCCGCCGGACGCCGTTGCTAAAAAAATCCACGACGTCGACGCTGCTTTGAAAGAGTTCGTCGAGCGTCTCTTGGGGCAACCCAAAATGGCGAACATTGAACAAATTTAGCAATGAAAACAAACCCGTTTCGCCTTCGATGGAAAACAACTGGCTGTGCGAGGACAGCACTCGCTGTAGCAGCGTGGTTCCGCTGCGCGGCGCACCGACCACAAACACGCAATCCAAGTCTGACAGCGTTCGGGGACGCCGCCAGGTGACGTTTTTGACCCACGAGGACGGATTTCGGTAGGACCAAGCCAGGTAGGCAAGTCGCTTCATGATCAGGGATACACGCGGGATGAATTGCGATCTTGGAACTTGGAAAAGCGTAGCACCGTCACGGCATGCGGGCGTGCATTTGTGCCCGCCTGGCTCGGATAGACCACCCGGCGCGGTTAAACTACGGGCATGATTTTATCCGCAGTCGACCGCAGTGTGGAAATCCGTTCCGTTGAAGCCCCCGGTCCGAATCATGGCGGCTGAGTTAAACGCTCTGCGGCGTGCCCTCCGCGAATCCGAAGCGGTCTACCAATCGCTGGTTGAAAGCCTGCCGATGAGCGTGTTGCGAAAGGATTCCCACGGTCGCATCATCCATGCCAACGCGCGGGCGTGCCGCGACATGGGCCGCACGATTGAGGAGTTGATCGGCAAAACCGACTTTGATTTGTTCCCCTCCGATTTGGCGTGTTCGTATCAGGCCGATGACCGCGAAGTCATCGAAACGGGCCAATTGCAGCACAAGATCGAACGCCACAAACGCAATGATGGACGGACGATTCACGTTGAAGTTTGGAAGTCGCCGGTCCACAACGATGAAGGGAAAATCATCGGAATTCAGGTCCTGTTCTGGGATGTCAGTGACCAAAAGGATGCCGAGCATCAGCAAAAATTTGAATCGTTTTTGCTGGAAACTCTGCTGCGAAACAGTCCCGATTCCATCTATTTCAAAGACGCCGACAGCCGCTTCATCCGACTCAGCCGCGCCTGTGCGGAAAAGTTTGGCAACATCACCGACCGCGAGGCGATTGGAAAATCCGATGCCGATTTTTTTGCACCCGAACATGCCGAAAAAACCCGCATTGATGAACGGGAATTGATGGCCGGTTTGCGGCCGATCCAAAATCGCGTCGAGGAAGAAACCTATGACGACGGTCGCGTCACCTGGTGCAGCACGACCAAGATGCCGCTGCATGATCACGATGGCCGATTGATCGGCACCTTTGGGATTTCGCGCGATGTGACCGCCCAGGTCAAAGCCGAACAGGCGCTTTCGCGCGAACGCGATCTGCTGAAAACAATCATCGATAATGTTCCCGATTTGATTTACGTCAAAGATCGTTCGGGACGTTTCGTGACGGCCAACAAGTCGCTGCTGCGTTTGTTCGGTCTTAGCGATCCGCAAGAGATCATCGGGTCCACCGACTACGATTTTGTCTCACCCGACCTGGCGTGCAATATCGTTGCGGATGACCAATTGGCGATGCGCGAAGATCGTCTGTTGGCCGACCACGAAGAACTGCATCATGACCAGGCCGGTCAAGCGATCTGCTACCTGATGTCTCGTGTGCCGATCCATGATGCCGCCGGTGATGTCGTCGGCGTTGTCGGCATCGGTCATGACATCACCGCTCGCAATCGTGTCGCCGAACAAATGATTGCCGCACGCGATGCGGCCGATCAAGCCAATCAGGCCAAAAGCGAATTCCTGGCCAACATGTCGCACGAGATTCGAACGCCGATGAACGCCATCATCGGAATGACCGAACTGCTGTTGGAAACGGACATCGACAGCACACAACGGAATTTCTTGTCGATGGTTTCGGAGTCCGCCGAATCGCTATTGTCGGTCATCAACGACATCTTGGATTTTTCAAAGATCGAAGCCGGTCGCTTGGACATCGATGCCCAAAGCTTTGACATTCGGCGTGCACTGGGCGACACCATCAAGACGCTGGCGGTGCGTGCCCACGCGGCCGAAATTGAGTTGGCGTTCCGCGTCGGGCCCGAAGTCCCACGGCACGTCATCGGTGACGTCGGTCGGTTGCGGCAGGTGGTGATCAATTTGGTTGGCAACGCGATCAAGTTCACGCCGCGGGGCGAAGTCGTCGTCGACATCACGGCTCAGCCCAGCGTTCAAAGCCAGCCGGAAAAGTATCCGGCCGGCGAACATCCCCATTCCGCACGGTTGATTGATTTGCAGGTCGAAGTTCGCGACACCGGGATTGGGATTCCCGCAGCGGATTTGGAGCGGATCTTTGAGGAATTTCAGCAGGCCGATTCGTCGACGACTCGGCGTTTCGGTGGAACCGGATTGGGCTTGGCGATTTCGTCTCGGCTGGTGCACTTGATGGGCGGGCGAATCGAAGTCGAAAGCGTGCCCGATCGGGGCAGTGTGTTTCGTTTTTCGACGCTGCTGGGCGTGGCCGACGACGATGCGATGTCTTGCCAAACACCGCACAAAGTTGTTGTGGGTGGGACGCGTGTGTTGGTAATTGACGACAACGCGACGAATCGAACGATCTTGGACGAAATGTTCCGCAATTGGGGTATGCGTCCGGAACTTTACGATTCGGCGCAGCTCGGGCTGAAGCGTTTGGCCGATCCCGACCCCGAATCGCGTATTCAATTGATCGTCACCGACATCAACATGCCCGAAATGAACGGGTACCAAATGCTGGGCCGGGCCCGCGATGCCGGGTTGATCGGGGACATCCCCGTCGTCGTGCTGACCAGCAGCGGGCGCGAGGGGGACGCAAAACGATGCCGCGATTTGAACGTCGCCGCTCGGCTGATGAAGCCGGTCAAGCAATCCGAATTGTTTGACGCCGTCATCATGGCCCTTGGCGTCAACGCCACCCCGTCGGATGTGGGTGCGGCGATTCGATCCACCGATGCCAAACCCTTGAAAGTGTTATTGGTCGAAGACAATCGGATCAACCAACAATTGGCGATCGGGTTGCTGCAAAACGATGGTCACCATGTCGATGTCGCCGGCGACGGGCTGCAGGCACTCGAGCGTCTGGCCGATGACTGCGACTATGACGTGGTGCTGATGGACATCCAAATGCCACGCATGGATGGCTTGGCGGCGACCCGTGAAATTCGTGCCCGCGAACAGCAACAATCGCGCGAACAGCAACAATCTCGCGGAAAAAAACAACCGCGCGAAAAAAAACAATCGCTCGGGCGGCAAACCATCATCGCCATGACGGCCCACGCCATGAAGGGCGATCGCGAACGCTGTCTGCAAGCCGGCATGGATGACTACATCGCCAAACCGATTCGTTTGGATGTGCTACGCCAGCGGCTCGCAAAACTTGCCGTGGATCGAACAACGGTGCCGCAACATGAGCCACTTGCGATTGAAACGTCCGAAAACAACGATCCGGTTGGCGAAGATCAGGTGCTTGCACCCGAGCACGAAGTTGATTTGGAATCGTATTTTGCCACGGGTTTTGAATTGGTCGGAAACGACCGGAAAATGTATTTTGATTTGGTCAAGTTGTATCGTCGTGAAGTTCGCTCGCTAACACGACAACTGCAACAAGCCGACCGTGAAGTCGACAAGCCGGTTCTGGCCCGCGTCACCC
>JBCCRW010000434.1:0-4438 GCA_039201055.1 Planctomycetota bacterium | reverse complement strand
TGCGTTAAAAGAAAACCGATGGCTAAGCGTGAGTCGACCGCGGAGCGGTCAAAGAAATTAGCCGGTGGTAAGCGAACCGAGCCCCAGCGAGTGTTCGTGCCACCTCCGGTAAACCGTGATGTTCGCCCCTCGTGACGCCCGCGATTTCGGCGGCGAAGCCGCCGAAATCGCGGGCGTCGGTTTTTCTGGGCCGCTGACTTCCGGAGGTGGCGTTTGACTCGCTTGGGGCTGGCCAAACTTACTACCGGCTAATTGCTGTGATGCCTTCGGCATCGATTTCGCGTTGCGATCAGTCTCTTGGGAAATCGCAATTCGTAACCGTGGCAAACCCCAACCACCGGGACGCGGTATTCGCCAGGGCATAAAACGAGCGCAAGTCGTATTTGCTACAACCCCAACCTCTCGACAGCCCAGCGATAGCCCGGTTTTCCGTAAAAGAACCGCGGCTAACGCCGACCGGCTACCCGAACATTGAGCCGCGACAGAAGACTAGGTCTTCGGCGACGACGGTTCCTTGGACGCCCCTTCTTTGGACGACGATAGTTTTTCGGGAACGAACTCCAGCGCTGCGCTGTTCATGCAATATCGCTTGCCCGTCGGCCGCGGACCATCGTTGAACACGTGGCCCAGGTGCGCCCGGCACCGTGAACAGTGCACTTCGCGTCGCGGCAAAATCATCTTGTAGTCGGTTTTGTAGCCCACCACCTTTTCATCGACAGGCTGAAAAAAACTGGGCCAACCGGTGCCGGACTTATACTTGGACGCACTGGTGAACAGTTTTCGCTTGCAGACAACGCACACGTAATCGCCCTTCTTTTTGTTGTCCAAGTAGGCGTTGCGGAACGCCGGTTCGGTGCCTTCGCTTTGCGTGACCTTGAACTGCATTCGTGTCAAACGCTTCCGCAATTGGGTCTTTGTTTCTGGTTCGTAGGGCGGATCCGTTTCGATGTCCTTGTCGGATGGACGATCCTTGATCGAATCGCCAGATCCAGTGGAAGTCGCGTCGCCGATGACTGAAGCATTGTCCGCTTGATCCGCAGCGGCGAATGAAAAGAACGACCAGAAACTCAAGACGATCAACAGGCTGGCACCGGCGATCAGGCAAAATTTGAACATCGCACTAAAAACCTTAACGAGGCTTCCAAAAACAAGGCATCATCTAAGTCCCGGTCGACGCCGGATTGCTCGTATTCAAACGACCGTCCAAACGCGTAACCCGCCTGGACTCGCCAACCACGACGGCCCGGTCGCCGGACTTCGTATTGTCCCAAAATGCGAAAATCGCGGATCGTCAATTGGTCGATTTCGCGGCTTGAAGCGTCAGCCGAATCGCGGGTGACCGCCCAAGAATTTCCGCCGAACGAGCCGCCCAGCGATGCCCAAGCTTCACCGCGGCTACCCTGTTTCCAGACGCGATGCGAAATCATCGGACGCGGCAACATACCGTCCAGTCGCCACGTGGGCGTTGGTTGCCAAACGAACCCGAACGCCGGCAACAACCCGACGTCCTCCCGATCCAAATGCAACACGCCCAACGAATACTGCGTGCTGGGCGTCGCCTGCCAATTCACCAAACCCAATCCAAAAACCCTGACCGCGCCCTCGCTTGTGGAAAAATCGCTCCGCACCATCGGGCTGACCAACAGCGTGGTCGACCACTTCGGGGACCATTGTTTGCGATTGAAAAGGGCCACCCCGGTGTCAAACAGCGTTTCGGGAACGTCAACCGTTCGGGGACCATTCAAGTGCGTCGTACGAAAAAACGGACTGACGGCCAAAATATTTTCCAGATTGCCCAGCGGCACACCGAAACTCAAACGGGCCTCCTGGAAACTCAAATCCAATCCACCCTCGCGATCACCCAGATCTTCCAGATGTCCGGCATCCCACTGGAAACCCTGAAAAAACTGGTTGCGAAAGGCCGGAACTTCCGCCTCGGCATCCTCCCAAGCCCGCGGGCGGGGCGATTGCGGCGCGAGCGTTTCGGCAACCTGACCCCATAGCGATCCGCCGCCCGCAATAAGCCAGGCGAGCAGCAATGCGGAAACTCGCGGTCTCGTCATCAGCAGTCCCCCGAACACCGCCCGGTGTATTCAAAACGGACCGGTGTATTCAAAACGGACCGGTGTATTCAAAACCGCCGATCGAAATCAAGACAAAATGGGAAGGTTCGGCCGCGTTCGCGGTCATGCGGTGTTTTCGGCGAAGGCCCGGATCGCCCGGATCAATTCGTCAATCGCCACGCGATGCGTCTGCAATCGTTCCCGCATCGTCGCCAAGTCGCCTTGGCGTCCAACATCCAAAAGCTCTTGAATTTTCAGGGGCACATGATCGGAATCGAAGGTACTGATCATTCCCTTCAATTGGTGCAAAGCCCGCACGGCACCCGCGCAATCCAGTCGGCCCATACACTCATCCGCATCACCCAGAAGCGCGGGCATTTTGGGCGTCGTCATCGCCGCCATGTCGCGCAACAATTCCACGTCGCCCTCAAGCCGATCGAGCGCCTTGGCGAAACGGTGTTGCGAATCCTTTGATGAAGTCATCATGTCCTTGGGTGGAACTCAGCGTGGATTTCCCAGGCGGACGCCGTCGCTGAGTTGAATGTTGTAGGTCGCGATCCGGTCCCGCAGTTTGCCTCGGGTGATACCCAGCATTTCGGCGGCGCGACTTTGGTTCCCATCGGTCTCGCGGAGCACTCGCAGCAGCAGGTACTTTTCCGCATAGGCGATCGTTTCGCCGTACATGTTCGACGATTTTTCGCGCAACAAGCGATCGACCAAACTGGGCATGGCGCGGCCGCTGGGGCCATCGCGGTCCTCCGGTGCAAGCCCAAGTATCTCCGGCGACGATTCACCCCGTCGAATATCCTCGGGCAAAACGTCCGCCACGATCACAGGCAGCGAAGCATCCAAAACACAGCGGCGAACAACCGAACGCAATTGCCGGACATTGCCGGGCCAGTCATAAGCCTTCAATAGGTCGACCGCTTCGGGCGAAACACCCCGCAAATCCGGCTTGTCGAATTCTCGTTTGGCTTGGTTCAAAAAGTACGCGATCAACAACGGGATGTCATCGGAACGCTCGCGGAGTGGCGGCAGGTCGATGGTGACGGTGTTTAGCCGGTACAGCAGGTCCTCTCGAAAGTCATCGTCGGCAACCATCGGTTCAAGCGCTCGGTGGGTCGCCGCCACGATGCGAACCTGGCTTGTCAATTCTTCATTGCCGCCAAGGCGTTCAAATCGTTGCTCCTGCAAAAAACGCAGCAACTTTCCCTGGACGACGGGCGACATCGCGCCAATTTCGTCCAGGAACAAAGTGCCGCCGTGGCATTGTTCAAGCTTCCCGACGCGACGCGATTCGGCACCCGGAAAGGCGCCTTTTTCATGGCCGAATAACTCGCTTTCCAGCAGCGAATCGGTCAGCACGGCACAATTGACGGCCAAGAATGGCCCCGCGGATCGATCGCTGTGTTGGACCAGCGCCCGAGCAACCAATTCCTTGCCCGTGCCCCTTTCGCCGCGAACCAACACGGGCAAGTCTTGCTTGCTGACGCGGCCGACATCCTTGAACACATCCAACATCACGCGGCTGCGACCGATAAACAGTTCACCTCGCGTGCAATCCGCTTCGTCGCTGGCGACGATTTCAACCGGTACCGACGATCGCTCGCGTTGTTCGATCGCATTTTCGACCAAATGACAAAGCGTGCGAATTTCAAGCGGTTTCGCCAAATAGTCAAAGGCGCCCAATTGCATCGCCTCGATTGCGGTCTCGCTGCTCGCTTCGCTTGTCATAAAGATCACCGGCAAACGCGGGTCGTGGTCGCGAATTTCGCCGTAGACCGACAAGCCGTCTCGATCGGGCAACATGATGTCCAGCAAGACACAATCGAAATTGTCTTGGCCGAGTTCACGGAGCCCGGCCGCCGCCGTTTCCGCCGTCACCATTTGTGCGACGTCCGCCAATGCCTTTCGGATCAACAAGAAGATCGACGGATCATCGTCGACAACGAGAACTTTGCTCATGGCAGTGAAAACGTTCTCCTTTGCGTTGCGCGAGACACAGGTGTCCGCTCGTCCCCGAATCGTTTGATGAACTTAAGTCTATGGGCTCCGGTGATCGCTGGCGTTCGTCCGCAGCGGGAAACCACAATCGCGTCCGTGTTCTGGCGAACAACGGCTACGCGAAAGGAACCGCGTTGCTCCAATTCAAACCACCAG
Source organism: Planctomycetota bacterium (assembly GCA_039201055.1). Lineage (GTDB taxonomy): Bacteria > Planctomycetota > Planctomycetia > Pirellulales > Pirellulaceae > Rubripirellula. Next base: position 215 of record JBCCRW010000434.1, on the reverse strand, counting down.
TTTAGGGTAGAAAGACACATCGTGTGGTGATTGGAAAATCGATCGCGTGTGAGCGAAGCCGCAGCGACACGAAAAAAGGCGAACGCTTCGGATGAAGCGTCCGCCCAAACTGTGCTTGAAAGCGAAGCAGTGGGTCTACTTGAGTTCGACCGAACCGCCGGCCTCCTCGACCTCGCCCTTGACCTTCTCGGCCTCTTCCTTGCTGACGGCCTCTT
>JBCCRW010000433.1:0-4442 GCA_039201055.1 Planctomycetota bacterium | reverse complement strand
CGGTTTCCTTGAATCCTCAAGTGGCCATCTTCGACTTGGATATCCAGGTTCTCGATCGACACTCCCGGAAGATCGATTTCGAAGCGAACACTCTCCGCGTCTTGGAAGACATCCACGGGGACTCGCCAAGTTTCCGGCTTTGCCTGGACGTCATCCAAGAACTGATCGACCAACGTTCCCACGTCGGCCCCCAAACCGTTAAAAAAACGAACCGGGTCGGAGGGAAATACCATACGCATATCTGTACCCTATTTGTAAGGTTGTGAAGCTTAATGGAGCCGGCTGCCACTCCGGCAGACTGCTCGAGATGGGTATGAAATAGGCAAACGCAATGCCAAGCCCTTCAACCCCGAAAAAAATTCAGTCCGCGAACGAGCCATAGAAAATCGGATGCCTATCGATTGGCCACTCGACGTTTGGGACCATCAAAAATTGAAGTCTCCGTCGTTCGTCGGAGGCGGCAAATCACCGGAAGTTCCGTGTTCTGGCGAACAACGGCTACCCGGTTTTTTCTTGGAACGATGGCTAGCGTGCCGAGAGCTCAGCGAACGAGTCTAAGACCTCCGATAGCGATTGCGGCTCGCTTCCGTTTCGCCCAGCCACCATCTCGCGGACGGTTTGCATCGCCATCACACCGGCACTGCGATATCGCAACTCGGTCACGACGGGATCCGAAGGGTACATGCCCATCAACACGGTGCTGTCAAACTTGATGCTGGCGGTCATCGTCGGCGTCTGGCTGGTCAAATCACCATCCTGACTAGCGATGCGGTGCAGGGTCGAACGCGAATCGCTGGTCGCGAACACTTCGATGGACAAGTCGTCGACACCCGCCGATGCGGGCAGATGCAGAAACAGAAATTCCATCACGTTGCGGGCCGACAAACCCAAACTGGTCGCCGCTTCGGTTTCCCGCTGAAACGAAAAAGCCATCACCAAGGTCCGTCCATCACCCGGTTCTTGCTGCACTGCCAGTGCGCTGTCCTGTTGGTTCCCGCAAACGCCCAGAGCGCGAAAATCCGATACCGACTTCTTGACCAACGGCTCGGGTTGAAGCGTAAATCCGGGACGCTTGAGCGCATAAAAGGCGGCTTGGCAATCGGTTCCAAAATACGCGCGGCCGCGATTGTCGATGTGCACGGTGGGCTGGATAGACAATCGATGTTCGCGAAAGTATTCACGGACCTGCCCACGAATCAGCCCCGTTAACTTTGATCCCCCGCCGGCCGCCAAAGACAGTCCAACGGACAATGCGGGCACCCGTCCGATCGTGATCGCTTGGCCCGTTTCCACGCGAGGCACCGGAGGTCGGACGGCGACGTCCGGCAGCACCATCCGGCACGTTCGTCGCTGGGCTTCGCGGAACACCGACCTCACTTCGGCCGGCGAAAACGGCAACTTGTCAATCGTCAACACCTGTTGCCGTTTCGGCGTGGCCCCGATCACACCCACCCGTAAGCTGATCGCATCCGCGTTCGCCGCATCGCCCGAGACCGGCGATGACGGGCCATTTGCCAAAGACTCGTCGTCAGAGAGGGGGTCTTCGCCGGCCAGCCGCGTGCGCTCGAGTGCCGTCTCGAACCGACCCAAATCCGGTGCATCGCCCTGTATTTGTCGTCTTTGGCGACGCCGCTGCTCGGCGACCAATTCCACATCCCGATTGATGGCCACGGAAGCTTCCGGCGTATTTTTTTCTCCGGCTTTTTCGTTCGCCGCCGAAGCCACCTTTTGCTTGCGGAGGAAAACTTTTTGGCCGACCAAAAACGCGACCAAGATCAGCAGCAACAACGTTCCGATTTTATAAAACCACTGCATTTCAAACTCTCAGACGCGAATACTGGTTCTTAAACGCGGATACTGGCGCTTAGACGCGGATACTGGCGTTCAGACGCGGATACTGGCACCACCGTCGACCACCAAACAGTGGCCCTGAATCCAATCCGCGTCACTGCTGCACAAAAACGCGACGGCTCCGGCAACATCGGCCGGTTGCATCTGTTTTTCTTTTACCATGACCCGCTGGGCCGCCGACGCCAAGACTTGATCGACGTCCGGCATGCTGCGAATGGCATCGGTGGCAATGATCCCCGGCAGCACGCAATTGAAATTGATGCCCCGCGGTCCCCATTCAAGGGCCAGGTGGCGAACGAGTGATTCGAGTGCGGCCTTGGAGGCGCCAATCGCGCCATAGTTGGGCACCGCCCACTGCGACCCGTGGCTGGAAATCGCGACCAATTTGCCATGGGCTGATTTTCCATGGGCTGATTTTCCATGGGCTGGGGCATCCGCCAGTAAATCGCCGGCCGCCTGGGCCAGCCACACCACCGGCAGGGAATTGGTTCGCAAAACGGCTTCGAAATTAATCGGTGAAACATCGCGTAGAGCTCGGAAGCCACCCGCGGCCGCGTTGCTGACGACAATGTCCAGCCCACCCCAGTGCTGGCGAATTTGACGCACCATTTCCTGGACATTATCCTGCCGCGACACGTCGGCCTTGACGGGAATGGCTTGTCGGCCGAGCGCATCGATTTCCCTCGCGACATCGATCGCCTGATCCCGCGAGGTCAAGAAGTTGATTGCCACATCGGCGCCCTCGGCGGCCAAACGCAGCGCGATCTCGCGTCCAATCCCACGGCTGGCGCCCGTTACCAACGCGCGGCGACCGGCCAAACGCCCGGACTCGGAAACGGAAGTCGATGAAGTCAAATGAGTTTCCTAGCGATACGAAGTCTGAGACGCGTTTTCTAATAACCACGCGACACGGTAATCGACCAGCCGCAGCAGCCGGTCACCATTTTGGCCCCAAAGTGTCGCGTCGACGATGGTGCCACCCTGTTGTTGCAAAAGCGAATTTCCGCGTCGCACCTCGACCCGCAACACTTCGCCGGGATCCGGCCGCCGACCCATTTCAAGACGACCTATCGAAACCGGCAAACTCGGACGTTGGCAGGTTTCGATCGCGTACATTCCAACGGCGTAAAAAACCGCGTCCAGGACCGCGGGGTCCAGGACCCAGCCCGTCAGGGGCCGCCAGTGGCCGGCGAGTTCCAAGGGACTCCGCGCGACGATTTGGCCCAGCCAAATTTCACGAGTGCTCGGATCGGACCATCCGGCGCGACGTAGGCATCGCAGCGGCGGGCCATGGTAAACGGGCGCGGATTCGTCAGCGTAGATAAGGGTATGCCAGTTGGTCGCAAGGCCGGATGGCGTGCCTTGCCGGTCCAGTGCGCGCGTCGACGTGGATTCCAACGTCGATGCTGATTCCAACGTCGAAGTGGCTTCAAAATACGTTCGTGCGGCTTGGACCAGCCGGCCGTCACGTCGGCGCAGGTCACTGACCAAGTGCCAACGCGCGGCATCGGTTTCGCCGGATGATTGACCATCGCGAACCACTTCAATGGCAAAGGCGTGATCCTCGAGCGGTTTGAGCGGATGGTGGGCACGGATGTTGGTCAACACGCGTGTCGCTTCGTCATCGAAGCGGCGCGGTCCAAAAGATGCTTCGGCAAAGCATTCGATCGCGATCGCCATCGGCAACGTCGCTCGCCCACCCACACGATGCTCCTTTAGAAATGGATCCACGTTGGCATCAAAGGTGGCTTGAAAGCGTTGGCGGTCTTGGGATTCACCTGCCGGATGAACGCCGTGCGGGTCCAGCAACGGCGGCAGCAAACGCTCGCCCAGTTGCTCGGGTGCGATGGCTTGTTTTCCGATGACTTGGCTGGGGAAAAATTTACGAACGTATTTGCGGTCGGTGATCAGCACTTCGGCTTCGTCGCCGCCGGATTCGATTTCATCAAGAAAGTGTTGCAATCCTTCGGCGGCCGGCATGAAATCCATGCCAATCAAATCCAAAGCCAGCTTGGCTTCGGGTTTGGTCGCCATGCCGACATCGCCCCAGGCGTGCCAATGGAACGTCACACACCGTGTTGCCGGACGCTCGCGTCCCAGTCGGCCGATCATTTTGGCCATCATGTCGTTGGCGGCCGAATAATCGGTGTGCCCATTGGCGCCAAACCGGCCGCTGATCGAACCGAAACCGATAAACCACTCCAGTGCATCGTGATGTGTTGCCGCCGCCAACGCGGCCGTGCCATCAATTTTGGCCGATAGGCACTGCCGAACCTTGTCAGTGCGTTTTCGATCAAAGCGAGCGTCCTGGCCGGACCCGGCACCCTGAATCACGCCCCTGATGGCGCCGTTTTGTCGACGAATTTGCTCGCACGCATCCGCAACGGCTGCCGCATCGGACACGTCGACCGAAAAATACTGGGCTTCAATGTTTGCACGCTCGCACTCCAGCAACGTGAGATGAATCTCCAGCGCCTTTTCGAAGTGCCGCCAGCGACGAACTGGGTTTTCACCCGCCTTCGTCCACTGGGCAAATTTCAAACGCCGTAATCCGGGCAGATCTGAGACCGCGTGATCGTGGGTTTGGGAAT
>JBCCRW010000432.1:0-4449 GCA_039201055.1 Planctomycetota bacterium | reverse complement strand
TTTTGAAATCGAACCCACGTCGGTTTGTTCGCGAAGGGGAAGTTCAAAAAATTGAGCGACGCCGCGGAGGTGCGCAGAGTACTCGGCACCGGTGGGATGTTCCACTTCCAAGCTGAACGCGGGCGATACGCCAATCGCAATCGAATTCAAATCGAGCATGCCGATGGAGTTGGTGGGAAACGAAGGCGTGATGAACCGAGTTTCCGCCGGCCACGCGGCAAACGAGCTGCCGACGGTACCGCGATCGATGACAACAAAGTTATCGATGCCGGCATGTTTCAGCGCAACGCCAACGCCCACACCGGCAGCACCACCACCAACGACGACGACATCCAAAACATTTTCACTCACCGGTCATGCCTCTGTATTTTTCCAATCTGCGGTTTTCAAAATCGTTCAGGTCGACCAGTCGAACGCCCTGCGTTTGCAACCGCTCGCAGTAGATTCGTGAGGCGAAGTCGAGACGCTGGCCGTGGTACACCAAGCAGGTCGCGTTTCGCATCGACCACGCCCGCTTGGCGATGATCTCTTGCGGGTCATCGGGGCGTTCGAACAACACTTCGATGGGAACGCCGGTCAAATGGAGTTGGGCCAAGCGGGGTCGTAACCACTTCGCCGCACCCGGGTCCAACGCAACGATTCGCACCGGTGGCTCCCGGAGCGTCCAACGGTGCGAGGAACCGGCAGCGCCCGGGGCAAATGCATTGCAGCAAAACGATGTGACCAGGATGGACCGCAAAGCTGGACGAAGAAACCGCACGGCAAAAACTCCCTGACTGAACTTTCACCGCAGCAGCATATCAGGTGCAACTGAATTGCAAAAGCGTGTCTTTCGCAAATCCAGGAGTGGCTTTACAGATCCGCGAGCTGCTGGTTGAAATCGAAACGCAAGTCGGGATGCACTTTTTCGAGTGCCTTGTCGATTTTTTTGAGCTGGGTCGCGTACATGTTTTCGCTGATCCGACATCCGCGAAACCTGTCCAGTTTGGGCCGCACATGCCGGCAGAAGTGAATCCGAACTTGCAACTCGGTTTCCTTGTTGCCGGAGAATCGAAGACACTTATCCATCCAGCGAATGAGCTTGCGAAGCGTCTTTTTGTGAATGCGTCCGGGCTTACGGAGCAGCAGGTCGAGTTCGCCGCATAATTCGTCGGCGTAGGCCATTTCGTCGTCGGCCTTCATCAGCAAGTAGGTCAGCAGTTCTTTGCTTTCGACCTTGAACCGGGCCAGTCGGACGCAAACGTTCAGTAATTCGTCCGGGTCCAGTTGGGCCAGTTCCTTCTTCAGCTGACTGATCGTGGCGGCTTTCATTCGGTCGTCCAAATCGGCGTGGTGGGTGGGGCGAATTCGCGGTATAACCCACGTAGAAGCAAGGGTTTCCGAAATTGCCGACGCGTTATGAATTGCTGTCTTTCCGCGTGGCGTCTCGAATCCCGTTTGCGGTGTTTCCCCCCCGTTTATCGGTCTCGCGAATGTCTGCCGACGCCACGTCGACCTCCCATCCCGCCCCCATCAAGCTGAGCCCGGTCGAAAAGATTAAACAGGCCAGCGATTTCCTCAAGGGAACGATCGACCAGGAATTGGTCGCCGAGGTGGATCATTTCGACAAGAGCAACATTCAACTGCTGAAGTTTTTCGGAACTTATCAGCAGGATGATCGTGACGCGCGGCTGGCGGCCAAAAAGACCGGTGGCGGAAGAGCGTTTTCGATGATGGTCCGCCTGCGAATACCGGGCGGCCGGATCACCGCGTCGCAGTTCACCTCCATGTTGGACATGTGCGAGGAACTGGGCAATTCGACCATGAAGATCACCACCCGCCAGACGATTCAGCTACACGGGATCTTGAAGAGTGATCTAAAGGAGACGATTCGCCGCATCGACGAAATGGCTCTGTCGACCCTTGCTGCCTGCGGCGATGTCAACCGCAACATCATGTGCTGTCCCGCCAAACGCGTCGGTGGCATCCACCAGGAACTCAATCGTTTGACGGACGAATTGACCGCGGCCCTGGAACCCAAGACGTGGGCCTATCACGATTTGTTTTTGCTGGACGAAAACGGCGAAAAAACCGCCGTTGGTGGATCGGCCAAACCGCCACGGCGCGATCTTCCGCAAGAGGAACCGCTGTACGGGCCAACGTATCTGCCTCGCAAATTCAAAATGGGTCTGGCGTTGCCCGAGGACAATTGCATCGACATTTACACCCAGGATATTGGGCTGCTGGCGATCGTTCGCGATGGCAAGATTGCCGGTTACGACGTCATCGTCGGCGGTGGGATGGGCCGAACGCCCAGCGCCGCAAAGACGTTTCCCGCGTTGGGAAAGAAGATGGCGTTTGTCACGCCGGACCAAGTGGTTCGTGTCTGTCAGGAAATCTTGAAGGTCCAACGCGACAATGGTGACCGCAGCGATCGCAAAGTCGCTCGGATGAAGTATTTGGTCGCGCGCTGGGGAATCGAGCGTTTCCGAACCGAGGTCGAAGCGTATTACGGCGAAAAGTTGGCTGATCCCACGGATATCGCCGTCACCGACGTCGACGATCACATGGGGTGGCAGGACCAGGGGGATGGACTGTGGTCCTACGGTTTGAATATCGAAAACGGCCGTCTGTACGACAACGACAAGGTTCAATTCAAAGCCTTGATGCGAGCCCTGTGCGCCCGCTTTGGAACCGAGATTCGCATGACGGGCCACCAAAGTGTGATCTTTACGGACATCGACGAAGCGGACAAAGACGAATTGATTTCAATCGTCCGTCAGCACGGCGTGCGGACCAGCGAAGAAACCAGTACAGCGCGGCGGTGGTCCATGGCTTGCGTGGCACTGCCCACCTGTGGATTGGCGATCACCGAATCCGAGCGACGTTTGCCCGGCATCATCGATTCGCTCGAAGCACCGCTTGCCAAACTGGGCCTGGCCAAGGAACGTTTCACGATTCGAATGACCGGATGTCCCAACGGATGTGCCCGGCCGTACAACGCCGATATGGCTTTGGTCGGCAAGGCCAAGGACAAATACACCTTGTTCGTCGGTGGCGGTTGGCTGGGCGATCACCTCGCGTTTATCTACAAGGATTTGGTTCCGGACAAAGAAATCGTCGGCGAAATGGTCAGGCTGTTTTCGGCGTTTCGCGTGGGCCGCGAAGAAGGGGAATCGTTCGGCGCATTTTGTCGTCGCGTGGGCCGCGACGACTTGGAAGTGTTGGCCGACGCGGCGCCCCAGGTCACCGCGTGATTGTCACGATTGCCGGTGAACTGGCGCGAGTGGGCGAAGCCGCCGTCGTGATCGCGTCCGCGCCATTCGAATACGAGGTGTTGGTCGCCGACTACACACGCCGACAATTGCAATCCAAAACCGGCCAAGACATCCGGCTGCACACGATCGAGTACATCGAGGGTGGTCCGCAGGGCGGCCGCATGGTGCCGCGACTGATCGGGTTTCAAACCGAACCGGAACGTCAGTTTTTCGAACTGTTCTGCAGCGTCGACAAGGTTGGCGTCAAAAAAGCCCTGCGTGCGATGGTGCGTCCGGTCCGTGAATTGGCGTTATTGATTGAGCAGCAGGACAGCAAACAACTCTCGGCGTTGCCCGGCATCGGTCCGGCAACGAGTGAAAAAATCATCGCGACCTTGCGACGCAAGATGCCGCGCTTTGCGTTGATGGTCAGCCGCGATGACGCGGAGCAATCAAGCGATGGCGGTTCGGCGGTGGTCGGCGATACGTTCGACGCACTGATCGCGTTGGGTCACGGCGAGGCCGATGCGAGGCAGTTGATCGACGACGCCGTCGCAACGGGTAAGAAATTCAAGGATACCGAATCGTTGTTGACGGCGATTTATCAACGGCAGAGTTAGCGGGCGGGTATTGCGCGAACCGGTTTCCCGGTGAGCCGAGATTGCGGCGACAGCCGCGAGCCGGGCCCTTGCACCGAGGCGTGTTCTACCGAAGCAAAAGTTTTCTGATCCGACGCGTGGTTGTCGGCTCACGTGGCCGCGCAGGTGAGCCGAGATTCCGGCGATAGCCGGGAGCCGGGCCCTTGCACCGAAAGGTGTTCGGTGAAAGGTCGGCGGAACCGATGCCGGAGGCATCGCAGACGGTAGCCGGGGGTTAGTTCGGCGAGCCTCCAGCGAGCCGGACGCCACCCCCGGTTCAGGGCGCCGAAACGCGGCTTCTCGTCCCACGATTTCGGCGGCGAAGCCGCCGAAATCGTGGGACGGAATGGGTGGATTGGCGTTCGTCGACCGTGGGTGGCGCAAGCTCTCGCCCGAGGCTCGGCTGGCTTACCCACGGCTACCGTCTTTGACCGCTTCGCGGTCATTCCGCGTAAAGCGCTCGTTTCCGCGGAAGAACACGTCCTCCGGCCCGACGCTTGGCTGTCGCAACACCTTCTGCTCACCGGTGCGCGTTAGTTTGCTCGGGTGTGCCGTGAATGGTTCATCAAGCGACG
>JBCCRW010000431.1:0-4451 GCA_039201055.1 Planctomycetota bacterium | reverse complement strand
GAAGAAAATCTATTGCTAGGCAGCCTCCATGGGGTGGGAGTCAGACCAAGAAAGGTTTTGTTGCGGACGCGAAGTCCGATCGTTTGTCTTGTTGAAGCGGGGCTGGTTCACTGTTCATCCCCCCGCGAGTAGAGGCTGTGGTAATTCGCGATCTGAGTGTCCTCGGCCTCGATCTTCGAACCGGTCCAGTACTCGGGCGAAGCGCCCGTGACATCGGCGCCATCAAACCCGTTGTTGATGAAGCCATCCAGGTTTTGGTCCGTCAGCACCGTGATGCTGCCATCGGCCATGACCAAGTTGCAAGTGCCGCCGGCATGCAGGGGCCACATCCCGCGATAATCCTGGCGGGTGTCGTAATTCCAACGCTTCAGCCAGCCGAGTTGGCCTTCCTTGGGGGTCCCTTCTTCGAATTCGGGAACCTGTAAGTAGTAGGACCAACCGGCCTCGCGTGTCCCGTCGCCGTCGTCATCAATTTGGACGTGGCTGCCAATCGGGCCGCCCACGATGGATGCGGCGTAAAATGCCGCCGGCGGCAGCCCGGGAATCGTTTCACTGATGATCCCAATCGCCGAAGCGTCACACAGCAGCGGCACACGGCTGAGCACCACCTTGGGCCCAAGGTATGCCGTTGTCAGCGGCCCGCGGGTGACGTTGCGTCCGCGAAAGTCGGTGCTCGTACACGTATCCACTTTCGCGGCGAGATTCCCGTCCTTGTCCAGACGCAGTTCACTGCGGACCAAGAACCAACTAGGCGCGTAGTTGGTGTTGTAGCCATTTTCCAACATTTGCGACGCGATCAAATCGATCCGCTCGGGAGCGTTGGGGGCATGCGGAGCGTCGTGAATCTCGCGGATCAAGTTGGTGCGAGTTTGGCCCATCAAGTCGTCGTAGGATTCGCTCCCCAAGCGATCGACGCAGGAATCATCCGCCAGCGTGGACACATCCGTCGTTAGGACCTGAAAAATGGCTTTGCTGGTCTCAATGCTGCTGCTGGGGCAACGCAGTTCACCCGGCAGCACGCCACGTTGGACGGCGTCATGAACCCAGCCGGTTTCGACCGGATTGCCATCGCGAATCAGATCAAAATTTCCCGAGCAAAATTCGCCACGGGGATTCGAAGACGTCCGCTCGATCATAACTTGGCCGAGTTGACGAAGGTTGTTTTTGCACTGGGTCGATCGAGCTGCCTCGCGGGCCTTCGTCACGGCGGGCATCAAGAGCGAGGCCAGCAAGCCGATGATGGCAATCACCACCAACAATTCAATCAGCGTGAAACCGCGACCGGTTTGTGGAAGTCCAGCGGCCACCCCGACTTGGCGGGGCGTTCGACAAAGTTCCAAATGCTTGAAAAACAAAGGAGTGCTGGGAAAGGATGAGTGCTAGAAACGTCGTTCCGTTTCGATCCTTCGTCCGCGTCCGGTGGACGCCGCGTTGGTTCGTCGGCGGGTATGGTGGGCGCCTCGCTGGTGCTCGTAAATGGCTAAAGCCACCAAATTTTGCGTTCTAATCGCATCTTCATAATCTACACGTATTCCGCAAATTTCGGGACCGAGAGGAATTGCTTAAGTCGTTTCAGGAAAACGCTTTACGGAAGATTGCACAAGCCGTGTGCAAGCGCCGCTTCTACTCCCATTGGTGGGCCGAAATGCCCTCGATTGACGATTGCGATGACATTGCGGCATGGTTTTATTGCCTTCCCCTGTTAACGAAGCAGGATTTATCAAAGGGGCTTTTTGATCTGCCCCGCAGCCGCTATGTCCGCTGGCATCAAACCAGCGGCACAACGGGGCGACCGTTGGTCGTTCGCGACACCGCGGAAGATTGGAACGGCTGGCTGGACTGCTGGGACCGCGTCCTGGATGCGGCGGTGGTGACACCCGACGACGTCGCGTTGATGGCGTTTTCGTTTGGCCCCTTCATCGGATTTTGGACCGCCAACGACGCATTGATTCGCCGCGGGGTGAGCGTCATTCCCGGTGGCGGATTGCCAACGTTACGGCGTTTGGAATTGTTGCGCGACGAAGGCTGTACGGTGCTTTGTGCGACGCCGACGTATGCGTTGCACATGGCTGCCGTTGCGCGCGACTCGGGGATGAATTTCAGCGATTCGCGTCCGCTCAAGATGATCGTTGCCGGCGAACCAGGTGGCTCCATCGAATCCACGCGAACCCTGTTGCAAGAATCCTTCAACGCCACGGTGATCGATCATGCCGGGGGCAGCGAAGTCGGCGCGTGGGGCTATGGTCGCGTCGACGGAAAAGGGCTGCACGTCATCGAATCGCATTTCATTGCCGAGGTTCTGCAGTTGCAACCAGACGGCACGCTTGGTGGCGAAGTCGCGATGGGGGAAACTGGCGAACTGGTGATTAGCAATCTGTGCCGTCCCGGCGGTCCGGTTATCCGCTATCGCACCGGCGATATTGTTCGGCCCGCACCGTCACCGGATTCGGATCCTAATTTGTTTTTGCAAGGCGGCGTGATCGGACGTGCCGACGACATGGTCGTCATTCGCGGCGTCAACATTTTTCCCAGCAGCGTCGAAGCAATCGTCCGTGAAGTCGCGCCGATTGCCGAATACCGAGTCACCTTGCACCGCCGATCGGCGATGAATCAAATCGATATCGAACTCGAGTCTGCACCGGAGATCGCGGCCCGTCTGGAAACTTGTTTGTCCACGCGTTTGGCCATGCGAGTGCCGGTTCAAGCGGTTCCCGATGGAACGCTGCCTCGGTTCGAGGCCAAGGCGAAACGCTGGAGGACCATCGGTGATGCGAATGTCGAATCAAACTTTCCGAATTGATCACAAGAAAAGGTCGCGGCATGAATGAAGCCCAAGGCGGCGTCGAGCCACCCGAATCGGAGCCCACGGGAATCTCTCGTGGTGATGGCGGTGAAATTCAAATTCAGTGGGATGACGGCAGTGAGACAATCTGGACACCGCGTCAGCTTCGTGACGCGTGCCCGTGTGCGACTTGTCGCGAAAAGCGGCGGGCTGAAGATTCGCAAGCCACGGTGAAAGGCGACCAAGCGGCAACCGAAAGCAAACCCAAGTCGCCCTTCGGCAAGCTGCCCGTGCTTTCTGCCGCCGAAGCCCGTCCGCTGGTCATCAGCGGTATGCAGCCGGTGGGACGGTACGCGTACCAAATTGGGTTTAGCGATGGGCATCGCAGCGGTTTGTTCCCGCTTTCGCTATTGCATCGTGGACCGGTGCAAAGATGAACCGACATCGTCCGTGCGCGGTCTCGCGATGTAAACTGGAGTGAGATTCGTTCATGTCACTTCACGCTTCTGTCATCGATCACCTCACGTCCCATGCCAGCTGACGTCACCAAACCCATGCCGCCGGGACGCTGGGAAACCGTCGACCCGCACGACTTGCCCGCCACGCCCGTACTGGGGGATGAACCGGAGACCAAAGAGATCCTGTCCAGTGCGTCGATGCTGGACGATGAGCCGGCCGGCGAGATCGATCCGGAAGAGGATTTCGAGACCTCACCCAGTGCGGCAAACCAAGATGACGGCGACGGTTTGGCGATTGCGGCCATGTCGCGGGAAAGGTCCCCAACCATCGCGCCGACGGGTCCGTCCGGTGGTGCCGGGATGACACGCGATGGGGCGAGCAACCCGGTTGATGCGGCGAGCCCCGGCGGTTCGACACGCCCGGATCCCGCGCGGATCGTTCAGCGTCAGCAGTCACTTGAACATCATTTGCGTGGTAACCCGACCGACCTGGATGCCTTCCGAGAATTAGCGGCGATCTATCGTGATCAGGATCGGCCCATTGAAGCCCGGCGAGTCTTAAAGCAGGCCCTGGAAGTTTTTCCCGAGGATGCGGATTTGTTGTGGGAGTACGAGGAATCCGTGCTCGCGCGATCGCTGCAGTTGTTTCGCGAGGTCCGAGATTTGGCATCGCGATTACAGACGCCCGAAACCGATCGCGAGCTGCGTCGGGCCACCCAGGATTGGGCGATGCGTCGGATCGAGGTTTGCCGGGCGCGTCTGACCCGCGAACCCACCAAAGTGCATTTGAATGTGCAACTCGGTGAGGCTCATTATGACGCCGAGGAATACACGCAAGCGATCGAGGTGCTCTCGCGTGTCGTCGACCAACACGCGTGGGCACCGGCGGCGTATTTGATGATTGGCAAGTGTCACGCCGCCCTCGGGCATGACGCCGAAGCGATGGCCGCCTTGCGAGCGTGTGCACTACGCCGCGCCGTGCCCGCGCCACCGCGAATTCGCTCGATCGCGCTGCAGCTCTTGGTCGACAATGCCGAACGTCTGGGCATTCCCAAGACCGCCGAACACTACCGCGCGGCGCTGCAAGACGCCCAACAGGCGGGTTAGCAAGTTCCCAACGTCCGTCGTCCCGAACCCAACCAGACCATCATGAGCCAAGCCGTTGTCGACCCGGATCACCTTCGCCAATTCGCATCTTCGCTGCACCGGTT
>JBCCRW010000430.1:0-4451 GCA_039201055.1 Planctomycetota bacterium | reverse complement strand
TTGCGTTCCGATGCAGAGCCCGGGAACGAGTCAAAGTCAGGTACCCGTGGATTCGCTTACAGCTCGGCCAGCGGCTCATTTGCGTAGGCTTTGCGCGGGTGAGCCGTGACTGGAGCCTCAAGCGACGGGCCGGGTACTTGCACGCTGGAGAGGGCGGAGGTGAGCCTCCAAGACATTGCGTTCCCATGCAGAGCCCGGGAACGAGTCAAAGTCAGGCACCCGTGGATTCGCTTACAGCTCGGCCAGCGGCTCATTTGCGTGGGCTTCGCGCGCTTGAGCCGTGACTGGAGCCTCAAGCGACGGGCCGGGTACTTGCATGCTGGAGAGGGAGGCGGGAGCGTCCAAGACATTGCGTTCCGATGCAGAGCCCGGGAACGAGTCAAAGTCAGGTACCCGTGGATTCGCTTACAGCTCGGCCAGCGGCTCATTTGCGCGGACTTCGCGCGGGTCAGCCGCGACCGGAGCTTTGGCGACGGCATCAAGGACTTGGCGATAAACCCAGTTCCCGGAATCCTCGGTCCCGCAACAAACATGCGTCGCAATGCCCACAAGGCGTTGCATCGGAGCCATCGGCGATCGGGATCGGGTCGTAGCACGACATCGTTTTTGAATAATCCACGCCTAACTCCAAACCACGCCGAATCGTCTGGGCCTTGGTCCATTTGATCAGCGGCGTGTGAATCTTTAGCGGCCGAGCCCCGCTGACGCCGGACTTGGTCGCCAAATTGGCCATGCTTTGAAACGCCGCGATGTATTCGGGTCGGCAATCGGGATACCCGCTGTAGTCGAGCGCGTTGACGCCGATAAACAAATCGCTCGAGCCGATCGTTTCGGCCAAAGCCAGGGCAAGCGACAGGAACACCGTGTTTCGCGCCGGCACATAGGTCACGGGAATTTCCGTGCCGATGGCGTCTGCATGGTCATGCTTGGGAACCGCGATTGCCGCATCGACCAATGCCGATCCGCCGAAGGCGGCCAGGTCAATTTTCACCACGCGATGCGATGCGGCGTTTGCGGCCTTGGAAATCTCCGCTGCACGGTCCAGTTCGTAGCGATGACGTTGTCCGTAATCAAAACTGATCGTGTGCGGCGTAAAACCCTCCAATTGGGCAATCGCCAAGCACGTCGTGCTGTCCAGGCCGCCCGAAAGCAGCACCACTGCGGGAAGGGAATCGACTGCCATGATCGTCTAGCCGGTGGGTTCTTCGCTCGTGTGACGCTTTGCCACATTGTCGTTTTTGGTGGTGGGGTCGTTTTTGGTGGTGGGGTCGTTTTTGGTGGTGGGGTCGTTTTTGGTGGTGGGGTCGTTTTTGGTGGTGGGGTCGCTGGGCGTTCCCTTGAAAACCTTGCGGCCCAGCGACGGGACATAGGCGGTCCAACGGGGATCGCCCGAAGCATCCTGCTGGATTGCGGTTGTGAACGCGGCCATCTTGGCATCCAGGTTGTCCAAGTGATGAAGCAGGATCGCTTCGAGCGTTTGCGGCACCCTTGGGCTGCCAAATTCCAGCGTCCCATGATGGCTCACGATGAAGTGCTGCAACTGCATTCGTAAATCGTCGGGGAAGGAATCGTCGGCGATCAACGCGAGCTTTTCGTTCAGCATTTCGACGCCGATGACAATGTGGCCCACCCATTGTCCACGGTCGGTGTAGGTCGCTTGGCCGTCGGCGGCCATCTCGGCGACCTTACCAAGGTCGTGCAGGAACGCGCCCATCATCAGCAATTCGGTATCCACGCCTTCGTAGCGTGGGCCGACCAGCAATGCCAGTTCCATCAAGTCGATCGTGTGTTGCAACAAGCCGCCCGGATAGGCGTGATGGTGTGCCAGCGCCGCGGGGGCCAATTGCAGGGCTTGGACAAAATCGGCGTCTTGCAGAAACGCTTCCCCCAGCGGCCCCAAGTGCGGGTTGCGAAGCTGGTCAAAAAGTTCGCCAAGCCGATTTAATCGCTGGGCGTTTCGTTTGTGATCGACGCGATCGAAGTCGGCCGGATCAACATCGGATGCCGATCGTGGTTCCAAACGCGTGACGATAATTTGCAGCGATCCCTTGTGGATTTGCGTGCGACCCTCGATGTGGACAAAGTCACCGGCAGAAAACGATTCGTCGACCGTGGCATTCAAGTTCCACATCATGCCGACGATGGTGCCGCTAGCGTCGCCCAAACGCAGCAGCAAGTATTTGCCACCGTCACGGTTGACGCGGACCTGCTTGTCGGCGACACGGAAGACCTGTTCCAACTTCTGCCCATCGCTCAGCTGGCCAATGGGGGTGCGGGGAAGTGGAATTTGCATCGCGTCGGGATTCCAAGGGGGCGCCGGGATTTAAAATCGCGTTGGGGTCGAACAGCACGCGAGGGGAAAATGTGCCCGCCCGGGCACAGACGTCGCGGGTCCAACACTACCCGATCCAAGATACGGAGAATCAGCCAAACGCGGCAGCGGGCGGTTCGGCGGCTGGCGAAGTTTTCATTAAGATGTGGGAATGATCGAGGATATCGAGCCCAAGTCGCCGAGCACCGTCAATTTGGTGCGTAGCAGCCAGCCGTGGACCAAGGCGGATAGCGCGGCCGGGTTTGTGCTTCGTTATTTGGTGCCCGTGCGGCGGCAATTGACCGATGTGCTGGGTTCCACCGAGGCCGCCGATGGCTCGCTGAAGGTGCTGCTTGCCCATTTGGTCAGCGTGGGGTTCGGCGAGCACCGCCAGGGTCGCCTGCGTGATTATCTGCTTCGGGCACTCCGTTCGGCGGCGCGGATGAGGTCCGGCGAGGGCAATGGCAACGGAAAACTCGAAGCGAATTTGGAAACGTTGACACCTGAATCCAAGTCCTGGGTCGCTTACTGGCGGGACGGATTGTTGGAACGGGCTTGGCGGTCGCTGGAACGCTATGAACACGCGCACGCGGACCGGCCGGTGTACACCGTGTTGACTCGGTCGACCGAAAATCCGCAAGCCACCGCCGGCATTTTGGCCAGCATGTTGCAGCAGGATGACCCGCGTCAGTGGGATGCCGCGCGGGTCGAACAGCTGCTGCCCTTGGCCCGTACGATGCTTGCCCAATTGATTGCGGACGAAGTGGCCGAGACGCTGGAAAATCCGACCCGCGAAGACGTCAAACGTGAGATCATGCAGCTTGGCCTGGGCCGCGCGTTTGTCGGGATGCAGGTCTAAATTCGTTGTGATGCAGGTCTAAATTCGCCGGGAAGCAAAGCTAGCGACGCTGGTTGCTTCCTTTCCCACCCCTTCCCACCATCGCATGCACGCCATTCCACGCTTCCATGCCTTCATCCGGTGCTTCGCATTGGCGATGCTGACCGGTCCCCACCTATTTGCCGCCGACGCCGATTCCGCGGAAACCGATACCGTCGGTCCGCTGGATGCCGACGGCCGTGTCGTGGACTTTAATCGCGACATCGCGGGCATCTTTCGGACGCATTGCCTGGATTGCCACGGCCCCAACGATGCCAAGAACGATTTCCGCATCGATGACCCCGATTCGGTATTTTCGTTTGTTGAACCCGAGGATGTCGAAGGCAGTTCGATGTTCGTCGATTACATGTTGAGCGATGATCCGGACTTGCTGATGCCGCCGGCGTCCCATGGCCGGTTATCGCCCGCCGAATTGTCGCTGGTCCGCGTCTGGATCGAAGAGGGCGCGGTGTGGCCCGAGGATGCAAAGATTTCGGCCGAGGAACCCGTGGCCGACGAGCCCCCGCCGCCGGTACCCGACAGTTTGCCCAGCCGCTTGTGGGCGGCACAGGGATTCTTGCATCCGGCGACGGTGCATTTTCCCATCGCCTTGTTTTTGTTGGGCGCCGTGTTCGTGGTTTTGGGTTGGAAATGGCCTGCCGTGGGCACGCAAATTCCCCTGGCCTGTTTGTGGATTGGCACCGCCAGCGCGATCGCGGCGTCCGTGATGGGCTGGGCGTTCGCGCTCGAAAAAGGCTACGGAGGTTGGAACCGGTTCGACGCGTCGATGTTGGACCGGGAAGTCTTTTGGCATCGCTGGAGTGCGGTGATCGTGACGCTGATTGCGATCGGATCGTCGCTGGCGGCGATCAAGGGGATTCGCAGCGAAAGCCCCCGCTGGTCCAAAGCCTGGAAGGCGGGACTGTTGGTCTGCGGTTTGTTAATCGGATTGGTCGGCCATCAGGGCGGCGAGATGACTTACGGCGAGGATTTTTATCCCAAGATGTTCCGGATCCTGAAGGGTGAGCCCGCGGCGAAGCCGCCAAATGGAGCAGCGGCAAAGCCGCCGAATGGAGCAGCGGCGCAGCCCGAACCCGGGACGGAAGCGGAAAGTCCCTCGGAAGATTAGTGGAGCGTCACCCGAGGGCGAGCGTCACGGTTTGCCGGAGGTGGCACGAACACTCGCTGGGGCTCGGTTCGCTTACCACCGGCTAATTTCTTTGACCGCTCCGCGGTCGACTCACGCTTAGCCATCGGTCCTCT
>JBCCRW010000429.1:0-4456 GCA_039201055.1 Planctomycetota bacterium | reverse complement strand
TCAAGCACCATGGCGTACAGCGTTTGACCTACCATCACCAGCCCGACCAGTAGCCCCAGCATCGTTGACGCCCCGAAGGAAATGCCCAAGCCGGTGCGAGTCATCCAAAATTTGACGCTGACATCGGCGAAGGTGGTCGATGGCATGGCGGTCACGTCCGGCAGCCTGCGCATGATTTCTTCGCACGTCGCGTCGGCGTCAACGCCAGCCTGGACCCGCGCTAGCAAATACGACGCTTCGCCGGGCTGGATTGGCGTCAGCGTGGCGGCATGTTCGTAATCGGTGAACACATATGGTGTGACCAGGAAACTGAGGATGCCATAAGAATTGGAGGTAATGCGGACTCGGCGACCGCCGATTTCCCGCAATTCGCCAAGTTCCGGGTGCTGCAATTTTTCCGCGTCACAGGCATCCACGACGACCGAATCGACGCCCGCCAGTGGATCCGGATCACCCGTCAAATCGCCGTAAACATGCCCCATCGAACTGGCGCGATCGATTCCAACAACCACGACGCCCTCGTAGTGGCCATCGGGAAGCGAGATTTCCGAAAACCCGATCCGCAACGGGGCAACCTCTTTGACGCCGGGCACCGATTCGACCCGACGTCGCCATCGTTCGGGTATCGAATGTGGAAAATCCACGTTGTGCATTCCGCGATGTCCAATCCAAATATCCGCTTCGCTGCGATCGATCAATAAACTCGCCTTGCGAATCAATCCCAGGAACAACCCACCCTGGACGTTGACCAAGACCACCGAAAAAACAACGCCGATCAAGCCGGCGACCAGCTTGCCGCGGTCGTGAAACAGCGTTCGGATGGCCAGTTCGCGAAGCATCCGAGCGGGGACCTGAACAAAACGAAAGTAACGAAGGCGCGGTTTAAACCGGTCGCATTCGTTAGTTCGTCCAGTGGCATCGTTCAACTTGAAGGATGATGACGATTCGGCGACTCCCAAAGTAGCCCGGCTCTCAAAGTGGCCCGGCTCCCAAAGTAGCCCGGCTCTCCGAGCCGGATCGGCAGCGCCTCGTACACGCGAGCGCCCGAGCGTTTCCGCCACGGTGAACTTCGCCCGATCCGGCCGGTTGACCTAGCCGGAACGCGAGTGTGGCGTACCATACGTGCTCCGATTGTCGCCGCGTCGTTGGCGGCTCCAAATCGCCCCTTTGATCAACCCGCTTTCGCCCTGCCGGTCGCATTTTTGATGAGCATTGCCGAGCCCCGATCCGCTTCCCAAAACGGCTTCCCCAACTTTGACCACGACCAATTCCTGCGTCGGCATCTGGGCCCCGACGACGCCCAGGTCCAGCACATGTTGCACACCGTCGGTGCGGCGTCACTGGACGACTTGATGGCCGACATCGTGCCGGCGGAAATTCAATTGGACGCGCCGCTGGATTTGCCCGAAGGCCGCAGCGAGCCGGATGTCTTGGCCGCGATGCAGTCGCTGGCCGATACCAATCGCGTCTTTCGATCGTGCATCGGCATGGGGTACCACGACACGATCACACCGCCGGTGATCGCAAGGAATGTTCTGGAGAATCCCGGCTGGTACACCCAGTACACGCCTTACCAGGCCGAAATTGCTCAGGGTCGCTTGGAAGCCCTGTTGAACTTTCAGACGATGATTTCGGACCTGACCGGTCTGCCGCTGGCCGGCGCGAGTCTATTGGATGAGGCGACCGCGGCCGCCGAAGCCGTATCGATGGCCCATTCCATCGCCGGTGGAAAACGCGACACCGTGTTCGTCGCCGACGACTGCCATCCACAAACCATCGCTCTGATTCAAACCCGCGCCGGATTTCTGGGTTGGAACGTCGCCGTCGGCAGTGTCGATGATGTCCGCTTTGGCGTTGATACCGCCGATTGGTTCGCCGCGGTCGTCCAGTATCCAGCCACCGATGGCAAGATTCGCGATTACACAGACTTTGCCGCTCAAGCCAAGGAAAATGGAAGCGTTTTAATCGCCGCCGCCGATCTGCTGTCGCTGGCGTTGCTGAGAGCGCCGGGCGATTGGGGAGCCGATATTTGCGTCGGTTCCGCACAACGTTTTGGTGTGCCCATGGGGCTGGGTGGACCGCACGCCGCGTTCCTGGCGACCGATGAAAAGTACGCTCGAAAGATGCCCGGTCGGATTATCGGTGTGTCCAAGGATGCCGCCGGTCGGCGAGCTCTACGAATGGCGATCCAAACTCGCGAACAACACATCCGGCGTGACAAGGCGACATCGAACATTTGCACCGCCCAAGCTTTACTGGCCATGATCAGCGGTTTCTATGCGATCTACCACGGCGGCGAAGGTGTCCGCGCGATCGCCGAAAAAACACGCCTGTTGACTTTGTCGTTGGTCTCGGGCCTGAAGCGTTTGGGTCACGAAGTCGTCCACGACGGTCCGGTGTTTGATACGATCCGAATTCGACTCGGTCGCGGGCGTCATCACGCGGCTCGCCAAATTGCCGACGCCGCGCGTGAACGCGAAATTAATCTGCGTGAATACGACGACGGCACGCTCGGTGTCAGCCTGGACGAAACGGCCGACGAAGCCTTAATCGCGGACCTACTGGCGGCTTTCAACTTCGGTCACTTCACCGGCTTCGACCTGGATAGCTTGTATGACGAAGCGGTCGCGGACACGTCGCATCACCTCGGCTCGCTTGAACGGACCGAGCCGATTTTGCAGCAGGACGTTTTCAAGCGACATCGCAGCGAAACCAAAATGTTGCGTTACATTTTTCGCTTGATGGGTAAAGATCTTTCGCTCGCGCACAGCATGATTCCTCTCGGATCATGCACCATGAAGCTGAACTCGACGGCCGAGATGATGCCGCTCAGTTTTCCCGGCTTTGCGCGGATGCATCCCTTTGCACCGGATACCCAGTGGCGCGGCTACACGCGAATGTTCCGTCTGCTGGAATCCCAGCTCGCCGAGATCACCGGCCTGCCTGCCGTCTCGCTGCAACCCAATGCGGGCGCCCAGGGCGAGTACACCGGGCTGTTGGTGATCCGCGCCTATCACGAACAAGCTGCCGCGGCGGTCGGCGAAACCAATCGTCGTCACATTTGTCTGATTCCAACAAGTGCTCACGGAACCAACCCCGCATCGGCCGTCATGGCCGGCATGAAGGTCGTGCCGGTTCGCTGCGACGACGACGGCAACATCGACTTGCAAGACCTTGCCGAAAAGTCCGCCAAGCATGCCGATGAATTGTCGGCGTTGATGATTACGTACCCGTCAACGCATGGCGTCTTTGAGACCACGATTACGGAGGCCTGCAAAATCGTTCACGATCACGGTGGCCAGGTTTACATGGACGGAGCGAATATGAACGCGCAAGTGGGTTTGACCAGCCCCGCAAAGTGCGGCGCCGATGTTTGCCATTTGAATTTGCACAAAACGTTTTGCATTCCCCACGGCGGTGGCGGCCCGGGCATGGGACCCATTGCGGCCGGCGAACACCTGCGTCCGTTCTTGCCAGGACACCCGGCGTCCCGCCCGGATACCGCCGGCGAACATTCGATCGGGCCGGTTTCGGCGGCGCCCTATGGCAGTGCCAGCATCTTGACGATTTCGTATGCCTACATCGCGTTGGTTGGCGGCAGCGGGCTGACTCGATCGACCCAGCTGGCGATCTTGAATGCCAACTACATGGCCGCTCGACTTCGGGAACACTACGACATCCTGTACACCGATGCCAACGGGCGAGTGGCTCATGAATTTATCGTCGACTGCCGGCCGCTGAAGAAATCCGCGGGTATTGAAATTGACGACATCGCCAAGCGTTTGATGGACTACGGTTTTCACGGCCCAACGATGTCCTGGCCCGTCGCCGGAACGCTGATGATTGAACCGACCGAGAGCGAAAGCTTGGAGGAACTGGATCGCTTTTGCGATGCGATGATCGCGATCCGCCAGGAGGTCGCAAAGGTCGAATCGGGTGAATGGTCTCGCCAGGACAATCCGCTGGTCCACGCACCACACCCGATCGAAGACGTGCTTCGCGATGATTGGGATCACGCGTACGACCGCGAAACGGCGGCTTATCCTGCCGTTTGGCTACGCGAATCCAAGTTTTGGCCAAGCGTGTCACGGATCGATAACACCTACGGCGATCGCAATTTGGTTTGCACCTGCGGGAGCGTTGACGAATACACCGACGCCAGGGCAATAGCAGCCGCCGGTACCTCAACGTGATCGCACGCGCGAATCTTGCGAGAAGAAGTTTTCATGCGCGACGCTGCTGAGTCCTCCATTGATATTGGAAACGGCGTCGCGCTGCATGTACTGGAATCCGGTTCGAATTCTGCCAGTCCCGTGCTGTTCGTTCATGGACTGACCGCCGACGCGTTCGCCTGGCGGCAACGGACCCAGGAGCTGGCTCAGCATGGATTTCGTGCGTTCGCGTACAGCCGCCGCTTGAACGACCCCAACCGCAACGCTCCGCATCCCGAGCACAC
>JBCCRW010000428.1:0-4482 GCA_039201055.1 Planctomycetota bacterium | reverse complement strand
TCGCACGGGTCAGCAATAAGGACTTGAGGGCTTGGCTGAAAGAAAAGGATCTCCTGAACTCGACCCAGTCACGCAGGGTGGCAGCCTACGCAGCGGCGTAACAGAAAAACAGGGCAAAAACGCCGTTTCACCATCCCACTCGTCGCCTCGTCCACTACGCCGATAACTGACTGGCCGCTCCTTAGTTGGGTGCCGACTTGTCGCCGGTTTCCGTGTTGTCGGCCTTTTGCGCCTCGGCCGGTTCGGCTTCTTCGGCATCCGTCGGGCCGCGTGATTGCAGCATCGCGGCCTGGCTGATCACCGGCGGTGCCGGACCGCTGTTGATGCGAACCAGGGTGCCGACAATCGTCACACCGCTGGGATCGACGGTGATGGAATTGCCGCCGGACTTCAAACAGATCGCGGTGCCTTCCACGGAGATATTAACGCCTTGAAGCAAATGATCGGCACCGGCGATGTGGGCGCTGCTGCCCTGCACGTCGACGACTTGATCGCCACCGATGTTGGTGTTGCGTCCGCCGTCGATCGCTTCAAGGGTGTCACCTTTGATGTGCGTGTGGCGATCGCCTTCGGTCAGCAGGTATTGGTCTTTCTTGATCAAGACATGTTGGTTGCCGTCGCCATCGCCACCGCCGACCAACAATCGCATGTCGCCGCCGACTTTCTCGGTGTGGTCACGGTGAACGATTTGGTGGCGATCCTGCTTGATTTCCTCGCGTTGGTCGCCGCCCTTTTCGCCATCCTTGCCCTCCCAGCCGATGATCTGGTCGCGGTTGCCGTAGATGATTTCTTTGGAATTATTTTTGACACGCACGTCCATGTCTTTTTCGGCGTGGACGTAAATCTGTTCCTTGTCTTTTTTGTCTTCGAAGCGAAGTTCGTTGTGTCCATCGCCACCGGGTGACGAATTCGTTTTGATGTACGTTCGGGTGGCGTGTTCTTCCGGGTTGTAGTGCGGCATTTGGCCGGCGTTGTAGACACCGCCAATGACCAACGGTCGGTCGGGATCGCCCTCGATGAAGTCGACGACGACCTCTTGGCCGATGCGGGGAATCGCCATAAATCCCCAGCGATTGCCGGCGATGTTTTGTGCAACGCGGACCCAGCAAAAGAATTTTTCACCCTCGGCCAAAATCGTTCGCGATGAACCCGGGCGATCTTTGTTTTCGCGATCCCAGTGAAACGCGACTTTGATGCGACCGTATTTATCGGTGTGAATTTCCTTGC
Source organism: Planctomycetota bacterium (assembly GCA_039201055.1). Lineage (GTDB taxonomy): Bacteria > Planctomycetota > Planctomycetia > Pirellulales > Pirellulaceae > Rubripirellula. The sequence goes on along the minus strand of JBCCRW010000428.1, from coordinate 3,255 downwards.
CGCTGGGGCCGACCACGACGGCGGTGTGGATGCCCGAAACGGTGGGTTTGGGAGTTTGCCGGGCCGGGCGATACTGGACCGCCTTGGGCAAACACTGAAACGAATTCGAATATTCCGATTCGACCGACCCGCCGGATTCCGGGCCGGGCTGCGACGCGCGGTGTTGCACCTGCAGAATCAGATACTCGCCGGCTTCGCCATCGAGTGCCTGGTCCTCACGGCCCTCGAGTTCAAAGGTGTAGCCGGCCGCGAACGAACGGCAGGTCCCCGAACCGGACACCTGGTCGTGCGATGTTTCTTCTTCCTCTTGGCGTACGCGGGCATCGGTGTCGGCGTCGCCGGGATTGTCGTGTTCGCCGGGATAATCGTAGATCTCAAACTTGTCGGCTTGAGCGTGTTTGGCGGTGATCTTGGCCGAGTCGGGAAGCAGCCGGGTGGTGGGCGTTTCGAAGTTGTAGTCGGCCAGCGTCGACTTGCCCGGGACAAATGCAAAGTCGTGTTGCCAAGAATACAAATGGTCCGTCGACGCGCGCGCCGCCGCGGTCCCGCGGGGCAGTTTGACCTTGGCTTGCTTGCACACCGGGTACCCGGCCTTCATATCCAAGATCAATTTGTGGCTGCCGTCGGAATGTTCGAAGTAGTAGTACACGCCGTACTGTTCGAAAATTCGCGACAGAAAATTCAGATCGGTTTCGCGATACTGGACGCAGTGTTTGACGATGCGACTTTTCAGCGGCGCGATGCCCGCGGCGTCGAAAACCAGATCCAGGCCAAATTCGTCTTTGGCACGCTTGAGCACCGCTTCGATAATCTCGGCGACGTTTTTATCTTCGCGTTCGGGAAAGTAGATAAAGCAACGCGAAGTTTGCGACAGGAACCACAACCACGGCACCAGCCGTAGGTGATAGATCCGGTAGCGAGTCTTGCCGGCCGATTCGCCGGACAATTCGCCGGCGGTGAACTGCGACACGCCGCCGTGGATCAAACGCGTTGGAATGCTGGGGTCGTCGGATTCGACTTCGACGGTCAGCGACTTGCCGATCAGGTCAGCCGCTTTGAGCTTCAGTTCGGTGCAGCAAAGTTGCACGCTAAATTCGTACGGTCGTGAAATTGATTCGTGACCGGACAGATTCAGGACATGCGTATTGCTGTCGGTAAAGGATGCCCCTTTGATTCGCAGAAGTCGGTTGTCCTGTTTGAAGGCCATGACGATTTCGCGGGATCAGAACCTGGTGACGTCGGAAGGTCAGAAGATTCGGTGGGGGACGGATGGGAAAAAAGGCCAGCCGATTGTTTGCCAATCGACTGGCCGGTGAACCACGGGACGCGGTCCGGACAATTGTCGAACCTTGGAAGGATCAGGACTCGCCTTCTTCGACCTTCCAGGAGTATTCGACGTTGCCCTTCTTGCTTCCCTTGCTGTCGTTCTCGGTGTAGGTCACCGTGATCTCTTCAAAGTTCAGCGAGAAGTCCTCCGAGGGGACATCTTCGGACTGAGCGGCCCCGGCGACGTTGTAGGACGTCACCAGAACGTTTTTCAATTCGTAGCGGTAGTACGTGACGCGTCCGGAATCGGTGTACGAAGCGGTCAATTCGATTTCGACCTTCGGGAACACTTTACCCTTGCAGACCGCTTCGGCGATCTTGGGGCTGGACTTGTCCAACAGCTTCGACACGGCGATGTCGTCAAGCACCACGTCGCCGCGACGACGGGCGGTTCCGGTCGCGTTGCCGCCGGGCTGATGAACGCCCTGGCTGAACGACTGGATGTTGATCCAACCCTTGTGGTCCTTGTCCTTGCTTTCGCCTTCGATGCCGTCGAATTTGATGTAACCGGCCATTGCAATCCTCTTCTCGATTCAAAGTGGGGTGGGGAAAGGTTTGTTTTGGGGGTGATGGTGTGGCTGTGTTGCCTTTCCCCCAACGCTGACAAAACCATTCTCGGCGCGGTGCCCAAAAGGTTGCGGACTTTCTTGGAAAAACTTTTCCAGGCCGATTTGCGTTGCCGATCCGCCCGGGCATTCGCTCAGCGGCGGCACCTACTTTCGCGGCAATTCGTCCTGCTTCGTACGCTTGGGCTTGAGCCCTTCCCAGGTCATCGCCTTGCGACTGCCGCCCACTGTGCCGTCGAATTTGAGCGTGTAGGTTTGGTTGTCGGGCAAATTGCCAAAGTTGTACGTCGGTGTCCCACTTCCAATCTGAAGCGTGCCGTTCGCCGGTGTCATCTTGGGAACCACCGGCGAAAGGGTCAGCGTTCCACGCATCGTCGAACCTTTTTTGATCGCCCCAAAAATCGGCAGGCGCTTGGGCGGCGGCGGTTTTGCAGCCTCCTTTTCGGCAGGCTTGGTTGCCGCCATCCCCGCGGACGCTGCGGGCTGGGTCGGCCGAGGGTCGGGTGTCCACCTCACATCCATCTGCTCTGCGGAAGGCTCGCTCAGCCAGCCGGCGCGATCGACGACGCGGGCAGCAATATCATGCCTCGATTCGATGCCGCCGACCTTGAGACCACGCCGTCTCCACACGCCATCACGAATGTCTTCTGGGGCAAGCTCGCGTCCCTGTTCCGGCCGACCGTCGCCCGTTTCGTCGATGCCATAAATCAGCCACCGAGCCCCGGATCCATCGCGGCCGCGGCGGTCCGTGTCGCTGCCCCTGACACTTAAGTCAAACTTTGCGATGCGTTTGGTCTTGGAGATCTCCGTTCCCGGGCCGATCACCAACTGGGCCCGCGGCGGCGTGCTGTCCAGCGTTAGATCCACCTCGGCACTGGCACGCTGGCGACCGCGGACCAGCTTGACCTGCAGCGTTGCCCGCTGGTCGCGTCGAATCGCCAGCGACTGCCAATCGCGGCTAAGGTCTTCCACTTTGGACTCGATCGTGATCCGACCATCGTCCCGGGCTTGGACCAGCGACGCGCGATATTGGCGATCACTCAAATAGACGCTCGAGTCCTTCAGCGCGTTGCGGTTGTCGTTGGGATCTAGCCATCCGACGATAAAGTACGGTGGCTTGGCGTTCGGGGCATCCGTTTGAAAGTCCGTCGCCGGCACATCGAGAGCCAGCTCGGTCCGCAGATTCAATCCCTCGCCCACCAGCACGACCTTCTTGGGATGAATCAAACGATTTTCTTTTTCCCATTGGACCGCCATGTTGGGACCCTTGGGCGCCGCCGCGTAAGTCATCGTTAACGAGGCGTAGCGGGCGGTGGGAGCAAAGCGGCCGATCTTCCTTCCGCGTTCGCCGTCTTTGGGTTCG
>JBCCRW010000427.1:0-4496 GCA_039201055.1 Planctomycetota bacterium | reverse complement strand
CGGGGCCGCGATGTCACACGGACTCTGCAATCCATCGACCAAGATTACGTGCAAGCTTTCGAACGTCGGATGCGACAGGGTTTGTGCCCACCGCACCATGTCGAACTTCGTTTTGATCGCCCGTTCGCTGATCGCCCGTTCATTGGGGCGGATCGCAAAGCGTACCTGTTGATGACGGGATGGATTTTGCCAACGGACACTTCGCTGAATATTCAATTGGACCAGAACCCCGATCTACCACCCATTGAATATCCCTCGGTTTGGGTTCCCGACGCGGACGCCCAGGGTGGCTGGCGGCAAGCGATCGAAGTGATGGGTTTCCCCGGCGGCAAAACCAAGACGATCGTTGTCGACGTCAGCGATATCGTGAATTCTCAATCGCCCGTCTTTCAAATTCGGACCAACGCGCAAATCTACTGGGATGCGGCGTCTTTCGTCGTCGGCCAATCAAGCGATCAAGTGGTCACGCAAACCTTGGAATTGACATCCGCCGAAGTCACGCGGCATGGATTTTCCCAGGCCATTTCGAGGCCGCGATCGCCCGATACCTACGACTATCACAATGCGTCCGCCGAGGCGAAATGGCCTCCGCTTTGCGGCCCGCTGACCCGCTTGGGTTCGTGCGAAAACTTGCTAGCCGAAGTCGATGATCGCATGGTGGTCATCGCGTCGGGTGATGAAATTCGAATGCGTTTCGCCATCCCCGATGCTGCACCGCCCGCAGGTTGGCAGCGGGATTTCATTCTTCACAGCGTCGGCTGGGACAAGGATGCCGATTTGAACACGCTGGAAGGCCAAAGTTCCCTGCCACTGCCCTACCAAACGATGACACAGTACCCGCCACCGTTGACCGAAGCGGACATGCAATCGCGGCGGCGTCAACTCAATGCCGATCATCTGCTGCGGAAACAAACATTTCGTGATTTTTGGCGACGGCCGAATGCCATGATTCAGCCAATGGAATCCACAAACCCGATGAAACCGCGTGCAGGTCTCGAGACGACAATCTCACGTTGACTTCCGCCCACCGCGTTCGTTAGGCAACTTGCCAAAATGAACGGCCTTTCAAAGCCAAGAATTTGTTTCCCCCGCGGAGTGTATCCATGATCCAAATTTGTTTGAGTGTTGTGTTGTTGATGGGTGTGGCAAGCCTGACTGCTGGTGGTGACTTGGCTGCTAGTAAACTGATTTCTAGCAAGCAGGCTTCCGGCACGGTGGCGGCGGATGCCGAAGTCGTGCGTTACCAATGCCCGCAATGGAAAGCCAAGCACATCCACGATGCGAAGAAGGTCAAAACGATTGAAGCGACGCTCAAAAAACTGAAGTGTGAAACCTCCCGCAGCCAGCACAACGGTCACATCGACCTGAAGTACCGCTGCCAAAAGTGGACCGAGTTGAAATTGAAGACTCGCGAGGAGGCGGATAAGTGGGAAAAGTGGCTGAAACAATACGGTTTCAACACCCAGCGAAAATAGCAAGCTTCCCTTTCCCAACGCCCCCAACGCCCCGGACACCCCAACGCCCCGGACACACCGCGACCCGGAAACAACCTTGCGTCGACTGCGGCGATGCCCTATTCCCAAGCGAGCGTTTGTCGTCGCGGCCGATCGGATTTGGCCGACCGTTTTCACCGATATCCCAAGGAAGGGTCGCCGTGTATCGATGGCTGCTCTGTGCCCGCTATTTGCGAACCCGATACATCGCCCTGGCGTCCATCATCAGCGTCACGCTGGGCGTTGCCACGCTGGTTGTGGTCAACAGTGTGATGGCCGGTTTTTCCGCCGAAATGCATGAGCGGCTGCACGGGCTGGCGTCGGACATTTTAATCGAGTGTCATGCCAGTGGCGGCTTGCCGGACCCCGAAGCCCAAATGGCCTCCATCGCCGAAGTCGTCGGCGACGATTTGGTTGGCATTTCCTGTAGCGCCCACGTTCCCGCGATGCTGGCCATCGAAACGGGACGCGACATCGTGACCCGGCACGTGAATCTGGTCGGTATCGACGCAGCCACCTATGACAACGTCAGCCAATTCGATCAGTATCTGCTGCATCCCAAAAACCAAGAACAGGTCACCTTTGATCTGCGCGAATCCGGTTACGGCGAGGGCCGGGAGGCCTTTCCCGCATCGGGTTGGCAATATCGCCGTTTCCGCGTCGAAGAACAGCGGCGGATTGATGATTTAATCCAGCGACAAGAGCGTCGGATTGCCGAACTTCGGGCCTTGCAAACTCCCACCGCCGCCAAAGCGATCCAATCGGCAACGGTCGAATCGCAAACAATCGAATCCGGCTCGGCCGGCTCGGGTGAACCATCCACTGCACCCCGAGCCCGCCGCCGCGTCCACGCCCGCCTTTGGACCGTCGTTCATGAACCAGGGCGGCAGTGATCTGGGTGAATTGGCCAACGTGCAAAAATTTGACCCCGCGACCACCCAGCGTCCCGGCATCATTTTGGGAATCGCCACGTGCAGCATCCGTTATCGCAACGAAGCCGGCGAAGTCGCCGACCATTATCATTGTCGACCCGGCGACGACGTGCGGATGATGTTCCCCACCGCGTCGGACAAGGCGACCGTGGTCACACAAGCGTTTACGGTCGTGGATTTGTACGAATCGGGGATGAGTGAATACGACGGGATGTTTGCATTTTGTCGTCTTGAAGATTTGCAAAAAATGCGGGGCATGATTGATCCGGCCACCGGCACGCGATCGGTAACCACGATCCAGTTGAAATTGAAAGACGATGCCGATTTAAACGCCGTCCGTGACAAGCTTCGTCGCCACTATCCGCCCAACGTGTTCGCCGTCGACATTCGCACTTGGCGGGACCTGCAGGGGCCTTTGTTGGCAGCGGTGCGTTTGGAAACGACGATCTTGAACATTCTGCTGTTTTTGATCATCGCCGTCGCCGGCTTTGGCATCTTGGCGACCTTCTTCATGATCGTGGTTGAAAAAACACGAGACATTGGCACGCTGAAGGCGCTCGGCGCATCGGGCCGGGGGGTGATGAGTATCTTTGTCAGCTATGGATGTCTGCTGGGCACCGTGGGAAGCTTGGCGGGGGTGGCCGGTGGTTTGATGTTTGTGCACTACATCAACGACATCGCCGGAGTGATTGAAAGGGTAACGGGCCAAGAGGTCTTCGACCCGACGGTTTATTACTTCAGCGAAATTCCCACGATTGTCCATCCCTGGACCGTCGTCTGGGTGACCGCCGGTGCGATCGCGATCGCGGTCACCGCCAGTGTCCTTCCCTCCCTTCGCGCCGCCCGAATGCATCCGGTCGCCGCACTCCGATTCGAATAGGAAACACGAGTCTGATGAGCGTCGTCCTTTCGACAAAGAATTTGCACAAAAGTTATCGCAAGAACCAGGTCGAAGTACCGGTCCTTCGCGGCGTCGATCTTGAAGTCACCCTGGGTAAGGTGACCGCGTTGGTCGGTCGAAGCGGTAGCGGCAAGAGCACTCTGATGCACTTGCTAGCGACGCTGGACCGCCCGGATGATGGCGAAGTTCAGTTCGAGGGTCAGCGGATCGACAATGCAAGTCGTCGTCACCGCGATGAGTATCGGAATCGATCGATCGGAATCATCTTCCAGTTTTATCATTTGCTTCCGGAATTAAGCGCACTGGAAAATGTGGTTGTGCCGTCGATGATCGGCATGTCATCGCTGCAGTACCTGCGTCGTCGTCGCGAAATTCGCGAGCGGGGTCGCGAGATGCTCGATCGCGTTGGCCTGGCGCATCGCATGACGCACAAGCCCAGCGAAATGAGTGGTGGCGAGATTCAGCGTGCGGCGATCGCGCGTTCATTGATGTCGCAACCGAGTCTCTTGCTCGCCGACGAACCGACCGGCAATCTCGACGCGGAAACCGGCCGCGAAATCCTCGATTTGCTGCACACCTTAAACCGCGAGGATGGGCTGACCATTTTGATGATCACCCACGACATTTCGATTGCGGCGGGCAGCGACATTTGTCATCGCATGTCCGACGGTCGTCTGGTTCAACACGTTCACGAGTCCTCGATCCCGTCGAGCGATTCGGGGCTGGGAAGCGAGTTGTTGGCGGCGTAGCAACGCGAATACGCAGCGGTCGAAACACCAGCGGACTGATGTGGCTCGGGTTTCGGGGGCCACGCGAGGCCTTCAATTGAAAGGAACCCAAGGAGCGCAAGATGCCCCCTCACCCCAACCCTCTCCCCCACGTTTCGTTGGCTTCGTTCCTCAGCAAACGAAACGCGGGGGAGAGGGGGCAAGAGGCTGTCGGCGTCTCGATCTAGCCCCCCTCTCCCCCGTCATTTTGATCCGAGCAAACGAAACGCGGGGGAGAGGGGACAAGAGGCCGTCGCCGTCTTGATCTAGCCCCCTCTCCCCCGTCATTTTGATCCGAGGGACGAGGATCAAAATGATGGGGGAGAGGGTTGGGGTGGCCTGGCGCACTGAGTCGGAATTAGGCAAGCTAGGCAAAGATCGACTGTTTAAAAATGTCCGCTCG
>JBCCRW010000426.1:0-4525 GCA_039201055.1 Planctomycetota bacterium | reverse complement strand
TTTATGTTTCGCCTCGGAGAGGCGATCTACGATTTACTTTATGTTTCGCCTCGGAGAGGCGATCTACTATGTGTTTCGGTATTGCTAGCGGGCGTTGCCGGTTCCGTTGCAAAAACGGCACCTTTGGTTTCCTTGGCGATCGCACCGCGTACACCTGACCTTGAAAAATTTCGGGCCCCGAATCGGATTACCGTTTAGGTCTCGGCCGAGAACGACGATGCGTTTCTCTTGCACGTAGCCATTGGTACACGTGGGACAGTCCATGCGTCCGCCACCGCCGCAAGCCAGACAACATGTGTCAAAAAGCAAGGAATCGTCGTTATCCAGATCCTGCCACTGGAAATTGCTGCGGCTGCTTTCGGCTTCGCCGTCTTCGTCGTCGGTCGGTGAACCGAAATTTTGCCAAATCATGCAGTAGGCAAGGAGTGGTTGGTGGGTGATCACCGCGCGGCCGCCGGTGGCAGCCGCGTCAGAAAACTTTCCTTTGACACCCTCCAAATCGATCTGACTATTCAGAAACAGCCGCGCGTTATGGGAACAAACTGAGATGACCTGGCCTCCCGCTTTGGGATCAAAGCGGTGTTTCGTTGGGTCATTTTGAGCGTCCGTCAAAACTTCTTTGGCGAGCGCTAGGTGGTTGGCAACACCGGACAAGTTGCCCTCGCGGGCGCAGATCACGGCGCGATTGACGTAGGCGGCTCCAAGCGTGACGGAATGATCGTTGGGCCAGTGTTTGCGCAAAAGCTTGATGCCGTCGACGGTTTCCCCAATGCTGCGGCGAGCGGCTCCGATTTCGGTGGTTTTCCGAGTCGACATGGCCAACTTGGCCGCGTAGCGAAGCTTGGCCGGAATTCCCAGCGGGAATTCTTTGATCATCTGCTTCAAGTCGACAATCGTATCCGGGGCGGACGCATTGATTTGCGCAAGACGCTTTTCCTGCTGCCTTGATTCCTTGATGGTTTGGCTTGCCTTCAGAAATCCGCGGTCCGATTCACTGAGCTTTCCGAGCGGCAGCGTGGTGGATTTTCCTGTGGCCGTTTTCAGCGTGACGGTTTCGTCATCAAAATCTGCGAGCACAGCATTTGTCTTGTAGCGTCCCGACACATCGGTCCAAACACGCGGACTTTGGAAGTCTTGGGCGCCGACGCAACTGGCCAACATCAGCACTAACACAATGGCGTCACCCGAGCGCCGCGACACCGGGCCAAGTTCGCTGGCGAGCGTTTGAAATCGTGCTGCGGCGCGAATAAAAACAAGGCGGAATGAGAGCCCTTGATTGGCATTAGTAGGCATGATTTCAACATTCATCACGTCGTCTTGATCCATCCCCATCGGTCCTTCGCGAAGGTGTATAACCGGGGGGTAGGCATGTCAAGCAAGACGCCACCTGCGTGGCGGATTCTTTCCTTCCACCCTCCTTTTGTGATCCGCTGGTGATGCAAACTTCACGGTCTTCACGACGCTACTTGGTGGCGGAGGTCACGTGCCCGCATTGCTGGCATCGGTTTGTCCCCGAGGACGCGGTTTGGGTCGCTTCGCACCCGGATCTGTTTGGCGATGCCAAATTGGGTGATTCGGAAAAGATGCGATTTCTTCCGTCGCGTTTCGATCCGGCCGGTGAAGCGATCGACCCCAGGGGTTACACCACTTCATCGACGGCTTGTCCGCACTGCCATCTTGTTGTGCCGCGGCATTTGTTTACTCAGCCGACATTTTTCTGTTCGATACTGGGGGCACCGGCGAGCGGCAAGAGCTATTTCCTGGCGTCCATGACATGGACCTTGCGACAGCTTTTGCCGAGCGATTTTCAGTTGAAGATGACGGATTGTGACGCGTCGCTGAATGCCCGGATTTTGGAATACGAGGAGCAGCAGTTTCTGCCGGCGGATCCCGACGCCTTGGTCTGGATCGCCAAGACGGAGGAACAGGGTGGCATGTACAACCGCATTCGCTTGGACGAACACGGTATCACCCTGCCCAAGCCATTTCTGTTTGACCTCAAGACACGGGAAAAGCATCCACGTTTTTTCGATGCCAAGCCACTTTCGCGGACGATTTGTTTGTACGACAACGCGGGTGAAAGTTTCCTGCCCGGCTCCGATGAATCTTCCGGTCCTGTCACCGGGCATCTTGGACGCTCGGAATGCTTGATTTTTTGCTTCGATCCGACTCAGGATCCGCGTTTCCGGGCGGCGTGCCAGGGGGTTTCGACTGACCCACAAATGCGGAAACGCAGTGTTCGCGATGCGCGGGAAACCCGAGTCCGGCAAGACACGATTTTGACCGAGGCGATTCGACGGGCACGACGTAACGCGGGTCTGCGGGCGGACGACACCCTGGATGGAATTTTGGTGGTGGCGGTGACCAAGTGGGATGCTTGGAAATCGTTATTGCCGGACGTTTCCCAGGAACCGCCCTACCGAATTTTGGAGGGCCAGCATTCCGCTTCACTGGACGTCGGGCGCATCGAAGACGTCTCAGCGCGTCTCGAGGCTTTGTTGCGAAAGCAATGCCCCGAAATGGTCGCGGCCGCCGAATCGATCGCCAAGCACGTGGTGTTTCTGCCGGTCAGCGCCAGCGGGGTGTCCCCCGAGTTGGACCCGGCCAGCGGACAGCTTGGGATCCGGCCGCGGGATCTTCGTCCGCAATGGGTGGAGGTGCCGTTGCTGTACGCGCTGCATTTGCGAACCCGCGGTTTGGTTCAAGGTCACACCCGTCGCGTCGATCATTCGGGCCAGACCCGCCAGGCTTCAAACGAGACTGGACAGGCTTCAAATCACACTGGACAGGCTTCAAATCACACTGGACAGGCTTCAAATCACACTGGACAGGCTTCAAATCAGGTTGGGAACACGGAATGACGGGGCCACAAGTCGGAGCGCTTCACGGCACGGCGGGCAAACGCGGCCAAGCCGATCATGGTTTGCTGTACACGTCCGCACCACGTGGATTGCGACCGGGCAGCCGGGGTTTTTGTACCGTCGCGACCACGGCCGAATTTCCGCCAAGCCTGTTTCCGCCGCTGGAATCACTTTCGGGTTATCACCATCTCCCCGGCATCGACCCCGCATCCGGCCACGGCCCACCGGTGAATGTTTCGCATGTCCGTCTACGTGTTGCCGGGCGGCCGATCCATGTCCTCTCGCGGATTGCTCCGGCGGCTGCCGACTACACCGGACGCACGAACAAACTGGCGCACCATCGTTTGGTCCCCACCGCATCGCTTCACGATTCCGGTCCTGCCACCTGCGCGGGGCAATCGGGTATTTGGGTGCATCAATGGGATGGAAAAGTGGGGCACTTTAATCAAGCAGCGTTCACCAACCAACCCGTGACGTCGCGGGTTGCCAATCGCTGGGCCGCCGTCATGGGCGACGCGGGCTGGGCGGGAGTGCTCGCCGATTGGGTGGCCGATTCGGATCCCACGCCAATTTATGTCCGGCATCGAATCGATCAAAACGCAAGCCTGTTGGAAATGCTCGCCGAGACCGAAGCACTGCTCGAGCCGGAGCGTCGTTGGGGCATGACGTTTGCAACCTATGCGAATGATATTTCGCCCGAAGTGGATTGCCAAATTCGCTGTGTCGTTGAGGGGACGCCGGATTTTGAACGAACCTCCGCGCGTCTGATCGACCTGTGCCGCGGCGGCTCGGCTGCCAACGCGCCCGCGTCGTCACCACGCGTCAACCTGGCGAGAACCGGTGGCACGCAGTCCGCGGCGGTGCCATTGAGCGATCGTTCATTGCGAAACGATCCTCCGGCAACGGTACCCCCAGTTGCCTCGACGGCAAATGGCGAGGGTCCAATGGGCCTGGCACCGCCACCCATTCGCCGCACCGCGAAGTCGTCACCGGCCCCGGACCGCGATGCCGCCGCAGGCGCGCCGGGTGGCGCGAGGGTACCGGGGCGCGTGCAAGTCCCCGCAAGCGTTCCGGCGATTCCGCCGGACGCGAACCCGATTGCACCAGCACAAACACGACGCACGTGGACCTTCGTTGCCGCCGGAGCGGTGATCGTGCTGTTGGTCGGGATGGGCGGGGTGATCTTTCGGACGTTGCAGTCCGATGGGGCATTGATGAGCGATCTTCAGGCGTCGGCATCGGGCACGCCCGGCCCGCCAACAAACGAACCGGTACCGCCGGCGAATGATTCAGTACCGCCGGCAAATGATCTCATCCCGCCCGACGATGCAACGCCCCACGATGCAACGCCCGAAGATGCAGCGCCCGAAGATGCAACGCCGGGCGGCGACGCGGAGATGGACCCCATTCCCACGCCAGCGAGCACCGCCGCGATCGCTGCCCCGGCCAAGCCGGCCGATTCGATGCCAAGATCCGAAGCCGACTCGAAGCCGGCCGAAACGTCGTCGCCGGATGATGGGCTGCAACAACCTCAATCGCTCGCCGAGCGTGTCGAGGATTTTCAGCAGTCGTGCCAAAAACGTCTCGCGCAAAGTCATCAAGTGAACCAGCGGGTGAGTGATTTGGTCGCCGCGGCCGAGAACGGCGTCTCGTTTGCCGGCGAG
>JBCCRW010000425.1:0-4537 GCA_039201055.1 Planctomycetota bacterium | reverse complement strand
GCGGCCACCGATACACAATACGTTCATGTCATCGTGTTCGACGCCCTGGTGCGCCGAATAGGTATCGTGGCAAATCGCTGCCCGAATGCCCGGGATTTTGTTGGCCGCCACGCTGACGCCGACACCGCTGCCACAAACAACAATCCCGCGGTCGGCTCGCCCCTGCAAAATTTCACGCGACACCGCGATTGCGAAATCCGGATAATCGCATCGCTCGGTGGAATGGGTGCCACAATCCAGCAGCTGGGTGACCCGTGCTTCGAGTCGTGAAACGATGGCCTGTTTCAAATCGAAACCGGCATGATCGCCGCCGATGGCAATCCGGAGCGGCAGTGGATCGGGCATGTTTCGGGTCGAATACCGGGCGGGGATGGGAGCGAGAATCGGATCGGTCGGTAGTTTACTCGCGACCAAGTCATCCCGTCAGGGCACCGAATCCAATGCCAGTGTGCACTGTTTTTCGGCAGGAACCTGTTTCCAGTTGGCACCTTTTTCCCGGGCCCTGCTAAGCCAAGATTTCGTGCACCACGCGGCTCGGTTCCACGCCGGTCAAGCGTGCGTCCAAGCCCTGGAATTTTGCCGAAAATCGTTCGTGCTGGATGCCCAGGGTGTGCAGCAGCGTGGCGTGAAAATCGCGAACCTGGACGGGTTTGTCGACGACGTTGTAGCCGTACTCACACGTCTGGCCGTGCACCACGCCACCCTTGATCCCGCCGCCGGCCATCCACATGCTGAAACAACGCGGATGGTGATCCCGGCCGTAATTCGTGGCCGTTAATTTGCCTTGTGAATAATTCGTGCGGCCGAATTCACCACCCCAAACGACCAGCGTATCCCGCAGCATGTCGCGTTGCTTGAGATCCTGGATCAAAGCGGCAGCCGGCTGGTCGGTTTCCCGGCACTGGGTTTTCATGCCGCCGGGGATGTTGCCGTGATGGTCCCAGCCCTGGTGGTAAAGCTGAATGAATTTAACGCCCTGTTCGGCCAAGCGGCGGGCGAGCAAACAGTTCGCGGCAAACGTGCCCGGCCGCTTCGCATCCGGCCCGTAAATGTCGAACACGTGCTCCGGTTCAGACGATAGATCGGTCACCTCTGGGACGCTCGATTGCATCCGAAACGCCATTTCGTATTGAGCCACCCGGGTCGCCAATTCCGGATCGGCCGTGGTTTGTTGCTGTAGCCCATGAAGTTGTTGTAGGCGGTCGAGCATCATCCGCCGCGACGCCGATGAAATGCCCGGTGGATTATCCAGATACAACACGGGCTCTTTCCCGGCGCGAAATTGCACGCCCTGGTACTTGGCCGGCAAGAAACCGCTGCCCCACAATCGTGCGTACAGCGGTTGGCCGCCTTTGCCCTTGGTGACCAACACCACAAAGGACGGCAAATTGTCGTTGTCGCTACCCAATCCATAATTCAACCAAGCACCGATGCTCGGTCGTCCGGCGACTTGATTGCCGCTTTGGAAAAACGTGATTGCCGGATCATGGTTGATCGCTTCGGTCTGCATCGAACGAATGACGGCCAATTCATCCACCGCCTTGGCGGTGTGCGGCAGCAATTCGCTGACCCAGGTGCCGCACGCACCGTGTTGCCCGAATTTGAACTTGGAACCGGCCAGCGGCAGGATCGCCTGATTGCCCGACATGCCCGTCAAACGCTGGCCCTTGCGAACCGCGTCGGGCAGCGGCTGGCCCTGTTTCTGGTTCAACAGGGGTTTGTGGTCCCAAGTTTCCAATTGCGATGGTCCGCCGCTTTGAAACAGGTAGATCACGCGGCGGGCCGTCGGATGGTGGTGCGTCGGATTGATGGCCCCACGCGTCACGATCCCACCGGCAGCGGTCTCGCTGGAGTGGGCCTCGCTGGCGATCGTGTCGCGCGCGATCAAGTCGTGCAGCGCGATGCCGCCCATGCCCATCGCGACTCGGTGCAACCAGTGCCTGCGATCGACCTGGGAACGATCGAATGCGTCGGTTTGAGATTCAGAAGTGTGCACTAGCGTTTCATCATGGTTTCGTCGTAGTTGAAAATCGTTTTGACAACGACACTGGTGGCGGCCAGGTCGACGGCGTCGAGCGATGCGTCGCTGGGCCGTTGTCCGACCTTCAAAAATTCGTGTGCCGCTGCGGGTTCTTGTTCGAAGTACTGCTTCTGCTCGCGATACAACGTCGCGACAATCGCCGCTTCTCGGGACGTCATCGATCGGCTAATCAAGCGTCGAAACAATTCGTTCCAACGGGCGGCCAAATCGTCATCGTGCGAGCGGATCAATTGCTCGGCCAACGTCCGCGACGCTTCGACGTATTGCGGGTCGTTCAGCAATATCAATGCTTGCAGCGGAGTAGTTGTCAATTCTCGACGCGCGGTGCAACTTTCGCGGGACGTCGCGTCGAAGGTGATCATCGATGGCGGTGGCGAGGTTCGTTTCCAAAACGTGTACAGACTGCGTCGGTACAAGCCCGCACCCGAGGACGGTACATATTTTTTGCCGGTGCCCGATTCCTTCCACAACCCCGCCGGTTGATACGGTTTCACGCTGGGCCCGCCGATCGTCCGCACCAGCAAACCGCTTGCCGCCAGCGCCGCATCGCGGACCTGTTCGGCGGAAAGTCGATGCTTGGGGCCGCGGGCGAGCCATTGATTGTTGGGGTCGTCGACAAAACGTTGCGGATCGCTTGGCCGCGACGATTGCCCGTACGCTTTCGATAAGACGATTTGGCGAATCAAGTGTTTCAAGTCCCAATCGTGGTGGATAAGCGATCGGGACAAGTGATCCAGCAACGCCGGATGCGTCGGCGGCGTCCCCTGGCTGCCAAAGTCTTCCAGGGAAACCACGATGCCGCGACCAAAGAAGTGGTGCCACAGCCGATTGGCCATCACTCGTGCCGGCAGCGGGTTGGCCGGATCGCTCAACCAGCGAGCCAATTGCAGACGCTGGCCCTCCGAGCGGTTTCCCAAAGTAGCACGGCTCTCCGAGCCGTTTTGCAAGGTAGCGCGGCTCTCCGAGGCGTTTTTCTTCGACTCGGAGAGTCGAGCTACGGTGTTCTTCGACTCGGAGAGTCGAGCTACTGAGTTTTTCGACTCGGAGATTTGAGGCAAAAACGAAGGCGTTGCCGGAACAACCTTTGGACCCCGGTTATCGTATTCGCCACGCAACAAAATGTGGCTGTCCCGCGGCACCACGGCCTCGCGCATCGTCATGATTTGTCGCACGCGGGCAAACACTTCATTTTCGTGTCGCAGCGCGTCCAACCAGGCGTCTCTGGCGGGCGCGACTGAATCGGTGTCGTGGATCCAGGCGTGCTGGACGCGCATGGCATCGGTCATCGCCGGCGGCGGATTGTCGACGCCCTCGTGGGCATAGATCGCCGCGATTTCTGCATCGGATAGGCGACGTTTGTAAATTCGCAGCGCGTCCAACCCGCCATCGCGAAAACCGATGTCGCGAAACCGGGCCGCCAGCTCCATCTTCACCTGCCCGACCTTCATGTCACCCCAATCGCTGCGGTGCCGGATATCACGGGTCAATTGGTCACGCTGGACATCGACCGGGGCGGCGACACCGTTGACAAACAGCCGAACGCCGGCGGCCCGACCACCGCCGTCGTAGGAGACCGCCAAATGCGTCCAGGTATCCTGTGGTATCGCGATTTGGCTTTGCACACGAAGTGCGTCTCCGGGCCAGAAATGGATCAACGAAAATTCCGGGAAACCATCGTCGATCGTCCACTGCAGTCCTCGAAATCCGGAATCCTCCGCCGCCACGCTTTGATGTAGCACCATCATCCTTGGCTGCGTGGTCGCTGGCCGAACCCAAATCGAAAGCGTCAACGGATCGTTGCGTCCAAACAACGGTGCGTCCGGGACCGTGATCGAATCATCTCCGGTGCATCGTGTAGCCGTGTCAACGATTCCCGGCAGGTCGCCGTCCAGCGGGTGCGTGCAATCGGCCGCGGGCACCTCGGGCAAATCGTCCAGCCAAGCGGGCGAATCCGCATTCAAAGACGCGATCAATTTTTCGCGACAGGCATCCAATTTCGCTCGGGCGTCCGCGACGACACGCAGCGCGGCCTGGTGTTCGGCCTGCTGATCGCCTTCGTACAGCGACATCGTCGGTGTCGGTGGACTGTGTGTGAAATGGGAATACACGCCCAGTTCGTCGATATTGGAAAAGTATGCCGACAGACTGTAAAAATCCTTTTGCAAAATCGGATCGTATTTGTGGTCATGACACCGCGCGCATTCAAACGTCAGACCCAGGAAGGCGGTCGAAAAGGTGCTGGTCCGATCGACGATGTTCGCGATGCGAAATTCTTCTGGGATGCTACCGCCTTCGTTGGTCTGGCGATGCAGCCGATTGAATGTCGTGGCCAATCGTTGGTCGACGCTGGCGTGTTCCAATTGGTCGCCGGCAATCTGCCAAGTCACAAATTCGTCATACGGCAGGTTGGCGTTGAACGCCTCGATCACCCAGTCGCGCCACGGCCAAACGTCCATCGGAACATCGGCTTGATACCCGAAGGTGTCCGCGTAACGG
>JBCCRW010000424.1:0-4538 GCA_039201055.1 Planctomycetota bacterium | reverse complement strand
TTTCACCCTCATTCAATACGACGCGATGTCGGAAATCAAAGACGCCATACGCTGCGGCGCTTGCGACACCGAAAACACGGGTGAGTCAGATTTTTGCTCCGGCTGCGGCCATCATTTGACCGAAAGCTGCCTCAAATGCGGTGCCACGGTGCTGCTGACACAAAAGTTCTGTGCCAAGTGCGGCGAGGATCTGCAGAAACACATCAAGAAAAACTCGGAGCGTTTCCAAAGCTATTTGGTCGAAGCCGTCTCGGCCGCCAAGCAACATCGTTACGACGACGCCTTGGCCCAGCTCGCCCGTGTGACCGCCAAGCCCGATTATCGCCATGCAGGCGTGCAAAAGGATGCCGCGATCGCGGCGGAAAAGGTTCGCGAGTTGTCGCGAAATGCCGCACGCACCGCGTTTTTAAAGGCGGAACAATCCGTCAAGGCATTTGAGAATCGTGACTACGCCAAGGTCATCGAGCTCCTCGATCCGCTGCCAACGACACTTCTTGCCGACGAAGAAGTCGCGCGGCTGCGAGCGGCAAAAAACCTGCACGCGGAATTGACGGAACTGCAACAGGAGACGCGAAACGCAATCCTTGGCAAAGACTGGTTGGTCGCCTCCAGTGCATTGGGTCGTTTGATTCAATTGGACCCGGACAACAAGTCGTTTCAAAAGCACTCGCGTGATGTTGGCGAAAAGATCATTGCCGTCGCCCGAAAATTAATTGCCGACGGTTCGGCGGGCAAAGCCGTCAGCTACCTGTCGTCGCTTCCGGAAGTCAGCCGCAATAAGGATTCGGAAAAGTTGCTGGCCATGGCCGAAGACGTCGTCTGGATTCGCCAGCAATTTGATCGGCAGCCCTTCGCAACCCCGCTGCTGGGCCGGCTCGCGGTGCGTCTCCAACGCGAAGCACCCAAGCACCCCGAGGCGACCAAGATATTGGCGACGCTGACAAAGCTGATCGAGAATACCTCGAACGATCCGCGTTGCCATTGGTCTCGGATGGCTTTGGACTGCCAATCCTTGCTGGGCGGTCCGCTGAACTTTCTTGTCCGCCCGAGTTGTGTGGATTGGTCGGCGGTCGAGTTCAAGGAAGAATCCTGGATGACCACTCACGTCGCCCTTGGCCTGGCCCTGACGGGCTTGTCGCAAGGCCCGCTGACAATGCCGCTGTGGACACGCAAAAGCGGTCTGGCGGGCGTGTTCCGAAAGCGAAAACCCGACAGTGTCTGGGGTATCGATTTCGGTGCTTCGGCAATTCATGCGGTCCGCGTCCGGCGCAGCGGTGATGCATTCGAGGTCACCGATGTTTATCACCACCGATTCGTAAAACCACTGTCTTCCATTCAAAGCCGTGCCGACCGGCTCAGCAAACTGCGGGATGAAGTCGTCGCCTTGCTTCGAAAGGTGGATCTGCGGGATGATCCCGTTTGGGCTTCGCGTCCCAACGTCGACACCGTCAACCACTTCATTCGGCTCCCACCGGTTCAAGAAAAGCAGGCGAAAAAGTTGTTGGAAAAAGAGGCCGAAGCTCGGATACCTCTCAAGTTGGAGGACATCGCGATGACAACGTGGATGCCCGACGATTTGAGTGCGGACGCCGCCGGAATCCCCGCGATGGTGACGGGGACCCGCAAGACCGAACTCGAAAATTTGATGGAATTGCTGGCCACGGTCGGACTCCCCGTCGCCGCGGTCGTCAGCGAAGGATCAGCGTTGATAAATTTTGCCTGTGTGGAATTTGCCGAAGAAATCTCTAAGTTTTCCGAACCCGGTGACTGCATCGCGCTGGTCGATTGCGGTGGCGAATCGACGACCACGGCCTTGGTTGGAAATCAAGAGTATTGGCATGGCACGGTCGAGATAGCAGGGGAGCAGTGGACGCGGGCCCTCGCCCGGGCCGGAAAAGACAAGCGAGAAATCGCCGAGCAAAAGAAACGCGACATCAGCAAGCTGGAGCACCCCGCGGCCGTCTGGCCCATGGTTGATGAAGAGATGCGTAAACTGAGCAGCCGGGTCGAAATGCAATGGGAAGATGCCAAAAAGCATTGCGAGCATTGGAACCCACATGGAACCTGGATCTGTGGCGGAGGAGCGCGGGTCCACAATTTCGCAAAACATGCACTCCAGGCCGAAGCGTGATCGACGCCTTTTCCCCCAACTCGAATATGAACTCTGACCACGATTCGGCACTGCCGATTTCCATCAAGGCCTCATTTCAGAATTTGCTTGTGCAATTCCTTCGATTCTTTCCGTCGCGAATATCCACCGCCGGACGAAAATCCTTCCGACGGGGATTTTTGCCGCTCAAGTTTTTGCTGCTCGCGACCCTCGGCGTCCTGACCGGTTGCGGCGAAAGCCTGGAGGACAAGATGCGCGCCCAGATGCTAGCGCGAAGCAATCGGCCAGAGAAAAAGGACGAAGAAACCATCGACCCGGCTGCCGCCAGACGCGTGGCGGGCGTACGTACGGACATCGAATACGTTTCATCGACAAGCATCTCGAGCATTAAGAAACAAGACGAAGGGTCAGCCGAGGTGGATGGTGCGGCGGATGAGGCCTCACTCGGGCTGCTGCCGATCGATGAACGTAAACCGGCCGATGGTCTTGGTGCCGGCCAACGACGTGCTCGCGCGTTAGACAATCTCAAAAAGGTCCACGCCGCGATGATGAAGTTTGTGGAATCGCAAGAGAAATTCCCGACCCAACGAACCCAAACGACCTCTGGATTTCCCGCACTTTCATGGCGGGTGCAAATCTTGCCCGAACTCGGTTACGGCGAACTGTATCGACAATTTGATCAATCCAAACGCTGGGACGAAGAACCTAACTTATCGCTGTTGCAGTACATTCCACCGGAGTATGTCTCACCCGAACGTTTCGATGTGAAGACCAACATTCAGGTCCCGCTTCGAGGCGGATTTGTCTTTGACGGAAAGGTTAATCGGACGGTCGCGGAAATTGAAGACGGGTTGGCCAGCACGGTGTTTTTGATGGAGGTGGACGACGCGTTGGCGGTCGAGTGGACGCGGCCGGACGACTTTGTGCCCAACCTGGGCGCCGGTGGCGACATGATGCCTTTGAAACAACAGCTCGGCCAACTTCGTGGGGATGGTATTTTTTCCATTTGGGGCAATGGATATCCGGTGTTGCTATCCAATTCGCTGCACCCAAAAGAATGGTGGAAAGCTTGGTCGATTGATGACGGCGAGGTCGGCTTGGCCGGGCGGATTCATCGCGACATCACCGCCGGTGCGCTCGGTGAAGGCGAGACGGCAACCCTGGAGGATGTGGTCGAGATCACCACCGAGACCGCTTCGCGGCCCAAACAAGTCATGACGGTCCCCATGGACCTGCCCGAAAATCGTCAGGATGTCCCGCTCGCGATCGACCTTACCACCGCCCAGCAGCGGCTGCGAACCCTGTTTGGTGACGAGATCCGCCAGGCCAAAACGGACCAGGAGAAGTCGCGGCTTGCAGACCGTTTTTTGGCCGATGCCGAAAAGCTGGAAAGTGATCCCGCGGGAATGTACGCCCTCCAAGACCTCGCCCGCGAACTGGCGATCGAAGCCGGTTTTGCACGTGGCATGTTGCGGTCCGTAGATGACCGCGTCTTGAACTTCAATGTCGACGCTTATGAAGCGAACGCCGAGGCTTTGTTGAAGTTTGGCAAGATCAACAGTTCAAAAAAGTGGCCGGCATCGGTCACTCGACCGTTTTTAATGCGAGCTGTCCGCACCATTTACGCCGGCGTTCAGCAAAACGATTTTGAAAACGCGATCGCAATTTCTCGACTGGCCGCACGCCACGCAGCCGGGAATCGCAGTGACAAACTGTTCGAAATCATCAACCAGCTTTCCGTTTCTTTGACGGGTGCCCAGGCGGAATCCAAGAAGCTGGACCGTTATCTACAAGCGTACCGCAAAGACCCGAGCAATGATGAGGCCGCGGCGACCGTCGGCCGCTATCTGTGCTTCATCAAGGGCGATTGGGAACAGGGTTTGCCCTTAATCGCCAAAGGCGGCAGCATCGTGTTGCAAGATTTGGCGGTCAATGATCTGGCGGGTGCCAAAGACGCCGCCGAACAAATCGCAATCGGCGATGGTTGGTGGGAATTGAGTGGCAAGACGACCCAAGAGCTATACCGTAGTGGCGCGATGGACCGTGCGTTGCATTGGTATCGCGAAGCATACGAATCGCTTCCCGAATCATTGGACCGCATGTATGTCAGTCGCCGCATCAATGAAGGCGACCAGGACAGCGGCAGTCCCATCAGCCTGCTCCGACGCCTAGCCGCCGAGACGCGGACGAATTTAGAAGTCCCGCTCGCGGCGGTCCATCGCAAAAGCACGACCGGCGATGACGAGGACGACGACTGAGCAACGGGCGATCACGTCGCAGCTCGGTTTGCGCGTCGCGCACATTCGCATGAACGCCGCTTTTTCGCATAGCGCGCGTTCGCCAGAACGTGCATTCCAAGCGGAACCGCATATTACCGAAGCACTGCCGCGCGGGTGAGCCGAAGGTGTGGCGACAGCCACGCGTCGGG
>JBCCRW010000423.1:0-4540 GCA_039201055.1 Planctomycetota bacterium | reverse complement strand
GCGTCTCCCATCAGCCGCGCCAAGTGCTGATTTTCGGGATCGACTTTCCCATTCAGGGTGCGTACACCGTTCCGGTGCGAGTATTGCCCCGTCATGATCGTCGCGCGGCTGGGCGTACAAATAGAATTGGTGCAAAAGCAATGCGTCAATCGCATCCCTTCGGCGGCGAGGCGGTCCAGCGTTGGCGTCGGTGAAAGCTTTGCTAAGCGGCCACCGTAAGCCCCAATTCCGTGGGCCGCGTGATCGTCGGACATGATGAACAGGATGTTGGGCTTGTCGCCGGCAACGCTATGAGAGGGTCCCGCCCAGGCAAAGCAGGCGAACAGGACCACCAAACGGACAAGAAGGACTTGGCCGATACACGAAAATCGACGTTGCATCATGGGTTTCATCAAGCCAGCAGTTCCTTGATCACGCTGCCACCAAATTGCGAAAGCTGTTTGTAGCGACCGGCGTGAAAATAAGTCAATTTGTTGTCGTCCAAGCCCAAAAGATGCAGCAGCGTGACATGGAAGTCGCGAATCGGATGGGCGACTTCGACGGCTTGGGCGCCCAGTTCATCGGTGCCGCCGACGACCGCACCAGCCTTTACACCCCCGCCGGCCAGCAACATCGTCATCGCGTTGGCGTTGTGGCCACGGCCCAGTGAATACACGCCGCCCCGTTTGTTGTTGTCCGGCGTGCGACCGAATTCGCCGACCCAGATCACCAACGTGTCTTCCAGCATGCCGCGACGTTTCAGGTCAGCGATCAACGCCGCCATCGGCTTGTCAACGCTGCGAATCCGCGACGCGTGACCACGTTCCAGATAATCGTGGCTGTCCCAGCCGCCACTAAAGATTTGCACGAAACGCACCCCCGATTCGACCAAGCGCCGGGCCATCAAACATTGCCGTCCAAAGGCCTCCGTTTCGGGCTGATCCAAGCCGTATGCATCCAGGGTGGCTTGTGTTTCCTGGTTCAGGTCGATTACATCGGGAACTTCGGCTTGCATCCGAAACGCCAATTCGTAGCTTTCCATTCGCGCGGCCAGATCCCCGTCGTCGCCGGCGTGTTCCAGATGTGCTTGATTCAAAAACGCCAGTTCATCGAGTGCGCGCCGCTGATGCTGGCGACTCTTGTGGGCCGGCGGTGCCAAATCCAGCAGCGGTGATCCAACGCTTCGCAGCCGAGTGCCCTGGAAATGGGCGGGCAAGAAACCGTTGTTCCAATTGGTGCTGCCACCCTGCGGCAACGCCAATTCCGTCATTACAACATACCCGGGTAGATTTTGGTTGACGGTCCCCAATCCGTAGGTTGCCCAGGAACCGAGTGCCGGATCGCCGCCCAATCGGCTGCCCGTGTTCATGTGAAACAGCGCCTCGGGATGGTTCAGTGATTCCGCCTGGCAACCGCGATAATTGCAAAGCTCGTCGGCGACAAACGGGTCCGCCAGATGTTCCCACTGGTCGCACATCTCCAATCCCGATTGGCCGACCTTGCGAAAGGAAAACGGGCTGCCGACAAAAAACTTGAAGCCGGTTTCCAAGCCGGCCGTCAACTTCGATTCCGTTTTGTGAAGCGCGCTAAGTTTGGGCTTGGGATCGAAGGTGTCCATTTGCCCGGGCCCGCCCTCCATGAACAGCATGATGACGTTTTTCGCCCGAGCGGGATTCATCGGGGCTTTGGGCGCCAGCGGCCCGCGAGTGTCCGAACTGGTGTTTGCCCCGGAGGCCGCCGCGTCGCGAGCCAGTTGGTCGGTCAGCGCGACCGACCCCAGCGATGCGCCCAGCCCGTACAAAAATCCTCGGCGTGAGGCGGCCGTTGAGACCGGTCGTTGGCAAATCGAAAATCGCTTGTGTTTCATTGCTCTTTGTTCATCGCTATTTGTTCAGTGCTTTGTGTTCGTGGTAACGCCTCGGAACCGGCGAACTACTTTTTGTTCACGGCACGTACATCCATTCGTTGGTGTTCCACAGCAGGATCGCTACATCGGCGAGCGCCCGAATTTCGGCATCCACCTGCCATGCCTTCAAATCCGGCTCGTAGGCTTCGAAGCGTGGCAAAATCTCGCGGTACTCGAAGGGCTTGCCCGAAAACTCCTCAACCAGCGAGCGGGTGATTTCCGTTGGGTAGGTCGATTTGGGGACCGGGGTCGCCCGGTGATAGTCGACCATGTCCGAGCGATATCGCTCCAATCGTTCACGTTCCCGCGGCGAAGGTTCACGCTGCAAAATCCGACGAAACAGGGCGTCGATGGGCTCGGCCTTTTCTTGCGGCGATTGACTGATCGCGGCGGCAATTGCAATCGAGCGATCGCCGACGAATTCGCTGTTCAGGAGTGTGAATACTTGTGGCGTGACGGCCGCCGCGTCACGAAGTTCACACGATTCATTGGGATTCGGCTGATTGAAGATCTCGAGCAAGGGGTCGGCCATCCCACGAACCCGGTACGCATAAAGACTGCGGCGATTGCGTTGCAGCGCGGTCTTGGACGGTTGGTAGGCCGGCGCCAGCGAGAATTGGATCATGCGGGGCTGCAACGCCACCTCCATGTTGATCTCGGGCATCGCCGGCAGGCCGCCGGTTGACGGGTTCAGTTCACCACTGGCCACCAGCATCGCGTCACGGATCTCCTCGGAAGTCAAACGACGACGCGGAAAAAACGTCAACAGCCGGTTGTCGGGATCTTCCGTCGCGATGGACGCCGGATCGGGGTGCCGTGTGGAACGACGGTAGGCGTCGGACAACATGATCATCCGGTGCATTCGCTTGATCCGCCAGCCGTTTTCGACAAAGTCGCGGGCCAAAAAGTCCAGCAGTTCCGGATGCGTCGGCTTGGCGCCTTTGCCACCGAAGTTGTTCGTGTTCTTTGCCAATCCCGTACCGAAATGGGATTGCCAGATTCGATTGACGTACGAACGCGATGTCAACGGATGTTCGGGATGCGTGATCCACTTGGCCAATGCCGTGCGTCGCCCGGTCACATCGTCGGGCAACCGATAAGCGTCGCCAACATTACCATCCACTGGGATCCGCGTGGCACTGAGGACACCCGGTCCCACGGGATCGCCTTGGGCATCCAAGGCCCCGCCGGTCAGAATAAAATTCTCCGGTGCAGTCATTCGATCGGCCTTGGGATCGACACGCAACTTCCGAGCCCCATTCCAGGCCAATTTGCTCGCCCCGGCATTGAACACACTCTGGGCCATTGGCTGATAACGTTCCAAACGTCGTCGCCAAATCCAAACATCCTGCTCGCGAACCTTTAGTCTTCCCTCCTGGACGTGGTTGAGTCCGATGTTGCGTGGAGGTTTTTTGTCGTCGGGCAGCGATTTGCGAGCTTCGTTGTTGCGATATTCCAAATCACGCGATTCGAACCATTCGCGTGCCGCCTGTTCGCGGATTGCGACAAGTTTGTCACGCTCGCGAATGGCGAAATCCAAC
Source organism: Planctomycetota bacterium (assembly GCA_039201055.1). GTDB lineage: Bacteria > Planctomycetota > Planctomycetia > Pirellulales > Pirellulaceae > Rubripirellula. The sequence continues at coordinate 1,114 of JBCCRW010000423.1, read as the reverse complement.
ATTTTTTCGACATGCGCTTGTCCGGCCTCGAAGCCATCCAAGTTCTCAGCCGGCAAATGCGGCACCCGCCGCTCGGCCATATGCGTCGTCGCAAACGCCGCGTACATGCGGTAGTAATCGCGAGTGGGGATCGGATCAAACTTATGATCGTGGCATTTCACGCAGCGCATCGTTGTTGACAAAAAGGTTTGTCCAACATTGTTGACGATGTCATCCAAGTAGATTTGTCGGGCTTCTTCCTTGTCGATCATGGCATTGTCCCACGGCCCCAAACGCAGGTAGCCGGTGGCGACAATCTTTTCGGCTTCATCGACGGTGTATTCACCCGACATTTGCGTTTCGACCACGGCGTCGGGTCGTTCGGAAAGCCGTTGTGCGACCATGCGGTCGGCCATTTCGTCGCCGGCAAGTTGTTCGCGGACGAAAGCGTCGTAGGGTTTGTCGGCGTTGAATGCGCGAACGACATAGTCGCGATACCGCCACATGTTCGATCGTTCGTAATCATTGGACATGCCACCGGTGTCGGCATATCGCGTCACATCCAACCAGTGTTGAGCCTGCCGTTCCCCGTAATGCGGGCTGGCGAGTAATTCATCAATCCAGCTTGCCCATGCCACCGCGGGTTGATCGCGATAGCGTGATTCGAATTGGCGGATCTGGTCATCGCTTGGTCGTAATCCAAGAAGATCCATTGACGATCGGATGGCAAGCTCACGCGGATTCGCCTCGGGTGCCGGTTGCCAAGCTTGCTGCTTGATTTTGGCGTCGATGAAAAAGTCGATCGGCGACTGGTTTGCTTCGATGGGCAAATCCTGGCGTCGTGTTTCGGCAATAGGCTCAAACGCCCACAGGTCCTCGGGTTGGTATCGGCGAAACGTCCATTGATCACTGGTCCCACCACTGGTTTGCACCAACACGCCTTCGTCCGTTTCGACAGCCGTTCGCGCTTCGCGAAGGAAACGATCCTGGACCGTCTCGCTGGGCCAAACCGCACCGTCGCGAATCCACTGCTCGACCCAGCCGATCTCTTTTTCACTAAGTCGATCGTTTTCCTTGGGTGGCATGTCGTTGTACTCGCGGCGAATCGAGTGCATCAAAACGCTGTCGTCGGGGT
>JBCCRW010000422.1:0-4553 GCA_039201055.1 Planctomycetota bacterium | reverse complement strand
GGACTGTTTCAAGTCGATGCACCGGATCCGTCGCTGGGGCCGCGGATACAACTCGGTCACACGCGGGCCGCGTGCTTCATCGGATTCGGAATCGCGGTCCGTCGTACCATCATCGCTGGGATCGTGATCGGCCCGTTCGCCCGAGGCCCGTTCGACTATCGATTCGCCCTCGGCGGCGTCCAGCCGGCCGCGAATTTGGTTGCGATCGAGCACCCAGTGGGTGGCACGTTCAAAGATCCACGAGACGACCACCAAATCGCCGCCAAAATCACGAAGCGTTTGGAAGGATTGCGAATCCTTGGGCAAATCATAAAGGTGCGGAATGACCAGCACCTCGACGCCGGGAAGCTTGCTGGCCCGCTGGGCGATCGCGGTCTCTAAACCACGCTTTTCCGGCTTTCTCGATTGCCCCTTGGACACCACGACCAGCAACTCGGCCGATGATGCCGAAGCACTCGTTTCGGACGGGACGGCTTCGGCCGGCGGGGCAATCGACATATCAAGGGACTTCGAATTATTCGTGACGCAACGCTTCGATCGGGTTCATCTTGGCGGCACGAATGGCCGGATACAATCCCGACAGCAAGCCGATACTAACCGCGATCAGTACCGACAATGGGATTGTAAGATAAACGATCGAAGGTTCCGCTTCACGAATTGCCGCCGGCAGCGAATTAAATTTGTCTTCAAAGCTGTTTTGGGCAACCCAAATCGCCCCTTTGTAGATGGGAATACTGCCCAAACCGATCAAAATGCCCATCAGCGAACCCGCAAAGCTGAGCGCGGCGGTTTCGACCAAGAACTGCACCGTAATGTCCCACTGCTTGGCACCCAGGGCGCGGCGGATGCCGATCTCCCGAGTCCGCTCGGTGACGCTGGCCAGCATGATGTTCATGATGCCGATGCCGCCGACGACCAACGAGATGCAGGCGATCAAAATCCCAATTCCCAAAAACATGATTTTCATGTTTCGAGCCTGTTCCAGCAATTCCAGGGGCACCACCACGGCCACATCCTGAAGCTCGCTGTGATTGGCGTCCAAGACGTTCTTGATCAACGCGGCGCTACTGCGGACTTCATCCTGCGTGGCGGTTTGTAAGGTGATTTGGTTTAGCTCGATGATCTCCATCTGAAACTGGCCACTGCGGCGGGTGACGATCGTGTCACCGATGCGTTTCTGGATGGTCCGGATCGGGATGTAGACATCGGACGAAAAATCTTGCGAGTCCAGCGACCCACCGATGGCAGCCGATGGGTTTCGGTGCTCCAAAATGCCGACGACCTTGTACTTGTCGGTATGCTCGGGAATGGTGACGCGTTTGCCCAGCGGTTCCTCGTACGGGAACAGCCGCTCCGCAACGCCGGCCGAGATCACGCAGACCGTATCGGCGCGGGCCTGGTCGGCATCGGAAAGAAAGCGGCCGCCACCGGGACGAATCTTTAAGTGATTGACATCCGCATAGCCCGGCGTGCAACCGACCATGCGGCCGTCGACGATCCGATCGCGATAGGTGAATTGCCGGCGGATTTCGCGAATCGGAATCGCACTTTCAATGGTCGGGACGCTGGCCAAAATCCGATCCAAGTCGCTTCGCAGTAGACCGTAACGGCTGGCCCGCTGGTTGGACATTTTGTCGTCCGGCGGCTTTTGACTGCGAACGATGATCGTCGTCGAACCCAGTGATGCGATTTGCTTTTGCACCTGTTCGCTGGCGCCCTGGGACACCGCCGTCAAGACAATCACGGCCCACACGCCGATCATGATGCCCAGCATCGTCAGCCCGGTACGAAGCGGGTGCAGGGCGAGCGTTTTGACGCCCAGCCGCAGGGTGCGAATCCAAAAACCAATCATCGGCCCCCAGCCTCGCGTTTGCGAAGTTCCGCGACGGCGGCAGCCTGCCGTTCACGGGCGATTTGTCGACGTTCCTCGGGAACCGGCATGTCAACGTGCAACATGCCGTCCTTCAGCCGAACGATCCGTTTGGCGCGTTCGGCGACCTCGTCTTCGTGCGTGACCAGAATGATGGTCCGACCCTCGGCATTGAGATCGTCGAAGATCTTCAAAATTTCGTCCGTTGTGATCGAATCCAAGTTGCCCGTCGGTTCGTCGGCCAAAATGAAAAACGGATCGTTGACCAATGAACGGGCGATCGCCACACGTTGTTGTTGACCCCCGGAAAGCTGGTTGGGACGGTGGTCCAGACGCTCGCCCAAACCTACCAGCTCACATAGTTCTTTCACCCTTTGGCGACTTTCGCCGGTGATTTGACCCTGGTAGTACAGCGGTACTTCGATGTTTTCCACGACGGTTAATTGTTGAATCAGGTTGTACGCCTGAAACACAAAACCGATCCGCGTGCTGCGGACCTCCGCCAAGCGATTGTCGCTCATCCGCGAAACATCATCGCTGCCCAAATACAGCGACCCGGACGTCGGTTGGTCCAAGCATCCGAGCATATTCAGCAGCGTACTTTTGCCGCTGCCCGAGGGTCCCATGATGGCGACATAATCACCCACGGGGACATCAAACGAAACGCCCCGCAACGCGCGGACGGTTTCGCTTTTCAAGACGTACTCTTTGACCAGATCGCGGATCGACGCCGCGGGCACTCCTTTGGGGATGGAGTCATCGACGACCATGTCGCCGGGGACCTGGTAGGGCAATGCGGTACTCACCCGCGATTTCCCCCAAAGCCCTTTCTGATCATCGCGATCATTTCGGCCCGCGTCACAAAACCATCGCCGTCGGTGTCCGCGCCCGAAACCCTGGACCGGAAACGATCGTCCATCGAGGCGACTTCGTCGCTGGACAGTCTGCCGTCGTTGTCACGGTCGTAGTTGTCCATGGTCTGCTTTACGATCACTGCGGGGGATGGCGGCCCGCCGCCGCGAGGTGGTCCGCCGCCGCCACCGGGTCTTCGATCACCTGGTCCTCCGGCGCCCGGTCCTCCGGCGCCTGGTCTTCCATTCGCAAAGGACTCGTTCCCATCCGCGCCGGCCTGTCGCGACCCGGACGGCTTGCCACGCCCGGTTTGGGCGATCGCGATAGCTTCACCACGAAGACCGGCCAGTCGCTTCATATCACTGTTGTCATCGCTGCGGATCTCGGGCAAATCCAACAAAGAGAGGTGTTGTCGAAGATTCAGTACGATCTCGTCGTCCGGTGACAAACCATCGGCAATTGCCGCCATCGTGTCGTTGGTCGCGGCCATCTCGATCGCTTTGGTTTCGAAGCTTGTCGGACCACGACGCACGAGCGAATACATCGTGCCGTCGTGTTCATAGAGACCTTCGATGGGGATTTGCAGTGCATCGTCGAGCTGTTCGACAAAAATCTGAACCTCGGCGGTCATCCCCGTGCGAATCTCCTCGGGCGGATCGACGATTTCGACCGTGGTCGCATATTCTTTGATTGAAGAGCTGTACCATGAACCCGGCTCGGCGTATCGGTTCACCTTGCGAACCCGACCGGTCAGCTTCAAATCGGGAATGGCGTCGACACGGATCCGACAGGGCATGCCTTCTTCGATCAACGTGATGCGAGATTCATTGACCTTGCACTTGACCTGCATCTGGGTCGGGTCGGGCAGCCGAATGATCGCCTGTCGCTCGCGAACGTTGGCACCGGCTTCGACGACGAATTCGGCGTTTCCACCGCGGCTGCTGTAACGATTCGCGTGAACTACGACCCCGTCGGTGGGGGCGTACATGATGCAGCTTTCAAGTTGCTCTTCGATCTCGTTCAGATCATTCGTTTCTTCCATTAACTCGCTCTTCGCCGCCTGCAGCTTGGCGTCGGCGGATTCGATATCGCTTTCAAATTGAACGAGCATCTTCCGCTTGGTAAATTTCTCCAGCACCCGCAACTCCGCCTTGGCGGAATCCATCGCATTTTGAGCGTTCTGGACCGCGAAATCGTCAGCCTGCAGCTGCAAAGACTTCACGTAGCCCCGCGCCGCCAGCCGCTCGCTGCTCTCTTTAGCCAGCTTTGCCTTGCTCAGGTTTTGCTTCGCGACAGCTACCCGGCTGTCAATTTCCTTTAGCTGAGTGATATACAGCCCTTCGAGATATTCTTCCTTTGAAATTTTCGCCTGCTCCAACACCGCTTCGGCGGTGGTGACGTCGGCTTTGGCCGTAATCACCTGGATCTTTTGGTCCTTGAGCCGCAATTCGAGATCTGACGTATCCAGTTCAACCAGCTTATCGCCCTTTTTGACCCGGGTGCCCTCATCGATCACCCAAAGGATCGATGTCCCATCGCGGCTGCGAACGCCGCACGTCAATTCGATGTTGCTGCTGGATTCGATTTCGCCCTGTTCCAGCACGATATGATCGAACGGTGCTTTGACGGCAGTCTTGGTGATCAGGGCGCTGGCAACCACCACATCCTGTCGCGATTGGTAGTAGGCATATCCGCCGTAAGTGCCGAAGATGGAAAGACATAGAATAATGACCAGGACCGCCACGAGCCTGCCGGAGCGGCGTGCGGACGGGGACCGACGGAGGGGCGATAGGAACATTCGCTTTGCCGCAGCGGCGGCGTGGTGGGAAGT
>JBCCRW010000421.1:0-4569 GCA_039201055.1 Planctomycetota bacterium | reverse complement strand
GCAGCCTCCTGCCCCCTCTCCCCCACGTTTTGTTTGCTGAGGAACGAAGCGAACAAAACGTGGGGGAGAGGGGTGGGGTGAGGGGGCATGCGTCGTCCAACTTTGGCGTGCTGACCCATGACTTGATCTTTCGATCGCGTCATCCGGATCGTTTCTTCAGTGCATAAAAAAATGCGACAATTCCGGGGGGACGGTCGCATAACAGGTGTTTTCGTTGGTCCCGCTGGTAGCGTTTTTTACCAATCTCTCTGCTTCATCTCGAATCGGAGGTTTGCAGGTCCCCGGACTTGCGTCTGAGGCTACAGCCTGCCATCGCTTCGCGATTGACGTGCAACAAAACGACTTCAGCGTCGCCCTGAGTCCCTGAGGTGAATCGCAACGCCTCGGAGAGACGTGCAACTGAGTTGCTTCGCCAGAAAAGATCGCCTCTCCGATGCGAAACAGGACTACGAAAAACCCAAGCGTTGCCACGCCATTCCCCCAGCCGGAAGGATACATCAAGGCAATTCGCGAAGCACCTTGATGGTGGCCCGCAATTCCTCGCGTTCGGCTTCCAGAGCCTTGATCTGCCGTTTCAATTCCTCGTTCTCAAGCTTCAGGGCGATCGTTGGGTCCTCTCTAACTTCCTGCCGCTTGATCATCCCGTCCAGCTTCACCTCCCGGGTCTCGTCGGTGAACACGATGAAGAATTGCACCAAGCCGATGACGATCGTGGAGCCCACGATGACGCCGGCGAGAATCAGGTAGTCGCGTCGGCTTCGCTTCCTTTTGGGCTTGGATTCGACCAGCGATTTGGTTGAGACCGAATATTCCTCGCTCGAACCGCGATTGAGAATTTTGTTCAGGGCCGCCGCCGCGTCGTCGCCAGCGTGGCCGGAACGACTCTCCGGTGCATCGGCAAGCATGATATCCGCGTCCGCTGCGGCGGGAATATCAACGCCGCTATCGCTACCGCTTCGATCGCCACTTCCATTTGTGCCTCGGGCCGGCGTTTGGCCAGCGGTTTGCGAATTGGTCGATGGCTGGGCGTCGCCAGCCGGCGCCGCGACGGGGAAGCGAACCGGCGAGCGGACCTTGGTGGCCAGCTGCCGCAATTCGATGCTCGGATTGTGAACCCACAACTGCTTGGATTCCGATTCGGCGAAGGTGTGCAGTTCCGATAAAAAATCGAGCAAGACGGCGGGGTCGCCATCGACCTGACGCAGCACCAAGTGAGTCCGCAGACCGCTACGCCGAATGGCGATCATCGCCCGCGAGCGCAAACGCTCAATCTGGTCGCTCCAACCTTCCGGCCAATGCATCGCTAACTTGACGTCCTGTCCACCCGATGTCGGCGATTGAGTCCCCACGTTTTGACGGGCTCCAGTGAGTGATTGAATGGTATTTACGGAACTTGCGTTTGCTGGCCGAGGCAACATCAGAGAGCAATTTAGATTGCCCCGGGACCGCTTCCCGAAAAACTCATCAAACCCACATTCAAACGCAGCAAATCCATGGCGAACATTCATTTCCACCACACTGCCGGGCGCTTGACCACGATCTCAATCGGATTCGCTATCCTGAACAAAAATCTCCTTCCTCGGCCACTTGGGTTTCCGCAATGGATAGCCAGTTCCCTCACGTGAAATCGGTGCTAACAACACCGAACACCGACCGTTTCCCCCGTCCAAGGTTGTTTGTTGAGCGATTTCTTCTCTCGGCCAAGCGCTCCTTGAAAGCCGTGCGACTTGCCATTTCGCTGTTCGTCATGCTGGCGTTTTCGCAAGCGATGACGTTTTCTCAGGCGACATTTGCGGGCGGCGACGATGCGGCAAGCCATTCCGACGCGGCATCACGCCCACAAAGTCGGCCGAATATCTTGTGGATCACCAGCGAGGATAACGGCCCGGAATTGGGTTGCTACGGCGACGACTATGCCGACACGCCCAACCTGGATGCGTTGGCCGCCAAGAGCTTGATCTATCGAACGTGTTGGTCCAACGCACCGGTGTGTGCACCGGCGCGAACGTGTTTGATTAGCGGCATGTACGCGACCAGTTTGGGTGGCCACCACATGCGAAGCGGCATCACCATCCCCGACGACGTCGTGCTGTACCCCCAAGCGTTTCGCGACGCGGGGTATTACTGCACCAACAACAGCAAAACGGACTACAACTTTTCCGGACGCGGCCGGGCTCCCAAGACTGCGGGATGGAACGAGAGCGGCCGCAAGGCCCACTGGCGCAATCGCCCGAACGCCGACACGCCGTTTTTTGCCGTTTTCAATTCGACAATTTCGCACGAAAGCAAAATTCGCGTTCGCCCGCACACTCCGGTGCACGATGCGGCACTCGCGCCGGTGCCCGCGTACCACCCGGATACACCGGAGGTCCGCCGCGATTGGGCACAGTATTACGACAAAGTCACCGCGATGGACGCACAGCTGGGCAAGGTGCTGAAAGAATTGCAGGACGATGGACTGGCCGAATCGACGATCGTGTTTTACTACGGCGACCATGGTTCGGGGATGCCGCGAAGCAAGCGCTGGCCGTTCAATTCAGGATTGCACGTTCCGTTGATTATTCACATTCCCGAAGCGTTTAAGGATTCACGTCCGGCGGATTACGCTCCGGGCAAAATGACCGACCGGCTGGCTGCATTTGTCGACATGGCACCGACGGCATTATCGCTGGCCGGGATCAAGCCACCGGCGTCGATGCAGGGTGTGCCTTTGGCCGGCAAGTACGAGGGTCCCGCCAAACCGTATTTGTTTGGTTTTCGGGGACGAATGGATGAACGCATCGACTTGGTACGAAGCTGCACCGACGGCCGATACGTTTACATGCTTCACTTTTATCCCGATCGACCATACCTGAAATACGTCAACTACATGTTCCAAACGCCAACGACGCGGATTTGGAAAGAGATGTTTGACGCCGGCAAACTGAACAAAGTCCAAGCCAAGGTTTGGCAAAACAAACCCGTCGAAGAACTGTTTGATCTGGAGAGTGATCCCGACGAGATTCGCAACTTGGCGGGGCTACCCGCCGAGGCCGAGCGGTTGGCGACGATGCGGCAGGCGGTCCGTGATTGGATGGTCGACAGCGGCGATCTGGGTTTGATGCCCGAATCGGAAATGCACCGCCAAGCGGGTGACCGGCCGCTACGCGAATTGGTGACCGGCGGCACGCTGGACGTCGCCAGTCTGGTTGATTGTGCGATCCGGTGCATCAACAGCGGGCAAGTCCAAACCGATTCGGGCGACGCCTATTTGATGGATCGATTGCAATCCGAAAACGTGTTGGAACGATTTTGGGCGGCTCGCGCGTGGACCTGTCGTCCCCGTTTTTCCGATGCCACTCAGGCGGTTTTGCTCGATCGGCTTGACGATTCTTCACCCAGTGTAGCGGTGGCAGCCGCCGACGCCTTGCTGGATTCGCGGGATGCCGCGATTCGCTCGCGAGCGGTCGACCGCTTGATCGAATTGGCCAATCCGAAGCAAAGCGATCAATTCGCCGCCGTTGCCGCGTTGAACGTGTTGGACATGAACGCCACTCTGACGTCCAAGCACCTGGCGCGGATTTCCGAATTGCCCCGCAAGGCCGATCCACCCCCGTTCCGTGCCGAAGGATATGTCGGTCGGCTGTTGGACCATCTCATTCCCACCGAATCGGAATAGGTCTTGGCAAGGATTCTGCACGCGGCGGACATTCACCTGGATTCTCCGCTGCAAAAGCTCGCTCGTTACGAAGGCGCGCCGGTCGACAAGATTCGCGGTGCGTCTCGGCGGGCACTGGAGGCGATGGCGGACTTGGCGATACGGCAACAAGTCGATTTGGTTGTCATCGCCGGTGATCTGTACGACGGCGATTGGGTGGACCAAAACACGGGTCTATTTTTTGTTCGCATTGCCGGTCAATTGGTTTCCGCCGGCATTCCGCTTGTGGTGATTCGCGGCAACCACGACGCGGCCAACGTGATGACGCGGTCATTGCCCTTGCCAAAGAATCCGGACGGTTCGGGAATCGTGTTGTCGGCCAAACGGCCCGAAACACGCGTCTTTGATTCGATTGACGTGGCGGTTCACGGGCGAAGTTTTCCGACCCGTGCGGTGACCGAGAACTTGGCCGTCGATTACCCATCGCCGCACAACGGATATTTCAATCTGGGTTTGCTGCACACGGCGCTGACCGGCGCCGAAGGGCACGACACGTATTCGCCCTGCACGCCGGAGTATCTGACGCAAAAGGGCTACGACTATTGGGCCCTGGGGCACATTCACACACCGGCCGATCACGCGCTCGAGGGCGGACCGCCCATCGTTTTCCCCGGCAATTTGCAAGGTCGACACGCGGGCGAATGTGGTGCCCGCGGATGTCGCATCATCGAATTTGATGCGAGCGGGAAGTTGAAACAACAGTTTCACTGCATCGACTTGGTCCGTTGGGAACGCTGCCAATTGGATGTGTCGTCGATTGACCATGTCGACGACGTCGCGGACCTTTACCGTGATTACTTGGAAGCGGGATTGGCCGCGGCGATGAACTCCGATGCATCTGGAAGTTTTGAAAATGCGTTTGCCGCGGCGCT
>JBCCRW010000420.1:0-4578 GCA_039201055.1 Planctomycetota bacterium | reverse complement strand
GGCACCGGCGAATCGATGATCAAGTGAACTCGGCCGGGTTGATCAAAGCATTGAATGCCCATCGTCGTGGCGAACAAAGCCTTCCCGTCGATTGTCATCGTCGCCGCCGTGACTCCGGTGCGAAGCTCCGTTTGGGGCGTGTGCAGGTAGCCGTAGGGCTGGGCGTCGACCAACGATCCGTTGTCGGAAATACGTAGCGACCAAACATGACGCTGGTCATCGAACGCAACCAAGATAAAACGCCGATCCGGCGTCGCGACGGCGGCGGCGGGATTCGATGGCACGACCGGCGGCGAATCCGACAAATCATACGTTCGATCGCCCACTCGAACGCTTGCACCGGAGTCATCCATCGCGACTTTCGCTGCACCGGCCCGCACCCAATCCTGGCCATCGACCAACCACTTGGACCATTCAACCTGCCCTTGGATTTTGGGAGCCGCGATCGGCTGATCAAAGTCCTGCCACAGCCATTTCATGGCATCGGGAAAAATCGCCGCTCCATGCTTGCCATTGTGGCCACCCTGGCCCCAAACATGTTGGACCGAATAACCGCCCCACTGGAGCGCCGACAGCATCGTCAGATTCGCGTTCCACCAGCTTCCGCCATAGATGTCCAAATCATTGCTGCCATCTTGCAGGAACACGCGGAGCGGTTTGGGTTCCGTCTTGCGAATCAGCGTCGGGTATTCGTTGCCGCCGCGCAGGCCCACAAAGGTTCCCACCGTCGAAAACACCCTGCGAAAGGCGTCCGGCCGATGCCAAGCGACGCCAAAGGCGGCGATCGCGCCACTGCTGCTGCCACCGATGCCACGCATGTTCGGGTCGTCGGTCAGCGTATATTTTTCGGCAACCTTGGGAAGGATTTCGTCAACGACAAAACGTGCGTAGCGATCACTCACGCTGTCGTATTCAAAGCTGCGATTAAAACGATCCTGGGCGTTTTGACCGCCGGGCACGATGCCCGGATTGATGCAAATGGCGATCGTCACGGGCATCTCGCCACGGGCGATCAAATTGTCAAACACCGTTGGGAGCGCCCACGGACTGTTCTTGCGGATGTATTTCAAACCATCCTGAAATACCATCACCGCGGCGGGCTTGGTGGATTTGTCTTTTGCTGACCTGTCTTGCGCCGACTTGTACTGTGCTGGGATATACAACGCGACATCGCGGACGGTGCCGGGAAAAACCTTGGAATCGGCAAACCGAAACTTTTCGACGGTGCCCCGCGGGACGTCGGTTTTGGTAACGGCATCGGGATGCACCGGATACGTTTCCTGGGCCCGTGTGGGTGCCGGTGCCAAGGCCAGCACCATTCCCAGTGCCGAAAACACGCACGGCAGCACGCCAAAATGTCTACAAACCGGGGCGATGAACGACGTGATTCGAATGCAATCGGGCATGGCTAGCGGGGTGATGAAAGCGGCAGCGGACGAAAAGAAAACAGTCGGGAACGCGAGGATCATTTCGCCCATCCGTGTCCGGACAAGTCGAAGTGGGGCGTACCAGTGTACAAGGATCGCTTGCTGGGCAATGTCGCTCGGCGGGCAGTCTCGGTGACGCTGGATTAGATTCCCCCCGACGACACGCGATTCGGGTTATCCTGTGGGGCGGTGAATCGATCCCCCGAGCGGTTTTTGCCAAATCGCTCTGCCCCGTCGGGCACCGCAAAACCCCGCACGCAAGCCCCGCCGCCCGCCGATGTCAAATCGCCGCCCTGAGACGAGTCGCGTCACTGGTTCCAAAGAGCTTTGGTTGTGGCCCAAGTATTTGTTGGCACTCTCTCTGGTGTTTGCTCTGGTCGGCGGCGCGGCGTACACGCTGCTGGGCGATCGTGATGGTGGTGCCGCGACACCACGCCTGACCCACCAAATCAATCGCGGTCCGCTCCGCGTCACCGTGACGGAAAAGGGCACCCTGGAAAGTTCCAACAATGTGGAAGTTCGTTCCAAGGTTTGGGGTTGGAAGACCGTCAACTGGGTCGTCGAAAGTGGCACCGAAGTCAAGAAAGGCGACGTGCTGGTGGAACTGGACAGCAGCGAGATGGAAAAGAAGGTCGACGATGCGCGAATCAACTATCACAACGCCCGCGCCGACATGATCACCGCTCGGTCCAACGTCGAAGTCGCCAAAAAGAGTTTCGATGAATATCTAAACGCGACCTTTGTCGAAACTGAAGGTTCGATTTTGCAGGAAATTTTCGACACCGAGCAGGAGGTCACACGCACCGAGTTGGCCTTGCAATCGGCGACGCGTTTGGCCGCTCGAGGCTTGATCAAACCACTGCAGATTCGCAGCGAGCAATTCAAGCGCGATTCGGCGCGACAAAAACTAAACCTGAAACAAACCCGCTTGGACGCGCTACGGAAATACAAAAAGGAAAAGGAAATCCAGCGACTCAAGGCCGATATCGAGGCCGCCGAGGCGCGTTTGGATGCGGCCAACGCGCGGGTGGACTTGGCCAAAACCAACGTCCGGCAACACGAAGAACAATTGGCGTTTCACACCATCGTCGCGCCCCAGGATGGCATGGTGATTCATCCCAAGGCGGCCGCCCATCGCAATTCCCCGGACGTCGAAGAGGGCGCCAATGTGCATACCAACCAGGTTCTGTTGATCATGCCCGACTTGGACCGGATGCAGGTCAAATTGGGCATTCACGAATCGATGATCGATCGCGTCGACGAAGGCCTGGCGGCCCGCGTGATGGTCGGTGACATGGTGTTGGAGGGAACTGTTCGCGAAGTCGCCAAAGTCACCAAGCCCGCTACCTGGTACACCGGTAATGTCGTCAAGTTCGACACCGTGGTGTCCCTGCCAAAGTCGACCGGTTTGAAGCCGGGACTGAGTGCGGAGGTCGAGGTCATCATCGCCGAACACGAAAATGAGATGACCATTCCCGTGGCGGCGGTGGCGGAAGTCGGCGGCGAAACGTTGTGCTGGGTGCAATCGTCGGCCGGCCCCACAAAGCGGCGTTTGCGTTTGGGCGACAGCAACGAACAATTCATGGTCGTGCGTTCCGGGGTCGACGTCGGTGAAAACGTGCTGTTGAACCCGAGCGAGTTTTTGGATGCCACCGCAAGCCAAGCTCGCGTTGTCGGATCAAAGACCCCAACGCCCGACGTGGAACATGATCCCGACGACGAGCGTGACCCCGGCACCACGTAGCACAAACTAGCACGACTTCCCGAGTCGTTTTTCCTCGGCAAATCGATCCGGCCATGTTGCAATTTTGGCGAACCATCTCACTGGGGCTCAAAAGCCTGGCCCAACATCGGATGCGAGCCGGTTTGGCCGCGCTGGGCATCTTCATTGGGACCACCACCGTGATTTGGTTGGTCGCCGTTGGGGAAGGGATCAGCTATCGCGCCGAACAGCAAATCTTGGAACTGGGCGCTCGGAATATCATTGTCCGCACGGTGCGGCCGGCCACCCAATCACAAACGTCCGCGCAAACTTCAAAAGTCGAACGCTATGGACTTTTACGAGCCGACTACGACCGCATCGTTTCGAACATTCCCGGTATCGAGATGCCGGTGGCGATGCGTGAGGTACCGTTTTCGCTGCGCCGCGGGAACCGATCGTTGGATGTCAAACTGGTCGGTTGCACCCGCGAACACCTGCGTTTGAATCGCTTGCGGATCGCCCGCGGTCGGTGGCTTAAACCGGTCGACAACAATGAACGCGTCGTGGTTCTGGGCGATGCCGCGGCACAACAATTGTTCCCCGCCGAGGATCCGGTTGGACAAAACGTTTGGGTCGGCGACGACCTGTACACCGTTGTCGGACAAACGCGACCACGCATTGCATCGGCGGCGATCGGCGGAAGCCTGGACGCGCGAGACTACAACCAGGACGTCTATTTGCCGTTGCAGTCGCTGCGAACGCATATCGGTGATTTGGTCATTAAGCGACAAAGCGGCGAAAACTTTCGCGGCCAATGGGTCGAATTATCGCAAATCACCGTTCGTGTCCGCGACGTTCGCTGGGTCGATGAAACCGCCGGCATCATCGAATACCTGCTCGCGAAATTCCACCCCAATGAAGATTACGCCGTCGTGGTGCCCAAAGAATTACTGCGTCAGGCCGCACGAACCCGCGCGATGTTTAATGTCTTGTTGGTCGTGATCGCCGGCATTTCGTTGTTGGTTGGCGGCATCGGCATCATGAACATCATGTTGGCGACCGTCACCGAACGCACCCGAGAAATTGGCATTCGCCGCGCGATTGGCGCGCGACGTCGCGACATCGTGCAACAGTTCCTGGTCGAAACGTCACTGCTCAGCTGCATCGGCGGGATGCTGGGCGTGGCCTGTGGGCTGATGTGCGGTCCGGTCTTTCGGCTGGTCCGCTGGGTGGTCGATTCATTGCAGCCCGATTTGCTGCCGCCGATTGTTCACGAGTTGGAACCGCGGATCGCGCTCTGGTCGATCGTTTTGTCACTCGCGATTTCGTTGGGTTCCGGATTGGTCTTTGGCGTGTACCCGGCTCGCCGCGCCGCGATGATGAACCCGATTGACGCCCTGCGGCATGACTGAAGCTGCGGCATGACTGAAATCGCATTTTCGAAGGGGC
>JBCCRW010000419.1:0-4601 GCA_039201055.1 Planctomycetota bacterium | reverse complement strand
CAACATGTTGAAGCCCAGGTGCCATGGTGAGGCGATGTTGTGCAAAAACCCGTAGGTCAGCGATTGCCAAATCATCCAAGGCTGCGTTAGCGAGGTCCCTTGGACTGCCAACCAATCGATGACCCAGTTAGACGCCTTGCCTTTTTCGTTTTCGTAATCACCGATCACGATCGACGCAATCCAGCAGACCACGTTGACGATGATCAGGATCAGCACCATGCTCCGCGGATTTTCGATGGCGTCGTAGGGCGTGCGTTCACGCCCATAATCGCGGTTGTATAAGCCCATGCCGGTTCGTTTGGTGATTCGAAGGGATCGGACTTCGCACTATACAATTTTGGCGCGGATGATCCCAGTTGCCGCGTTTAGCCCGATGACGTCAGATCACCCAAACCGCCGCGCCAGGCGTCGGTCGCCGCGGCAATGGAAAACTGGATGGCCGCCGCTTCACCACAACGAATTTCGATTGAATCATCCGGCGTCACGGCCCCGATCTTGGCCACCGGAACCTTCGCCGCCTGGAACTTTGCAAGCAAATCCTCGGCATGTTCGGCTTTGGTCTCGACCAAGAATCGCGAATTGGATTCCGAAAACAACATCGCAATCGGATCGCCGACGGTATCGTCGATTTGCAATTGCAAGCCTAAACCTCCGGCGATCGCCATCTCGGCCGCCGCGACGGCCAAACCCCCTTCGGACAAATCGTGGCAGGACCGAATCAGGCCCTCCTGGATGGCCGAGTGAATCCCCCCAAAGATTCGCTTGGCCAGTGCGAAATCCACCGTGGGGACTCGACCGCCCGACAAACCGTGCACCAGGCTGAAGTGGCTGCCGCCCAATTCCAGCGCGGTGCTGCCGACCAACAACATCACGTTGCCGGCGTTTTTTAAATCCATCGTGACCGCCTTGGCGGCATCGTTCAATTGACCGATCGCGCTGATTAACAAACTTGGCGGAATCGCAATCGTTTCCTTTTTGCCGTCGACTTCGTAACTGAATTCATTGTTCAGCGAATCTTTGCCGCTGATGAACGGTGTGCCCATCGCCACCGCCATGTCCTGGCAGGCGATCGCGGCGCGGACCAGCGATCCGAGCGTTTCGGGGTGGTCGGTGTAGCCCCAGCAGAAGTTATCCAGGATCGCGATCTTGTTCGGGTCGGCGCCGACACAAACCGCGTTTCGCAGCGCTTCGTCAATCGCGGACGTCGCCATGTGGTAGGTGTCCAAGTCGCCAAAGCGAGGATTCATGCCACAGGACAGGACGATGCACCGGCGTGAATTCATTTCGGGTCGCACCACCGCCGCGTCGCTTGGGCCGATGCTTTGCGGGCCACACAACGGTTTGACGACGCTGCCACCCTGGACCTCGTGATCGTACTGTCGAATGATCCAGTGTTTGCTGGCGACGTTGGGTGATGCCAAAATGTCCAGCACCGTTTTTCCCATGGCGGCACTGTCAAGTTTTGGCGTCACCAGTTCCACCGGATCGGCGGGCTGGTAAGTAGCCTCGCGAATCACCGGCGGCCGACCGCCGTGCAGGAACTCCATCGACAAATGGCCGACGTTGTGACCGTGATACGAAAGCGTCAGGTGCCCGGTCGGAGTGAATCGTCCGATGATGGCCGCCTCGACGCCCTCGCTTTCGCACAAATCACGCAACTGATTCCATTGCTCCGGTGCAACGGATAGCACCATCCGTTCCTGGGCTTCGCTGATCCAAATTTCGGTGTAGCTGAGGCCTTCGTATTTTAGTGGCGCGGCTTCCAGGTAGACTTCCGCGCCGATGTCTTCACCCATTTCGCCGACGGCGGACGAAAAGCCACCGGCACCGCAATCGGTCACGGCGTTGTACAGCCCCCGGTCGCGGGCTTGCAGGAGGACGTCGAGCACCATTTTTTCGGTGATCGCGTTGCCAATTTGAACCGCGCCACCGGACGACGACTCCGATTCACTGGTCAGTTCGGCGCTGCTAAACGTGGCACCGTGGATGCCGTCGCGACCGGTGCGGCCCCCGATGGCAACGATCAAATCGTCCGGACGCGCGGCCTTTTCTTCCATGCCCACGGGGATCATCCCGACGTTGCCACAATAGACGAGCGGATTGCCCAGGTAGCGTTTGTCGAAATACACCGCGCCGTTGACGGTGGGAATGCCCATGCGGTTGCCATAATCGCGAACCCCGGCGACGACGCCCTGCATCACGCTGCGCGGGTGCAACACGCCCGGCGGCAACGATGCCATGTCGGTTTCCGGGGGCGCGAAGCAAAACACGTCGGTGTTGCAAACCGGCCGCGCCCCCATGCCGGTGCCCATCGGGTCGCGAATGACGCCACCGATGCCTGTGTTGGCACCGCCGTAGGGTTCCAAGGCCGACGGGTGATTGTGCGTTTCGACTTTGAAACACACGTGGTGATGTTCGTCAAAGGTCACGATGCCCGCATTGTCCTTAAAGACACTGACGCACCAATCGTCTTGGCCAAGTTGCTGACGGATCGTTTGCGTTGCCGCAAAGATCGTTTCCTTTAGCATGTTGTCGTATTGGCGTCGGTCCCCACCGGGCTTGCCGAATTCGTCGGGGCCGCGATAGTCGATCCGTCCGGCCAACGTTTTGTGGCTGCAGTGTTCGGACCACGTTTGCGCGATCGTTTCCAATTCGATGTCGCTGGGATCGCGGCCAAGTGTTTCGAAATGCTGCCGGATGGTCTGCATTTCCACCAGCGTCAAATACAGTTGCCCTTCCCGCGAAAGCCTTTCCAGTGCGGCATCATCAAGCGAGCGGATGGGAACCGTGACGGGCTGGAAGGTGTAGGCGGAACCGACATCCAGTTTTTCCAAAAGCAGCGGCCCGACGACGACCTGTTCGATGGCGTCGTTGGAAAGAACGCGTTGGCAAATCGTTTGCAAATGATCCGCTTCCAAATCGCCGAACCAATACTTTCGAAACGTCCGCACATCGCTGACATCAAAACTGGCGTCCTGGGCGGCCGCGATTGTGGACGCCGCGACCGGGTCCATGACGCCGGGTTTGGGCAGCACGTTGACCAGCGTCGCGGCGTCGCCGGGGGGTTCGCAAAGGTCGTCCGAACCCGCGGCGGCGACGATGGGATGTTCGGTGATCGCATCGGCCAGTAGCGTGCGGGCCAATTGGACGGCCTGCTGGTGGTCCAATTTCCCCTGGACCAAAAATCCTCGCGCGGTGTCGGTTTGGACGTCAACCAGGCCCAGATGAGCGATTTCGGCGGCCGTCCGCGCGGCTTCACGGTCGACCTGGTCGGCGGCGGGATAGATATCGATTTGCCAAAGATTCATGGCGGCTGGCAGCAGAAGAGGCGGTCATCGGAACGGGCCCCGATTCGGCGGGGCAAACGCGCCCAGAACTTACCCAAGCCAACCCGCCCAGCCTAGCTGGACGCTTGGAAGCGGCCCGCGGGCGAGCCGGACCGTTCAGGTGACGAAAAAAAATTGCAAGAAGTACGCAACGGATGCGACGAACGACCGATCACCGTGAGCGGTGAAACCATCCTCCTTTTCTTGCGTGTCTTGCCGTGTCGCTCACTTTGACCAATATCCCGTCCATCATGCGAGCCCAAGGTTGGAACAAGGCGGCGACGCTGATGGACCGCTGGTTCGCCGGCCCACCGGTTGCCACCCCGCGTTACCACACCCCCGACACGACAACGATCACGATGTCCTGGGCGCTCGGTTTCCAGCGGGCCCGCGGAACCTATGACAAACTTAAGAGCGATCGCATTTGGGCCAATCCGGCCGCGCAAGGCGAAATCGCCAAGATGCTTCGCGGCAAGAACCTGTTGACCAACTCACGCGTCCGCTTTGGACAAATGGCCAGTCCCGTGACGACGCTGGACGCCGATTACATCAACTATCGCTCGCTCAGCGGCGGCTACCTGGGCTATTCGGGAAGCTACTCGGGCGCCTATTCCGGCTATTCGCCGTCGGCATACAACGGCGGCGGGATGGACGACATGCTGGCCGCGCTGGGCAACCTGAATTTCCGAGTCCTGGTCGCCGGAGTGGTGGAACCATCGGCCAGTGGTACCGGACACGATGTGACCATCGAAGAGGTTGGCGTTTACATTCGTGATTCTTATAGCTTCGAAGGCGACCAGCACCTTGGCTTTTGGGATGACTCCGACAATTCCGTCAGTGCGTTGAACTTTTTTTCGGGCACACGAGTCACCAACGCCTCGTTCCGTCAATGGCGGGCGGCCAATTCCAAGGGCGGCGATTTCTTGATCTTTTCAGACATCCGCCGCACTCGTTTGGCCGTGCCGGATCGTTTTACGATTGTGTGAAATGAGTGGATCGTCAAACTCAAATCTTCGTGTTAGCCGCTTGAAGTTAGCGTGGGCTGACAAAAGGTTAGTACCAAATCGCATGCGTGAGCCGTGACTGGAGTTCAAGCGACGGGCCGGGTAACCGTCCGCGCGGTCTTGTGCATTCCTGGTACCCGCGTGAGTCGCTTGAAGCTCCGCCAGCGGCTCACCTGTGCGGCCGTTGCATGCGTGAGCCGCGACTGGAGCGCCAGCGACGGGCCGGGTAACCGTCCGCGCGGTCTCGTGCATTCGTGGTACCCGTGTGAGT
>JBCCRW010000418.1:0-4602 GCA_039201055.1 Planctomycetota bacterium | reverse complement strand
TTGACGATGAATCGCTTTTGTTCTGGGTGTACCCAACATCGCTCGGATCTTTGTTGACCCTGGCCGTCTGGATGGGGCTCTCGGTCCAATCGCCGTCCGATTCCATTCCGAAAGCGGTGGTGACGTACGTGGCCTGGATCGGGATCGCGCAGTTCGCGATTGACATGGTTGGCTCCGAATGGTTGATAGCGAGCGTCATTGCCTTGCCACCCGTAGCACTTTCGATCGTGATGGTGCGTCTCGCTTCCCGAGCAACCGGCTGGGTCGCGACCACACCCGGCTTTGAACCGCGACCAAGGCGAAAGCTTGGCATCCGCACAATGTTGGCGGTGGTTGCCATGGTGGCACTATCGCTAACCATTATTCGCGCGCAGCGAGGAGTGTTTCTGGATGATGACCAAACTTGGCAGGTTGTAATCTTGGCAGTTTTTCTTGCCGTCTCCAGCCTTACTTTTCAAGTTTTTTTGACCCAGGCTGCGGCGACCCAACAGACGGGTTTTTCGCCGTTGTGGTGGGGGCTTGGCTGTCTTGCCGTCGGCGTTGTCATGGCGGCGTGGACGTGGATGCTATCTGCAATCGATGCCGGTAACCGCGATTTCGTATGGATCGCCGCCGGGTCACTCGCGTTGTTTGTGCCCGGGCTGCTGACCAGCATAGTCCTGTATCGATGCGGCTACCGATTGGTTCGATTGCAAGGTCAGTGATTACGACGTTAACGATGGCGTCCGGGCCGGCTCCGGCGAAACGCAACGTGCGGCGACGTCGATGGTAACGGCCCAACGCCCCGCCGCATCGGGTTGCACGATCCAGTGCGGCTGGACGCACACGCTCTGGTGCACGGCCTCGAAACCGGCTTCGCTTTGGGAGACGGTTTCCACCGGAAACGCCCAAATGCCCGAGGGCCGATCGATCGTCATGTCGACGTCCAAATTCAACCAACGATCGGCCAGCGACAAACCGGTGACGTCGGTCAAATCCAAGTGCTGGCCCAGTGTGCCCAGACGGTTGCCGTCGACGTCGCTGAAGTATCGGTCGTCGGCACCGGCGGGCATCCCGGCAAAATTCCATTCGATCGCGAAGTGCAGCGAGGAATCTTTGGGAATTCCCTCGAGTAGATATTGCACGCGGACGGCTTCGTCGCCGGCGGCCAGCGTGACGGCTTTGGTCAACGTGATGGGAATCCCCCAAGCGTTGCCTTCGCGAGTCATTTGAATTTGAACACGTCCGTCGTCGCGGCGAAGTTTGGTCGCATAGGGCAATTCGACAAAGTCGCCCCGCTCGGTGGCCTCGCCGCGATAGACGGCGCCTGCGGAAACTTCCACGTCATAAAAGTGGTCCATCAGCGATTTGCGATCGTAGCGGTCATAGTGCAGTCGCTGGTCCAAATCGTCTTGCTTGAACACGACGATGTCGTGAATCGAGGCGACTTCCTGGTCACCGCTGCTTGGGCCGGCGAGCACTTTGCGGTGATAGCTTTCCGGACGCCGCTTCAAAGTGGCCAACAGGTTGTGTGCGATCCCGCGGATATCCCATTCGTACATCCTTCCACCGCGGCCGGGTTCCAACCACAGGCAATGCTTGCTGTTGCTCAGCCGCACTTCCGGCTTGCCGTCAAAGTTGAAATCCTCGTGGACGCCCTCGATCGCGGCCGCGCCGGTGACTTCATCCAAACGGTTATCGGCTCGGATCAAATGTTCGTAGATTGCATTGCGCAAATGCGGCAGATAGATGCCGCCAAAGGCGCCGTGCCAATACGGGCAATTGCACTGGCCGCGATACAGGTCGTCACGAACCTGGGCCAATTCGCCCGCATCGACGCCCGCCACTTCGGCCGCCCGCAAACGCTCGCTGACGTGCATCATCCGCGCGTACATTTCGGCGGTCTCGGTATATTTGACTTTGAAGTTTCGCCAATAGCCGCCGCGTACAAAGGACTTCAGGTCACGCCAACGGGCGTGGTCTTCCATCGCGTGGGTAACGTCGTCAAAAACTTCTTGGGCTGGGGTCGGCAAAGCCCATTCGGTCATCTCGCGATAGCTGCAATCGGGCAAATACACTTTGCCAACGGTCCCGCTGCGCCGATCGGCCTCGGCCAGTGTCACGGTGTGCAACCAATCGCTTTCCTCGCACAGCGCCGTGAAAAAATCGCGGAGCCAGCCGTTTTCGTAAACGTGCTGTTTGGTGTCCGGCCAGGTGCCGAACTTTTCGCCATCGTCACCAAAGGTCAACACGATTCCCGGATGCCGCTGGGCCATTTCCCGGCAATGATCGATGGTCGCTTGGGCGGGTTGAAACGGAATCGTGTAACGCAGATGCTCCGAACCGGGATAAATCCGCAATACCTTGCCCTGGTCTTCGGTCAAATAGGCGCCGGTCAATTCGTCGTCGCGCAAACCCGCCGCTTTGAAATGGAAGTCGTCCAAAACCGTTGTGCGAATGCCCGCGGCGACGACATCGGCGGTCAACGACGATTCCCAGACTCGCTCGGGCGTCCACATCGCGGTGGGTCGAACACCAAATTGTCGCTCCAGCCAATTGGAGTACGCTTGGATTTGGCCGATGCGATCGGCGGCCGGCAGCATGGTCAAAATCGGTTCGTACTGCGGACCGCCGACAATCTCAACACGGCCCGCGTCGACCAGCAAACGCAATCGATCGAGGTACTCGGGATGCCGCTGGGCCAACCACATCATCAAGGGGCCGGATGTGTGCAGCGAAATCTGGAGTGCTTCAAAGGGCTCAAAGACTTCCAAAAACGGCAGGTAGCTATCCTGATAGGCCTGCTCGAAGACGCCATCGAAGTTGCCGATCGGTTGATGGTTGTGAAGGACCAGGCAAAGGTAGGCGTTGGCAGTCATGTTGTCCGAGGGCAGGTGGGCCGGATACGGAAGGTCGAATGGATTGTGCCGATCATCGTACGATTTGACACGCCGCTCGGCAGGGGCGAATTCAATTGAAACGGGAAATCCAATCCAATGATCCCGTCGTTGCGCCTGATCGTTATCGGTTGCCCGCTCGGAAAAATTCAGCTCACCCGCACAATTGCCCCGTCGACGCCTTGCTGCCGACGCCTAACTGCCGACGCCTTGCTGCCGACGCCTTGCCTGAACGGCCATGCTTCACCAACCCGCCGATTTTGAAGACTTCCGATCGATCGCTCGCGATTTGATCGTCAGAGGGATTCACCCGCGGGACGTGATGTGGGGCGATCGCAACGCCGGCGGAATGACGCTGTTTGACGACGCATCGTTATTTCATGAATCCGCGTCCGCAGGCCCCGCTTCCCCGACGGACACTGATTCCAAGTCGCCCCGACCGGCTTTCACCGTTCCCAAACGCTATCTCGAAGTCGCCCACCGGGCGTCGCATCATCGATCGACCGAGCGCTGGGAATTGCTGTACCGAGTGTTGTATCGGATCACGCACGGCGAAGCCCATTTGATGCGAATCGAAACCGATGACGACGTCGATCGCATGATTCGCATGGACAAAGCGGTTCGTCGTGACGCGCACAAGATGAAAGCGTTTGTGCGGTTTCGCGAAGTCGAATCGCCCGCTGGCGACATTCACTTTGTCGCCTGGCACCGGCCCGACCATTACATCGTGCCACTGGTCGCGCCGTTTTTTTCCCGCCGCTTCATCGACATGCGGTGGACGATATTGACACCCAACGCGTCGGTGCGTTGGGACGGCGAAACGTTGCACTACGGTCCCGGGGCGACGTCGGATGAAGCCCCCAGCGATGATCGGCTGGAACACCTGTGGCTGACGTATTACGCGTCGATCTTTAACCCCGCACGCGTCAAGGTCAAAGCGATGAAGGCGGAGATGCCGGTCAAGCATTGGCCGACGCTACCGGAGACTCGCTTGATTCCCGATCTGCTTGAACAGGCCGGCAGCCGTGTCGAGGAAATGGTGAAGAACACCGAGGGGCTGCGCGAGACCGCGGCGTCGGTGCTGCCCGAGCGGCGGGACCTTGGGACGCTCGCGGCCGCCGCATCAACTTGCCGCGCGTGTCCGCTATGTGGTCCGGCGACGCAAACCGTCTTTGGCGAAGGCAACGCGGATGCGTCGCTGGTCTTGGTCGGCGAACAGCCCGGCGATCAAGAAGATTTGGCGGGCCGCCCGTTTGTGGGTCCGGCGGGCGAACTACTCGCCGGCGTGCTGGCCGCCGCGGGTGTCCCGCGTGAATCGGCCTACATCACCAACGTTGTCAAGCATTTCAAATTTGTGCAACGCGGCAAACGTCGTTTGCATCAAAAACCCAACTCCCGGGAAATCTTCGCGTGTCGACCATGGTTGGAGGCCGAACTTGAGCAGGTGCAACCGCGGGTCCTGGTGTGCTTGGGGGCGACGGCCGCCCAAGCGATCCTGGGCCGCGACTTTCGCATCACGGTAACGCGGGGTCAGTTTCGTGCATCGCCGTGGTGCGATCAAACCCTGGCAACATGGCACCCCGCGGCGGTCCTGCGGATGCAGGACCCCGGGCGCCGCCAGGCCATGCGGCAAGAAATGGTCCGCGACCTGGAATTGGCAAAAGCAACGCTGGTCGCTTGAAAGCGGGTCGTTTTGAAAGCGGGTCGTTTTGAAAGCGGGTCGTTT
>JBCCRW010000417.1:0-4632 GCA_039201055.1 Planctomycetota bacterium | reverse complement strand
GATCGCACGAATCGAAATCGGCAGCGATTCGATCCGGATAGTGTACAAGGTGCCGCTTTCCCCTTTTGACCGAGGCCCTGCCAGCCAGGGCCAGCTACAACATTATCTGGAGTCCGCTGCGATGCCTCCGGCATAGGGCCAGTTGACGTTTGCTTTCGCGGAGAACGTCTCGCCGCAAGGACCCGGCTCGCGGCTGTCGCCGCGGGTCTCGGCTCAAAGGAAACCCGACGTATCGCTCGGCCGCGCAAATTGCGGACATTGCTGAGAGAAACTCGAACCCCGGGCGTATATGTATCGCTCCCCGGACTCGGCTCTCAGATTCTACTGCATCACTCCATGAATTCGGCTCCCACCAACAGCCCTCGTAAACCCCTTTCCGGTCTCCGCTTAGCTCGAAAACGGCCAGGGAAATCCGATTCAAAAACCGCCCGCCGTGGCAAACGCAAATCACGCCGCTCGATCAGCGAACGGCTGGAAGATCGCCGCTTGCTGGCCCAAGACGTCGCCGGCACGTTGACCGAGGACACATCGTGGTCCGACGTGATCCGCGTCACCGGTGATGTGACCGTCCCCGAAGGCGTGAAACTGACCATCGATCCGGGAACCGTTGTCAAGTTCGCTCCCGGTCGTTTTCTTTCCGCCGTCGGAACCCTGGACGCCATCGGTTCGGCCAGCGATCCGATCATCTTTACCGCGATTACCGATGATAGCGTCGGCGGCGATACCAACGAAGACGGCGACGCTTCGACTCCCTATCCGGGCACCTGGGAAGCGATTTATTTGAGCGGCCCGGACAGCCGTGTCCAGCACGCCGAAGTGCGTTTCGCCGGCGACACCAACGGCGACGGGATTGGAAGCGGCGCGACCGCCTCGCTCCAGCTCGCGTTTCCACATTCAGCGGAAACCGCGGACCGGCAAACCGAAATCAAACACGTTCAAGTCCTGCACGGCTTTGGCGACGGCGTCCGCGCCAGCGTGGGCCGGCCGATTATTGAAAACGTGGACGTTTCACAGATGCTCGGGCACGCGTATGAGTTCCTTCATGACGCGGCGCCGCAAGCGCAATCGCTGACGGCCAGTAACAACCAAGGTGGCGATCATATTGCCATCCAAGGCGGTGATCTTCGCGAAGACCGAACTTGGGATTACGGCGATTTACCACTGCATATCGTCGCAAGCAACGTTCGCGTCTTTGACATCGACGCCGCATCTCCCGCAACGCTGACCATTGCACCGGGGACAATCGTCAAATTTGACAACGGATGGTACTTGCAATCCGTTTCCGGTCGCATCGACGCGCGGGGAACGGCATCCGAACCGATCGTGTTCACCGCGATTGCCGACGATTCCATCGGTGGCGATTCCAACGCCGACGCAGATGCAACGACGGCCTATCCGGGCTTCTGGGAATCCATTTATTTAGACGGGCCATCGAATGCTTTTGAAAACGTCGAAATCCGCTACGCCGGCGATACCAACGGCGATGGAATTGGCTCCGGAGCCATCGGAGCGTTGGAACTCCGTCGTGTTGCCGACGACGACGACCAGGACACGCAAACGCGTTTGCAAAACGTTCGCATCTCGGACGTTTTCTCCAACGCCATCAACGTCCAAGCCGGCCGTCCCACACTGGACACCATCCACGCCGACGGCGCGTTGGGAGTGCCCTACTTTTTCGATCATGATTCGGCACCCATCACCAACGAGTTGACCGCTCGGGGGAGCGTCCAGGGTGATCGCATCGTCGTTCGCGGCGGCGATTTGAGTGAGGATCGGACTTGGGATTACGGCGATCTGCCGATCCATTTGCAAGGCAACAACATGCGTGTGTATGCCGATGAAAATGATAATCCCTACACACTGACGATTGCACCGGGGACGGTCGTCAAGCTTGACAGCGGGCTCTTTTTTCATTCGGTCACCGGAACCATCGAAGCGATGGGCACGCAAGCCGAACCGATCGTGTTCACGGCTCTTACCGATGACTCGGTGGGCGGGGACGCCAACGGTGATGGCGACGGGAGCACCCCCTACCCGGGTTTCTGGGAATCGTTCTATCTGGATGGTCCAAACAACGTTTTCGAAAACGTCATCGTCCGCTACGCCGGTGACACCAATGGCGACGGAATCGGTTCCGGAGCGATCGGAGCGTTTGAGCTGCGTCGGGCATACACGCCCGAAAATGCGGATTCGCAAGTGACCCTTTCAAACGTTCGCATCGCTGACGTTTTTTCCAACGCCGTCAATGTGCAAATCGGTCGGCCTAATCTCGACGCGGTCGATGTCGAAGACGCTTTGGGAGTGCCGTTCTACTTCGATTCCGATTCGGCACCGGCGGCGTCGGGATTGACCTCGCGCGGTAGCTTGCTGGGGGATCAGATCGCGATTCGTGGTGGCGATCTTCGCGAGGATCGAACTTGGGACTACGGCGATTTGCCGATTCACCTGTTCGGATTCAACCAACGGGTTTTTGCCGATGATTCGGGCAATCCCGCGACTCTGGCCATTGCACCGGGGACGGTCGTCAAATTAGACAGCGGACTGTTTCTGCAAAGTGTCTCGGGCACCTTGCGGGCGATTGGCACCGATGCCGAACCGATTGTGTTCACCGCAAGGACCGACGATACGGCCGGTGGTGATTCGAATGGGGATGCTGCCGCATCGCAGCCGTATCCTGGATTTTGGGAAACGATCTACCTGGACGGGCCGAACAACATTTTGGAACACGTCGAAGTTCGTTATGCCGGCGACACCAACGGCGACGGCATCGGCAGTGGCGCGATAGCGGCGATCAATCTTCGCCGCCCTTTCGATGCGGCCGACCCGACGACCCAGCCGACGCTACGATCGGTCTCGGTTCGCGACACGTATTCGACGGGACTGCATGCCCAAACCGGTCGGCCAACACTCGACCAAATTGACGTTCGTGACACACTCGGATCGCCCTACTTCTTTAACCATGCCGCCGCACCGATCGTGTCCGGATTGACCGCCCGTGGAAATGGGCTCGGCGATGCGATCGTGATCCAGGGTGGCAACCTGGATGAGGATCGGACGTGGGATTACGGCGAACTGCCGTTGCATTTGACCGGCTTCAACATGTCAATCGTTAATGATGCCGAGGGCAGTCCAGTCACACTAACGATTGCACCGGGGACGATTGTCAAAGTGGGCAATGGCCTTTTCTTCCATTCGATATCCGGCAATTTGATCGCCGAAGGGACCGCCGCCCAGCCCATCGTGTTCACGGCGCTCCTTGATGACACCGTCGGCGGCGACGCCAACGGGGATGGCAATGCCAGCACGCCGTACCCGGGCTACTGGGAATCGATTTACCTGGACGGTCCGCAAAATTCGCTACAGCATGTGACGGTTCGATACGCCGGTGATACCAACGGCGATGGAATCGGTTCGGGCGGAATCCATGCCATGCGGATCGGTTCGCAAAATCCGACAACGCTGGAACACGTCGACTTTGAATCGAATTTCGCCGGCGGTTTGCATGTCATCCGCGCCGCAACGGTCAACTACGACGGCGGGTCGCTGTTCCAATCAGTCGCCGGTCCCACCGCCAATGCGTCGATCTGGGTCGACGATGGAACCTTGGTCGCTTCGGACCTGGACGTGGTTTCCAGTACGCCGGGAGACATCGGTTTTTGGGTCGATGCGGGGTCGACGGCGATCGTTTCAGCATCGCAAATTCTGGTTCCCGATCTTGGGGTTCGGTATTTGGGCAACACACCCGGCGATGTCGACTTTCGCGGCAATTGGTGGGGGCATCCTGGTGGCCCGCACGATCCATCGGCGGCCGACGGATTCGTCAATGACAACCCGCCCGGCGCGGGCGTCGATGACTTTGTCGACTACGGCGGCTTTTTGACCGAGCCGCTGCGGGCCCAAGGTCCCCGAGTCGTCGCGGCGCAACGCCTGGGCGATTCGGACGGTGGCTCGGGTGCAAACGAGCGATTTTTGTTCACCTTTGATCTGGCAATCGATCCCGCATCCGTTGCGGTCACCGACGTTTCGATCAGCGGACCGCAAGCAATAGGCGTCGAAGCGGCGGAATTGATCGGCGATCGAACGCTGTTGATCACCCTGGACGGGCCCCTGGATGCCGGCGGTGATTACACCATCACCGTTGGCCCCAGCATCGCCGACACGACCGGCAACTTGATGAACCAGGACGGCGACGCGACCGCCGGTGAACCCATCGACGACGCGTTCGTGTCGGTGTTTGCGGTCGACCGAAGCGGCCCGATGATTGTTTCGCAAACGCCATCGGGGACGACCGAAACGGTCCTGCAGGTGATCGAGTTGACCTTTGATGAAGCAATCGATCCGGATTCGGTTTCCGTCGCCGACGCGTTGTTGTTGACCGAGGCCGAACGAGATCAATTGAACGATTCGGGGCCAAACGAAAATTTGGGGACGCGTCCAATTGCCGTGTTGGCCGTCGATTCGGATCCCAGCAAGCTGCAGTTTGTGTTTCCGCCGCAGCCGCTGGATGGTTTGTATGAATTTCGATTGTCATCAAGCGTGCGGGACGTCAGCGGCAACTTGATGAACCCCGATTCGTACACATCGGAGATCACCGTTGATCGCCAGCCGCTGCGAATCGTTTCGCAATCACCG
>JBCCRW010000416.1:0-4655 GCA_039201055.1 Planctomycetota bacterium | reverse complement strand
CGCTGGTCCGGCGTCGCCATGTCCGCGCGCCGGTGCACGAATCGTTCGATGTCCTGCTGGTCTAGGCAGGGCGTTTTTTGTTCCGAACGTGGCATTAGGAATGGGGCATTAGGAATGGGGCATTAGGAATGGGGCATTAGGAATGGGGCATTAGGAATGGGGCATTAGGAACGGGGCATTAGGAACGGGGCATTAGGAACGGGGCATCAGGCTGGGACGTTGGCGGGGACGTTTTTCAAGAGAATAACAACTCCGCGGACGCGGCTGGGACAAAAAGAACGTCGTCGCTTGGCCGCCCCGGATCGCCCAGCCTGCAAAGCGTGGCAAACGTCCACTATTCTGTGTCCATGGAAATTTCTTCTGAATTAGCCGACCGCGTGATGCGTTTGGTGGTTTCGCCGCAGTATCGCCCCTGCAAACCGAAACAAATTGCGGCTCAATTGGGCCTTGATCTGGATGGGTATCGCGAGGTCCGGCGGGTGGTCAAACAATTGGTTCTTGAAGGCCGATTGTTTTATGGATCGAATCATTTGGTGATGAGCACCGGCGCGGTGGGCGGGCCCGGCGATCGCCTGCGGGGGACTTTTCGCCGGGCCATGGGCGGCGATTTTGGTTTTGTCCGTCCCAACCATTCCGGCGACGCCGGTGGCGATGACAACGAGGATGTTTTTATCCCGCCGGGAAAAACCGGCGGGGCCCTCGAGGGTGACTTGGTCGAAGTTTCCGTCAAACCGAGCCGCAAGGGTGGCAACGAAGGCGTCGTCCGAGACATTGTCCAGCGTGCCCGTCGGCAATTCACCGGCACGCTGCATTTTGATGGTGGGCGGGCGCTCGTTTATCTGGACGGCACCCACCACGAACAACCCGTTTCGATCGGTGACGTTCGTGGTATCGCGCTGCAAAACGACGACAAAGTGTTTGTCGAGGTCGTTGAGTTCCCCGATGAATCCGGCCAGGAACTCGGCCAGGCCGTGTTGCTCGAACGACTTGGTGCGAGCAAAAATCCAAACATCGACACGCTTTTGATCATGCGGCAATTCGCGTTGCCGGATTCGTTTTCCGAAGACGTCATCCATGACGCTCGGGTGCAAGCCGATGCTTTCGATGATTCGATCGTTCCCGAGGGGCGGCGTGACCTGAGCGAACTGCTGACGATCACCATCGACCCTTTTGACGCTCGCGATTTCGACGATGCGATTTCACTTGTTCGCGAAGACGGCCGCTGGCGATTGTGGGTTCATATTGCCGATGTCACCCACTTTGTCCCCAGCGGTGGGCCGCTGGACGAAGAAGCCAAGCGTCGCGCGACCAGCGTTTATTTGCCCGGTCGGGTCGTGCCGATGATCCCCGAAATCATCAGCAATCATTTGGCTTCTTTACAGCCCGAACAGCGGCGTTTTACCAAAACCGTTGAAATCGAAATTCAAGATGACTTGACCATCACCCACGTTGAAGTGTTCAACGCGGTGATTCGAAGCGACCAAAGATTCAACTACGAACAAATCGATCGCTTCTTGGAAACGCCGGAGGCCTTCGACGATTCATGGAGCGATGAAATCCGTGACTTGATCCGCCACATGCACACGCTGGCGATGCAGTTGCGGAAACAGCGTTTTGGCAGTGGTGCGTTGTCGATGGACATGCCCGATATCAAGCTGCAATTGGACCGCAATGGCAAGGTGAAGGGCGCCGACAAACAGATCCACACGGAAAGCCATCAGATCATTGAAGAATTCATGCTGGCCGCCAATCGCGAGGTCGCGACTTGGCTGGACGACGCCCAATACAACTTCTTGCACCGGAATCATGCCCCGCCGGATCGTCGCAAGATTCGGCAGCTAACGGTGTTCGCCAAGGACCTCGGTTTGGCGACCGAGTCGATGGAAAGCCGCTTTGAGATTCAACGAATCTTGGACAAGGTCGCGGGCACACCGCTGGAGGATGCCGTGAATTTTGCGGTGCTAAAATCCATGTCCAAGGCCGTTTACAGTCCCGAACAGGAGGGCCACTACGCACTCGACTTTCGAAACTATTGTCACTTCACCAGCCCGATCCGGCGATATCCCGACTTGACGGTGCATCGCTTGGTCCAACGTATTCTGGATGGTGAAAAGACGCCTGACGAATCCCTGGGCATGCTGGTGCAATTGGGACAACATTGCAGCGATATGGAACGCAACGCCGCCCAGGCCGAACGCGAGTTGGTGCTCTTGAAGTTGCTTCACTTTTTGGGCAAACACATTGGCGAAACGATGGAAGCGGTCATTAGCCGTGTGTTCGCCGATGGCATCCACGCCCGCAGCTTGAAACTGCCGGTCGATGGATTCATTCCGGTATCGACCTTGCCCTCGGATAGCTACCGTTTTGAACGACGCGGCCAGGTGCTGACGGGGTTTCGCGACGGCAATCGATTTCGCCTGGGCGACAAGCTAAGCGTCAAGATCGATCGCGTCGATATGCAGGACCGGCAGCTGTATTTTCGCGTGATCAAAAATCATAGCGTCGGCAAGTCGTCCGGAATGCGTGGCAAACCCGAACGCACCGGCGGCAAGTCGGTTCGCAAATCGAACAGCAGCGGACGCGGCAAAAAACGATCCGGCGATGCCAAGGGCGGCAAGAAACGCCACCGGCGATCATGATTGTGAATGTGGGCATGATTGTGAATGTGGGCATGAATGCGAACGCGATCATGAATGTCAACGCGGGCATGACGGGAAACGCGTCATCATGATGGAAACCTTGGTGGTGACGGCCGTCTTGTTCGCGGTCGGCTTGCTGCTGTGCGACCACTTAAAATGGCTTCAAAAAATTTACTTGCCGGCCCCGGTCGTGGCCGGATTGCTCGGGCTGATTGCCGTCCGCAGCAGTTTGCAATTCGACGTCGCGGCGTCGTGGACTCTCCAGCGGATGGATGTTTGGGGCGAATGGCCGGGGACGTTGATCGCGATCGTCTTTGCGGCGATGTTGTTGCAAAAGCCCGTCAGGTCTTCCGGTGCCGCGATGCTCCAGGGCGTGGGCCAGGAAGGTTTGATGGTCTGGATCATCGCCCTCGGCCAAACGGCGGTCGGTTTTTTGGTGACGTGGTTGATCTTGAAGCCGTTTCTGGGCACCGCGGATGTGTTCGGCGTGTTCATCGAAACGGGATTCGCCGGTGGCCATGGGACCGCCGCGGGCATGGGCGAATTGCTCGACGACGAATCCTTTGGCGTCGAAAATCCGCTCGCGATCGGCACCACGGTCGCAACCTTTGGACTGGTGTATGGAGTGCTTTCGGGCATTGTGCTTGTCAACATTGGCACCAGGATGGGTTGGCACGCCGCGGGAACCGAGTTACCGCCGCTGGAAAGCGAACCGATACTTGCACCGGAGTATTCTGGAGCGTCGATTGAAAGGGAATCGAACCCGAACACGCGGCCCGCGTCGGTGGGTGATCCTTGGCTTTGGCAGTGTGTTTGGCTGGGCCTGGCCTTTGGAATCGGGCTGCTGGGACAGGCGGCGGTGCATGGCGCGGTTTCGTCTTTGGAGGGCCCGGTGCCGGACGGCGAGAAGGGCTGGGCGGATTTGATCTCCAGTTTTCCAATTTTTATCTACACCTTGCTGGGCGGTTGGATCGTTCGGCAAGCGTTGTCGGCTGCCAAGCTTTCGCATCTGTTGGATTCATCGATCGTGTCGCGGATCAGCAGCATGGCGATGGATGTTTTGGTGGTGGCGGCGATTTCATCGCTACGTTTGGATGCGATCGTCGATCAAATTTTGCCGCTTTCGATCCTGTTGTTTGCCGGTTCCATTTGGTCGGCCGTTTGCTTGGTGGTGCTGGCCCGCCGAATCCTGCCACGGCAGCATTGGTTCGAATTGGGGCTGATCAACTACGGCATGTCGACGGGTGTGACGGCAACCGGATTCGTGCTGTTGCGTCTGGTCGATCCCAAGTTTCGGACTCGGGCGGCCCAGGATTACGCGCTCGCGGCGCCGCTATCGTCACCGTTTGTGGGTGGCGGCATCGTGACCTACGCGGTGCCCGGAATCTTTCTGGCATCATCGTCACTGGGTGTGGTGACGCTGACGCTGGTGGCTTCCGTGGTCGTGTTGATCGCTCTCGCGATATTCTGGCGGTCGAATTCGGTGGATAGCAAATGACCTTCGGTCGGCCGTTTGTGCTTTGCCGTACAATCAGATCGCATGGAGCCGCTACCGACACCGCACAACAATTTTTTTCGCTTCACGCTGTCGCATTTGCCCAGCGCGCGGAGTTTGATCGAGACGCAGCTTTCCAAAGCCGCGCTGGCCGAACTCGATCTCGAGACGCTGCGATTGCTAAAATACTCTCGTCGAGGGGAGCTGGCTGAGCAGCTTCGACGCATCCTCCAGTCGCTTTTGCCTTCGCAGGGAGAAGACTGGTTTCCGGAATTGCTTGAGGTTATCAGGGTGTACATCATGTCGGCAGACAATGGCGTCGATGATGCGCAATACGAGCAGACGCTCAAAAGCGTTTTTCCGACCCAATTTGAACGTAACTCCATCGCCCATCGGCTCCTGCAACGAGGACGGGACGAAGGCCGGCAGGAGGGCGAGCAGCTTGGGCTCAAGAAGGGCGAGCAGCTGGGCCTCGAGAAGGGTGAGCAGTTGGGGCTTGAGAAGGGTGAGCAGCTTGGGCT
>JBCCRW010000415.1:0-4661 GCA_039201055.1 Planctomycetota bacterium | reverse complement strand
GGTGGTGGATGCATCGGTTTCCTTTTTTAGCACCAACCGAATCCTGGCGTCGCGGGTTGCACTGGATCGTTCGATGTCGCTCAAGGTGAATCCGGCGGCCATCACCGCGCCCCGGTTTTCGGCTTCCTGTGCCAACAACGCATCCACGTCGTATCGCAACCAATGCGTGTCACCGCCGGCATCGCTCCGGCTGGCCGCAATCAACATGCTTTGTTCGCCAAGCCGGATTTCCCGAAAGCTTTGCCCACGGTGGTGCTGGTAGTACGTGAACCCGCGTTTCAAACCGACGCGGGGTCGGCCGGCGGGCGATGCACCGGCAAGCTTCTGACAGCCGGCATACGTCGACAATCGTTCCAGTAGCGGCAGGCCGTACCGTCGGGCCAAGTATCGAAGCATCCCGTCGGCAAGCGGCGTCGATGATTCGCCAATCGACATCCGCGGGTGCGGCTTGGGGTCGACAACCAGGGTCCGCATGCCCTGGCTGGCCAGCACCATGGCCAGCGTCGAACCGGCAAAACCGCTGCCCAAAATCAAGGCATCGAAGTGCCGCACGGGACCGTCGTCGTGACGCGTGAAAATATCGTCGTGACGCGACTCGATCACCACTGCTGATCCAAATTGGCGGCCTGGATACGCTGGCGATCGTGCGGCGGGAAATCCCAGGCGTCGATCGTGACGGCCGATCGCCGCCCGCGTTGCCGCAGCCGGGCAATCACTTCGCTTTGCCAAGCAACCAAATCGGTTTTCGACCAATCGGTTACCGGTGGTTTTCCGTCAGACCATGATTCGCCCCCTCGTGCGGGAATCAAACTGATCATCGCCGCGTCCAACAGCGCCGCGTGCCGAACAGACAATTCCGCCCATCGCAGCGCTTCGTCGGCCGGATGGCCGGGACCGCCAAGCAGCAAAAAAACGCGAGTACGAATACCGCCCGCTTCAAGCCATTTCAGGTAGCCATCGATCCCGTCGCGGCTGGTCCGCTTTTGCAGCATCGCCAGCATGCCCGGTCGAACGGACTCCAAACCCACCGCAATCTCCAGCGACTTGCCCCACCGCCTGGCCCACGGCAGCGTCCGGCGGATACCCACGGACGGATGATTTTCGACGACCAGTTCATCAAAGTCATCGATGGCATCCAGGATCGCCGGGTAATCTTTAACCGGAATGCTCCGTGGATCAAAAAAATTGCCGCCGTTGTAAAGCTTGATTCGATCGGCGGATCCCCACTGCGAAACGGCTGCTTGCACCTGAGCGGGAATGGACCCCGGAGGCGTCGGGCCCGCATAGGCCGCATGATGCAGATCGCACATGGCACAAGCGATCGGGCAACGCGATGCACGGAGGATCACGGTGAGTGTTTTGCGAAGCCCCCGTTCCGCGTCCGGCTCCATTTCCAAAAACGCGGCAAGCGCTGTCGGTTCCGCGCCGGTTTGCCCATCCAAAGGTTCGTGCAGGAATTCGTTCACGTGATTTGATCGACAAACCAATTGCCCGGCTGACGGTCCGCCCAGGCCAAAATTTGAGTCAATCGCGCCGGCAGACCCCGCTGCAACCGCTGCCGAGTGTCGTCGCGGGTTGGACGGGTTCCCAGCTCGGTCGGCCACAGCAGGCGGTCGCAATACGCGTCACACGCGACCGCGTCGACACCCAAGGCAAACAGTTTGGCCATATCAGCCGCGGCCAGGGGCGGCGGTACGATCCACAATCGTATCGACGGCTTTGCATCAACCAAGGCGTCCCGCCACAGCAACAAACGCTGGACCCAGCGACCCTCCAGGATGTCATCACGATCGACTCGCAGAATCCAGCCATCCCAATCGCAGGCTTTGAAGTCACCAAATTTTGTGGGATCGTGCGCCGAACCACAGGAGGCGAACACACTGCACCGCGGTGGCGCGATCGCGCGCAGTTGTCGCACCTTGATGGGCAAATCGTCCACGGAGACAAGTTCGGGTGGCATGGCCAACGCGATGGCTCGGTCCGAATCGATTTCCGTATTCCAACGCATCAAGTCGTTGGCGTCATAGCCAAACCCGCCATCACCGCGGATCGCGCGATCCAGCCGTACATCGATAATGTTGCAACGTAGCCAATCGTCGGGGGTCAACCCATAACGTTCGGGCCGGTACGGCAAAATACGAGGCGCGGACGACCGCGACAGAAATTCCGATTGCCCATCCTCCTTGGACCATTCGCACGCCATGCCGCTGATCGCGACGCCAAGCTTGGCGACTTGCCCGGCGATATCGTCGGCCACACCGGCATCGACATAGGCCCACGGCGGATCATCCCAAAACAAGCGGATCACTTGAGCCAGTTCCGGATTCACGCGCGGCCGCGGCGTCGGCACCGCGTCAATGGCCTCGGGCTGCCAGCGAACAAACGCCAGATCGGCCGACGGAGCCGGATCGGGAAAAGATTCAGCCATGACCGGATGCTCCGCTGCTATCGCCAGTTTGGATTGATTTCGCCGCGCCGCGATTCCTCGGCCTGCAAACGATCGATGCTGACAATCCGGCGAAAGTCTTTTGCGTCGCCGCGAATGGCGGCCGACACCAACAACATGCCCAATTGCAGTAAGGCCTGTTTCCGCAGCGGTGCCTCGGTGAACCCGTCGGCTATTGAAGCGATTTCCCCACGAACAAAAATCGACACACTGCTGGCCGCGTTGCCCAGCCGCTTTCCCACCCGGCCGCCGACCACGATCGTGCCACCGCTGGCCCCCAGGCCACAATCGTCGCCCACGTCACCGCGAACAAACATGCCGCCGCCGCGCATCGCCGCTCCGGTGCGATGGCCTGCCGAACCATAGACCGCCACCGTGCCACCCTGCATGCAAACCCCCGCACCATTGCCGGCATTTCCGCGAACACGAACCACGCCACCACGCAATCCATCGGCCAATCCCACGCCAACATCGCCGTGGATCCGCGCGTCCATGCGATTGGCCATCATCAACGGATAGTTGCCCAGGTCCCCTTCAATTTGCAACTTGACGCCAGCGTCAAATCCCGGCAACAAATGATCGATGCCGCCGGTGTTGAACAAACGCACGGCCGGAAGTTCCGCATCCTCGTCATCGACACCCTGGTTGCTGATCGAAGCCATCAACACGGTCGGATCGGTCTGGGCGACGTCGAATTCATCAACAAATTGACTGAGCAAATCGCGTCCGCTGGAAAGGTTTAGCAATGGGTCACCCGGCGGCGGTGGTCCCTGTGCGTTTGCCGGTCCCTGTGCGTTTGCTGGTCCCTGTGCGTCTACGCGGCCACGGCCGTGGGCGGCGTCGCGAGCGTGAGGGGGGTCGGGTGGGAGCATTTTCCGTCGCGGGCTCTCGGCGGAGCGTTCGATCGCAAATTGGCCGGTCCCCAAAACAAGGCGTGGCAACGCTGGCCAAGGCGTGGCAACGTGGCCAAGGCGGGAAAACGCTGGATAGGCGGCCAGGTTACCGGCTGTTTGGGTGGGTCGTCATTTCGATTATACCTTGCCGAGAAACCCAAGGATTCTCTGAAGGTCTTGGGCACCCCGTTTTCCGGCTTCGATCACTTCATCATGGTGGGTTTCACTAGGCCGATCGGGGTTGGCGACGTTGGAAACCATCGAAAAACCAAGCACTCGCATCCCCAATCGATATCCATGCAGTGCCTCGGGAACGGTGCTCATGCCAACCACGTCGACGCCCATCCGCCGCATCATGCGATATTCGGCACGGGTTTCGTAAGTCGGACCCGACATGGCCAAATAGGTTCCTTCGCTTAAACGGACGTCGAGTTTTCGTGCCCACCGCAGCGCCCATTGCCGCCACTGGCTGTCGTACATCGACGCATCGCATCGCCGGCCGGATGGATTGGGTGAGCGCGCGCCGCCCAAGCCCGCGTGTGCAGGATTAGCACCACCAGCACCCAAGCCCATGCCACCAGCACCCAGGCCCACGCCACCAGCACCCAGGCCACGCATCCAATCGATCGAATCGGCAATCAAAATCAAATCGCCCACACGCAGCCCCGGCCGCACTCCGCCGGCGGCGTTGCTAACGATCAAATTCGTCGCGCCCAAGGCGGCCATCACCGCGACCGGAAAGGTGATCTGATCAAACGACCAACCTTCATAAAGATGAAATCGCCCCGCCATCGCGACCACGTCGACGCCCTGCCAACGGCCCAAGATCAAACGTCCGGCATGACCGGCGGCCCGCGGCACCGCAAAGCCGGGCAGATCCGCGTAGGCAATCGAAGCCTGGGTCTCAATTTGATCGGCGACACCGCCCAACCCACTACCCAGAATCAACCCCCACGCGGGACGCGGCACCGGCGTCGAAAACCGACTCGCGATGCAAGCGATCGTTTGTTCGATGGCGGCTTGCCGCGTTTCGGCCTGTTGATTCATCGCTTGTTCGGCTCGGGCAAAAAATGATGATCGTCCTCAACTTCAACTTCAACTTCAACTTCAACCTCAACCTCGTCATCGTCGTCATCGTCGTCATCGTCATCTTCCGCAATCAAAGCCATGTGCGGCCCGTTCGCGGCCGGTCGCAGCCACAGCGTCGACATCAACAACACGCCGCCCCAAACCAGGATCGGCCATGGCGCCGCGACATCGCTAGGCCAAAACGACCAACCATGGCTGGCCTTCCATAACACCAATTGAATCGGAAACGCGGC
>JBCCRW010000414.1:0-4680 GCA_039201055.1 Planctomycetota bacterium | reverse complement strand
CCTTGGTGGGTTGTTTCCTGCGTCGCGATCGTCAGTCCGGAGAATACCAAACCTTTCAACTCAAGCGAACGGTGCACCGCCCCCTCATGTTATGGATGCACTAAACCGACAGCCCGCTAGCCGCCGGTCTCGGCGCTGGAAACCGACGGCTAACGCCTTGTCGCTCACTAAGAACCGATGACACAAGGTGCCTGGCACCATGCACCGCCGTAGCTCCATCCACCGCCGAGCCGCGTCCGTGCACCCAAACGCATCCATCGGTCCAGCGACTCAATTCAAACGCTCGATGATTTGACTAGCCATTCCCAGGACCAGAAAAAATCCGCGCATGTCGGTGATCGTCGTCAACAGCGGGCCGCTGGCGATGGCGGGATCAAAACCAAAACGCTTGACGATCAGCGGCACCGTACCACCGATCGACACCGCCACGATCGTATTGACAAACAACGCGATCCCAACCACGCCCCCAAGCCACACGTTGCCCTGGTAGATGTATCCCGCCAGTGCAACCAATAAGCCTAGAGCCAAGCCATTGACCAAGCCGACGCTCATCTCTTGCAGCCACACCCGCAGCACCTCCGTCGGTCGAATCAGGCCCAGCGATAGTTCGCGCATACTGACCGCGACAGCCTGATTGCCACTGCATCCGCTCATGTCGCTGATGATGGGCAAAAAGACGGCGAGCGCGATCACCGATTGCAGCGTTTCTTGAAACAACGCCACAACGCTGGCCGCGCCAATATTCAACAAAATATTGACACTCAACCAGCTCAGCCGGCGTCGCGATCG
This sequence comes from Planctomycetota bacterium, assembly GCA_039201055.1. Classification (GTDB taxonomy): domain Bacteria; phylum Planctomycetota; class Planctomycetia; order Pirellulales; family Pirellulaceae; genus Rubripirellula. Next base: position 3,891 of record JBCCRW010000414.1, on the reverse strand, counting down.
GACTGCCACGGGCATGGTCCGCAATTCTTCGCCGCCGACGATTCCCTGGCTCTTTAGATAGGCGCTTTCGGCAACCTCGCCCTCGGCGCGATTGACTCGATCGCGATGGACCACGCCGCACAGCCGACCTTCTTCATCGGTGACCGGAATGCCAAGAAAATGATGAACGTCAAACAGGTCGATCAATTCGTCCAGCGACGCCGAATCGCGCACCGTTTTCGGATTCGCGATCATGCTATCGGCAACCCGCGTGCTGCGTTTGACGAACAACAAGTTTTGCATGGGCAACACACCCACCAAACGATCGTCGCCGTCGACGACGTAGCCGTATCGAATATCGTCGTCGCCCAGCTCGTCCAGCGTCTCGCCAATCCGCCCGATCGCTTCGGCGATCGTCGAATCGACCGACAGCTTCAACAAATCGCGGGTCATCAATCCGCCGGCGACGTTCTCGTCATAGGCGGCCAGAACTCGAACCTGTTCGGCTTCGCTGGCGGGAAACTCGCCAAGAATCGCCTCGGATTGATGATCGCTTAAATCGGCAAGGATGTCGGCTTGTTCGTCCGCCGGCAATTCCCGCAAGATCGCCGCGGCAGCATCGGCTTCAAGATTTGCCAACAAGCCGGCGGCCTGCGTTTCGGACAAATGGCTGATCAGCTCCGCGGCCGCGGTGGGTGTGAGCGCACCGACGACCGATTCCACCTCCGATTCGTCCAGGTGAGCGATCAGATAGGCCTGGTCCGAAGCGGTGCATTCGGAAACCTGCTGGTTGACCGCGTGATGGTCGCCCTGCTGTGCCAAGTCGACCAGGGTTTCCCAGGGTCGTTCGTCAATTTGGGTCGGCGTGTTGTTCAAGAGAGACCTTTTGTCATCCGCGAAATCCGCGTGTTCTTGGGGATAATCATTCTGTCAAACTGTTGTCGGCGATCGTTTTCGCGACGCGCTCGCCGGTTTCCATGGCACCGTCGATGCTGGGGGCCGAAAAAGCGTCGCCGATTTGCCAAACATGCGTGCCGCCGATCCGCGTCGGCTCGATCGGACGCTCCAGCGGATCCAAATCGCGCGAAGGCACGCCGTAGGCGATGGGATACGCCCGCAAAAACTCCGGTGCATCCGATTGTCTTGGGAACCAAGATTTCAATTGCTTCGTGACCGCGTCGACGCATTGATCCAGGTCCAAATCGTCGATGGATTTGGCGTATCCCATCGGCCCAATGGCCACCGATACCGATAGCAGCGTGCAATCGGGCGGGGCATAGTCGGGAGCCGCATGGTTGAGTGCCGCAAGGTTCTGTATCGGACCGTCTTCGTCACCGGCCAAGACAAGTAAATTCGGGATGTCCAGCTTTGGCCGGTAGACGAAGTACAACGTCAACGTGGAATTCCAAGACACCGCGTGGGGCTGGATGGTTTCACCGGGCAACAGGGACGTCGCCGTTCCCGGCTCCGTCGCGATGACAACATGCGGGGCTTCAAGCGATTCGCCGCTTGCCAAATGCACCCTGCCCGCGGCGTCGACACCTTTCACGCTGGCTCGAAACCGCAGGGTGTTTCTGGGTAGGTTGGCGGCCAATTGCTCGGGAATCATTTGCATGCCTTCGGCGGGCAAGGCCGCATCGCCGAGCGAAAAATATCGAAACGTGTAATCGAACATCCGACGCGACGTTTGCAGCGTCGAATCCAAAAACACGCCGCCCATAAACGGTCGGAAAAATGATTCCACGAACGTGGGCGAAAACCCGCGTTGCTCGAGCATCGTTTCGGTCGAAACATTCTGGCGTTTCGCGACCGACGCAATCGGCAGTCGCTTTAGTTCCGCGCGAAGTTTGGCAATTCGAAGCTTGTCGCCCAAGGTCGCCGCCGGATGCGTTGCGGTGGACCACACCGTGCTGGGTTCCCGCCAAGGGTCGCCCAAGATCCGAAATTCATCTCGCCAGCGGATCGACGCCCCCGGCCGGAAGCGACGCAAACGCAACCGGTCCAGGTCCAAATGCCGGTTGCACGTCGGGTAGGCCGTCAAAAAAACTTGAAAGCCATGGTCCATCCGAAAGCCATCTTCGACGTCGGTGCGAATGCGTCCGCCCACCCGCTGGGATGCTTCCAACAGCAGGACATTTTTGCCCGCCTGATGCAGCACACGGGCGCAGGTCAACCCGGCGATGCCGGCACCGATGACAATCACGTCGGGTTTTCCATCGCGTGTCTGCGGGGCCAGTGTCTGCGGGGTCATTGCACCCCCAACGGTGGGCGCCGGATCGGTCGTGTTGTCGGTTTCCGGAACGCTCATACAACTTGAATTTGGCGAAAGTGTTCGTACATCACGATGCCCGCGGTGGTGGCCAGGTTCAAACTGCGGACGCGTGTGTTGGTGGGCAAACGCAACGACCGAGGATCTTCGGGGTCCAGGATGCTGGCGGGAAGCCCCGACGACTCACTACCAAAAACGAACACATCACCCACTTCAAATTGGGGCTCCCAGTGCGGCCGTTTGGCGTGGCGGGACAGAAAAAACATTCGCTCGGTTTGTGGTAACGACGCCAGAAGCTGCGACCAATCCGACACGACTTGGACATCCAAATGTTGCCAGTAATCCAGTCCCGAGCGTCGAATCGCGGCGGAACTGAGGTCGAATCCGAGCGGCTGGACCAACCATAATTTGGCTTCGACCGCCACACAGGTGCGGCCGATATTTCCCGTGTTGGGCGGAATCTCGGGCTGGTACAGCACAACGTGCGCCCGCGGCGAGGTGAAACCCGCGTCTTCAAGGCTCATTGTTTGCGGGCTGATTGATTGCGGGCTCATTGCTTCCGAGCTGATTGCTTCCGGGCTGGCGTCTCCAAGACCGGCTGGGGGATCGGTATCATGGCCTGCACTATTCATTCCGTTCTCCTCCCGTTCAGCCTGTGCCGGTACGCTCGTCGATGGCGATCCAAGTTACGTGTCCGAAATGTTTTAAACGGTTTCAGGTCAGCGACAAGTTCGCCGGCAAAAAGGGCCCCTGCCCCAACTGCAAGGCGACGATCCGGGTTCCCGAAAAGAACGAAGAGGTCGTCGTCCACGCGCCCACCGACGACGCACCCAAGGACAGCAAGGGCCAAAGTGTCCTCAAGCCGATCAAACGGAAGGAAACCGACGTCACCCGCCGCGGCCTGATCATCACCATCGGGTCGGTGCTCCTGGCGATCGTCGCCGCACTCGGGATTCGCTTTGGCATGGAATCGGTACCCGTTTGGATTTGCGGTTTGGCGGTGATTGTGATCGCGCCGCCTTTGGTTTGGGCCGGCTACTCGTTCGTTCAAGATTCCGAACTGGAAGGCTACACCGGCCAGGAACTGATCCAGCGGGTGGCCATCGCATCGCTGTGCCTGGCCGGCACCTGGCTGATCTACGCCTTTGTGCCGATGTACTTGTTCGATCTAAAAAGTGCATCGGAGATGGATTTTGTCGGCTTTGGAATCGCGATTGCCGCCATGTTGCTGCTGGGCGGCGTCATTTGCATGGCGACCTTTGAATTGGAATTCTTTTCCGGTTTAATCCACGCCAGTTTTTATCTGATCACCACGTTGCTACTTGCCGTCCTGGCGGGCATCACCCTGGCCGGCAAGCCCGTCAAGGATGACTTGGACCTGGAACCCCTGGATGAGTTTTCGTGGCAACGACGGACGCCGGTCCTGCCCATTGCAAGCGGCCTGCTGCCCACTGAAATCAAGACGATTGCCATGTCCGCCGAACCTTCGCTTCAATCGATTGCCACAAAACGGCATCGCCACCATGCAAGCCTGGGATCGGACGCATGATTCCGGAATTGCAATCCGGTGGTCGTGGCTTGGATTCCGGCGGCGGCGTGGTCCGTCTGCCGCCCGGCGACAACGTTCCGGTGACGCGGCGGGT
>JBCCRW010000413.1:0-4684 GCA_039201055.1 Planctomycetota bacterium | reverse complement strand
CCATCGCGCAATGTGCTTTTGACCTCGGGGTCATTTCGGCAGTTTCACATACGGAAACCGGTGCAAATTTGACGACAAACGTCGTGTTCGTTTCACGAAATGTTTTGGGTAAAGACAAGGACTCACGTCCGGGGCTACAACATGCCGTGCCTTCGGCACTCAGGTGAGTGGGTTTTGGCACTCGGGTGAGTGGGATTCGCCTCGGAGAGGCGAGCTACTTTGGAGTCGTTTTTTTGCACGTCAATCGCGAAGCGATGGCAGGTTGTAGCCCCGGACGTGAGTCCGGGGGACCGGTATCAAAAAGAATCTCAAGTCGCGCAAAGAAAAGGTGACGGCAGAGAAAAGCGACAAACGCCGTTCCACAAAGAAGGCGACTTCGAGGCGTTTGAGCGGGTCCTTGACGAGGGATTGTCGAAATATCCGGTCGAGCTGTTCGCCTACGTCCTGATGCCCAACCACTGAGGTGGCCCACCACGCCTTCCACCACAAAGTCTCGTGCATTTGTCGTAGCGGACACCCGTCATCTTTCCAAACGTCCCCGTGTACCGTCCAAAATAGCCGACGTCATCAATCGCATCGTCACGGGATCGGCAATAACGCAGCATCGCGGCCTCATAGGTCGACAAAAATTCCTTCCAGGTGGCGGTGTCTTCGGGCTGCCGCAGGCTGGCGGTCAGGCTGTAACGCGTTTTAAAAAGCACGCATCTTCAGACGAGGATGGTCAAAACTAGAAGTTCTGTCGCGAATTTTGCGAATTTTTACCAGTCGAATTGGTGGATCACTCAACGGATTCCCGTATGGAAGCTTTTGAGAATCTGTTTTCGCGACACACGCCGACACGAGGAAGATACTGAAATGAAACGAAAAGCGATGACCATTTTCGGGGCCGCGGGAATGCTGGCGGTGATTGGTGCGGCCATTGCGCAACCTCCGCCGATGCGAAAGCATCGAGTCAAGCAGGCTGGCGAATTGAGGAAGCTTCCGTCGACCGCGTCGCCACCGGCTGCCAATCGTGTGAGCATCCGAATCGAGGGCAACGATCGGGTCATAACTTCCAATGGAATCCCAAAGCACAAAACGGGCAGCTTTCCCAATCGCGGCAATCCCAACCGAATTTCGGCACAGTCGCACCAGTATCGGATTCCCGCGAAACCCGAGCCGGCCGCCCAAATCACACCGCTACGCGGCGAATTTGGCGTGGCCGTCAACGGTGTGCCGTTTGACCCGGGCGCGGCGGAGTTTTATCAGGGCAATCCCCAATGGCAATACGAAGCTCTTTCGGGAGCCATCAACTTGGGCATCGATATGTCGCACGCCCATGTCCAGCCGAACGGCAAGTATCACTATCACGGGCTGCCGACGGGACTGCTGGGGGATATTCAAGTCAGCGCCCAGCGACACTCGCCCCTGGTTGGTTGGGCGGCCGATGGATTTCCAATCTATGCCGTCTATGGGTGGAAGGACCCCAAGGACGCATCCTCCGAAGTCATCGCGCTGCGTTCCAGCTATCGTGTGAAGAGGGGCAGCAGGCCCGGTGGCGAGGACGGGCCGGGCGGCATTTATGACGGGACCTTTGTTCGCGATTATGAATTTGTTCAAGGGAGCGGCGACCTAGATCGGTGTAACGGCCGTTTCACGGTGACCCCGGAATTCCCCGGTGGCACATACGCCTATTTTTTGAGCGAAGATTGGCCCGTGATCCCACGATCGTTTCGCGGCCAGCCGTCGTCGGATTTCATGCATGGCCCCGGTGGAAACGGACGGCAAGCGGGAATGAACCGACGTGGTCGTCCCGGTGGTGGTCGTGACTCCAGCGCCCGCGATCCTTTCCGTCCCGGTCGCGGTGAAGGCTTTGGTCGCGGTGAAGGCTTTGGCCGCGGTGAAGATGCTCGACCAAGTCGATCCCGCATGGATCCTGTTAAGCCGGGAACCATCTTGCCCGACTTCCTTAAACAATCCTTGCGTTTATCGGCCGATCAAGAACGTCAGTTGGACGCACTACAAAGGGATGTCGATCGGCGTTTGCAAGAGATCCTCACGCCACGGCAACTTCAGCAACTCGAAGGCCCGCCGCGAAGATAGCCTCGGCACGAAGTTGATCTCGCCGAGATATTGGTCCACTCCATCGTCGGTGGCTTACGGGAACGACAACGCTTCGCCACGAAGTGGCGATAGCCGCCCAGCCGGCGGGCTCCGCCCGCCGGAGCGGAAACAACGGCCATCCCAGTCCCGAAGGGACGACAGAATCGGCGACCATTGTCGCATCTCCGGACCGATCAGTTCCGACATAGTCGATGGTGAGTCGGTACAACTCAAGTCAATTGTGGTCGAAGACAGGTTCTAGCATGAGAGTACTTCATACTTAGAACGGTGTAAGAGCACAGTCTCGTCGCCAGGATTCCGCGTCTCCGGGATTTCTCGCTTTCTCGAATACAAAAACGGCCACTTATTGATGGCACTTTCCTAGATGCCAACGGTTTCGTCGGAGAAACCCGATTGCTCACCCGCGACAACGAAGTGGGTGGAAACGGTTTCGGCAATCGCCTGACCAACTTCTTGCCCGACCACGTCGTCAAAGTCGAAGTGAATGCCCAGATAGACCCGGCTGCGTCCGTTTTCGGCCATCGCTTGGCTTAGGGATTCAAACGAGCGGGTGGAATCCTGCAAGTCCAAACCATAGGCCTGCTGCAAATCCGGGTCATCCAGCAACACTTCCAATTCCTTCGAACTGAGCTCAAAGGCAATGTCATCGGTGCCATAGAATTCACGGATGGCGGCAAATAAAGCTCCGCCAAAGGTTGCGTGACCCGAGATGTAGGTGGGAAACTGCGGGGTGAACCCAACCAGTGCATCGGTACCGTCGGGGGCACCCAGCGCGGTCCAATTTGCATCCCCCTGGGTCAAAGGATTGCCATCGTTATCACCCTGATGAATCGCGGTGACCGGCCGCCAGAATTGCTCCGAGAATTTTGTGTGCCACGCCGCAACGCCGGCGTCGGCCATGGCCACCGAGGCTTGGGCAAACAGGGCCGCGTTCTGCTCGGGTGTGTTGCCTTGATCGGTTGCAATCGTCTCCAGAACATCCAGGAAGAGCGCCATTGGTGTTCCCATGCCCGCGCGATCATAGGCCCAAAACAATCCCGCCTCGGTCTGATCCGCGGTCCGTATTTCGCTATCGATGGACCCCAATTCTTTGACCTCGTTGTACGAATCGGCGTATTGTTGGCTATCCAGATCCGGCGGAGATTCCGGTGCAAAGTCGGCGGCGGATGAAATCACAAATGGATCCACGCCGCTCCATGTCGGACCCCAGACAGGGACATCCAGATTCAAGGGATCCGCCTGGAATGATCCGGGAGTGTCCGAAAAGTTGTACTGGCCGTCCACGTCATGCCCGTCATCGGCACGAACTTCCAAAATCGTCTGGCCAACAGTTTGACCCCAGACAAAACTTTGCGTTGCATCGGATGAAGGCCCGTTTCTTCCTCGCAGGCTTTGGACAAACTCATCAATCATGCTCTGTTGTTCGGGGTACAGCGAACTCAGCACCGTAGATGCGGCGCCGGCAATCGCGGCACGGGTGTCCATCGACCCACGGGAGTTGGAATCGAAATCATAGGTGTAAAAAGTGTCCTGAGGATTTCCTTGCGTTAATGTCATGGTGTCGTAGATCGCCAAATTTAACATTGCCATGGAGCGTGACGCATAGCCTGGATTTTGATTGACTTCATCGGCAACCAGCAGTTCACCAAACAAGTCATTCCAAGCCAGGACGCTGTCTTGTTGTTGGCGAAGGTCGTCGTCACGATCTCGCCGAGCGTCGTCTTGCGGGCCACGGGGTCGCTCCTGCGATGGTGGTCCATCCATGGGTGTGGGCGGGCCGGCATCGGGCGAATTCTGTGCAGGACCACGCCGCAGTCGATTGATCACCAACAACGCGTCCTGGGCGGAATGCACGCCATCGTTATTGACATCGGTCTTTCTGCCGGGACCGCCCTTCAACCCGTTCTGCGAACCCGCCGCCATCGGATCATTTGAACGAAATTCGACATCGAGATCGGCATTTGTGTTTCGCCCCGCCTGAGCGTTCTGACGCCGCAATTGATTCAAGATCGTCAAAGCATCCAAGGCCGTCACCTGGCCATCTTCATTGACGTCTTCGGGAAAAAGTTCATTGTGAAATGAATCGGCCGCCAGCAGCTTACGCGTTTCCAGAGTTTCACCACGCAGCCGACGTTTGGACGTCCGTTTAGTGCAGTGGCGTTTCTTGCCAGCGGAGTAATTTGTGGGTAGCCACTTGCGAAAAATAGACATAGCGTCACCTGCAGAGCCCACAAACGTGGGCTTGTGAGAAGAGAGAGAAGACGAGAAGGATCGGGCCACGTGGCCCAAGAACGGATACGCGGTGACGCGTAAAGATCCACTCGACCTTGATCGCGACTTCAGAATGTCGTGATATCGCCCGGTCGAACCCTAGCGACGACGGCGGGCGACCAGGCAGGTCATTCCCATCACCAACAATGCGATTCCATGCGCTTCGGGCACGGCAACAATTCGACCGGCTTCCACCGCAAAGTTGTCAAAGAAGGCATCGTCGGCACTGACGCCAAACCCACTGCCACGTGCCCCGAAGGAAACAAAAAGCGCATTCGCATCCCAAATTCCACGCACCGTGTCTTCCAAT
>JBCCRW010000412.1:0-4687 GCA_039201055.1 Planctomycetota bacterium | reverse complement strand
GGTGGCAATCGCCGAGCGATTGCCCGCCGGCAAAGCTACGGGTTACCACCCCGTTGGCTACTACAGCATGAATCCACTTGCTCACCTCCTTTAAAAATGGGTTGGACGCCCCCGCACCCGGTTGCCAACCAGAATGGATGCAAGAACGCTCTGAACAGGACTTCGCGTCGCGGTAACGCGAACGATGCAAGCATTATCACCAGAGAGAAACCCACTGGCAACCCAGAAATCAAAGAACCCGCTTCATGGATGCCCAAGCAGGCGAGCGCCCGTCGACCAATCTTGTTGCCCCTAACACTTCATTCTCGCGTCGTTCGGCGACCCAAGGATTGAGTCGCGACAAACGACGAGCGTGTCCGGAAGCGAGCTTGCCGCGGATCAGCGTCCAATCGTCGGCGGGTTGTCCAAGAAGAAGTCGCGAGGCCCGCGAGTGGTGTAATACGGATAGCCGACCTGGGCCGTTGGCGGTCCGGCCGTAAACGGCTGGCTGCTCATTTGGGCACCCGCGTTGCAGCCGAGAAGCCCCGGTTGCAGGTGCGAGCTGTAGTTCAAACCGCCCTGCTGCCAGCCGATGGGGCCGGGAACGCAACCGGTTCGGCAGCCACCCGATCCGCAAGCACCGCTGCCGCAGGTTGCATTGCGGAGCCGGTTGAGGATGCCGCGTCCGCCGGAATCTTCACAGCTACCGCAGTCGCCCGTGTTGCACGTCCCCGTTTGGCAGGCACTGGTTTGGCAGGCACCGGTTTGGCAAGTGCCGCAGCTGGCCGTTGTTTGGCAGCCATTGCCGCATGAGTTTCGTAAATTGTGGCGGAGGCAGCCGGTCGAAGCGACCATCAAGCATGCGGCTCCGAGAATGCTCATCCAACGATTCATCTTGAAAATCCTTTTTCAACTGGGCCGGCTGCGAAAGCTGGATCGGTGGCAATCTTCCACGGTAGCACCATCCGACGTGAAGTGATTCGTCATCCCGATGCCCTGCGACGCATGTAATCGGTCTATCCGGACCGGCAAAAACCAAATCCACTCGCAAGACTTGTCCCAAACCGCCTATTTTGACACGCGCCGGGCCCGCGGCGAACCTGCCGGGACCTGACGTGTCCCATCGACCACGATCCTTTTGATCGTTCTGGTCACACGCCCGCACTCAAACCTGGAGTTGACGCTCACACACCCTCGATTGATTCCCGCAGACGCACTCGGAAACCTTGCGTGCTGGGGGATCGGCTCCGCGTCACAGCGACGGTCCCTCGGGTGGGAGCGGCCGGATGCGGAATCTCGGGACGATACAGACCACTCGTCGGGTCCCGTTTGGATGGTCGGCCACAGCCGGTCGCCGTGTTTTTTGTCATGCCAAAGAGAAATCCGACGCATCAAAAAACATTCGCTAACCTTTTTTGATCGAGGGTGAGGAAACTGCCGCAGGGGCCCCAACGATTTTTCGGACATGGATCAGGCGGTGTCGCCGCCACGCCCGAAAACAGCAAACCGGTCCCTGACCGGGTTGGGCTCATTCGAACAGCTGTCCGCCGAGGAGTTTGGGAAAGACCGGATGCAGGATTCGTCCACCGAACAAGAGCGAAACGATCCCGTTTCCATCAGCGACGTCGAACTTTGGCAACGCTTATGGGATGCGAATCAACGTATCCGCTCTGAATCGGGACGAACCGGCGGTGCCGATTGGCCTTGGCAGCACTGCCGCGCGGCGCTGCGATCGCTCGCCGCCAAGCCGCTGCGCACGCGAGCAGCGTATTTGGGGTTGGTGCTGCCGATATTGCCCGATGCTGATCCGGCGCTCAAACGCGAGTTGCTACCGATTTTGGTCGACGCCGGTGGGTACCCCGCCCGCAACGCGATCGTCAAACAATTGGATGACGGTGATTCGGAAGTGCGAAAATTGGCGGTCGCGGCGATCGCCCGCATGGATTCCACCAGCGAATGGACCTTGGCGTTGTTTCATGCCCGGCCGGATGTCCGCCGGGAAGCGTTTGGGTTTCTATTTGGCGATCGAGAGGGCGAAGTTTTTCGTTACGAGTACACGACAGCCCGATCCCTATTGTTGCCCTTCGCGCTGACCGACAGCGCCACCGCGACGTCCGCCGAACGTTTGTTCGATCGCGTGCAAACCTTTGCCCTGGACATCGAAAACATCCTGCATGGCTACGCTGACAACGCCCTCGATGCAAAACAAACACGACGTTTGTTGCGTTTGGCGGGACCGGATTGCAACGTCAACCAGCTTGCCGATTGGGTCCATCGATCGGGCGACGATGCGATGAAGCGGTGGTTCGAATTGTGGTTGTCCGATCCCGATCCGGATGCCTGGATGGCAAGCGTGCTATTGCACCCGAGAAATTTTTCGCGTCTGAATGATTGCGGCGACGCGATCGCTGCCCATTTGCTGCCGTTCTTATTGCGTGCCGACATCCCAATCGCGAACGCTTCGGCGACGGCGAAATGGGTGACGCTGGCCGTGTTGTTGCGGCCGCAAACGATCGCGGAATTTTCGCGGGTCTTGCCGGCTGATATTTTTCGTGAAGCCTTATTGGGCTTTCCCAAGCACGCGGATGGTTGCGACGCACCACCGGATTTACTCGATTCATTATTGGGCCAAGATTGGTTGCGACGTCGCGATGGTCACTTGGATTTGGCCTTGGTTGGATCGCTTTTGTATTTGGATCGTCAACAGGCTTTCCGGCGGCTTGGTGAAGCGTATCGACCGTCACAGATCGCGGCGGGGTTTGATGCCGACCCACGTTCGGCGAGGTTTCTGTTTGGCCACCCCAGCAAAGAAAAAGCCAAGCAGGATTTGATCACGTGGATCTTGTCCACTCGCATGCATCATCCTGACGCGCCGGCGGTCATGTTGTACACGCTTCCCAGCGAACAACTGACGTTTTTGGCTCGCTTGAGCGCCACACGCGTGTTCGCGATGCTGGGCGTCTTGCTTGGGTATGCGGCCGATCCGAATTGGCAGATCAGCAGCAACCGAATTTCCCGGGTGATCCATGTGTTGCTTGGCGGTGCGTTGGGCGATTTGCCCTTTGCCAATTCGGCTTGGCAAAATTGGATTGACCGGTGGTTTTCGGGGCACGAATCGAACGGCGGCACCGTTTCGGATTCCGCGCTGGGTCAATCGCTGGCACAGTTTGAAATCGGTGTGGAATTGTTGGTTCAACTGGGCCGTTGCCGCGGCAGCGAAACTTTCGCTCATTGGGTCGCGTCGTGGCCCACCGAGTGCATTCGAAAGTTCCTGTGCCTGCGGCCGTATTGTTCAGGTCTGGGTCACGCAGTGGATTGTTTGCTGGCCATCAAATTGATTGACCATTCCGATCCGGATCTGGCGGGCTGGGCCGAGGCTCGTGTTCCCGCTGCGGCAACGCCGGACACTGGTGCGGCGGGTATGAATTCCACGGGTGTCGATGCAACGCGTGGTCGCACCGGCCCGTCGTCCGCGACGAAACCCGGCACGGAAATCCACGTCGTTACACCGGAGCAGGTGCGACGTCTGTGCACCGCTCCCAAGGCCCGCGCGATCAAGCAACTTGAAGCGTGGACACGCACGGCGACAAGCGGCGTGACGGTCGCCATTTCGAACATGGGTAAGGCTGCCGACGACGATTTGGCCGCCTGGCAATTGACCGCCTTGCTGGCCAGTCACGACGACATCGTGTCGATCGACCGGATACTTGCAACGATGATGCCGGACGAATCGCATTGGGAATTCGCCTGCGGCACGATCGCGACCGCGAAGGATCCGCGCGGCATGTCGGTGACGGCGCGGGTGATCGCCCATCGCTTCGAGGCCGCTCTGTTTTCGCTCGAACAAGACACCTTGGGTGACGAAAACGCCGTTTTGAATTGGCTGCGTCTGATTGCGGGACTGAAATGCGAAGTCCTGGCCATTCACAGCCTACACGCCGCGTCGTTGCTGCTACGGTTGAAGCTGGCACGCGAGCGGAAAACGGCGTCCCGCTGGATCACACCCGCTGTGCTGGCCGGATTCTTCGAATTTTTGCCACTTGGCGGGCTGCGAACCGACGCGGTGATCGCCTTGTTGATGCGCTGCTTCAAAGCGAGGTTATGTCCCGATTTTTTTGACGATCATCATGACGCGGTCCGGCAAATCGTACCGGAACTTGCACCGGATCAACGTTTTCGCTTACGTGAATGGTGCGATGATCGACGTTTGGGCAATGTGACGGTCCAGCGCAAGCGAGATTTTACGGCGACGCCCAGCGAGCGTTACGAGGACTTGCAGCGGAGCACCGATCTGGACTGGATCGTCAGCATGTTGTTTGACGAAACCCCTCAAGCGGCCTCCGACGCGGCAATGCGTTTGTTGGATCTGGGCCCCTTGGCGATCGACAAGTTGGCCCAGGCCGTCTTGCGGTGCATGGACCCGCGGCAATGCGATGGGGGTGAGGTTCAGCCCGAGCGTGTCGAGGCACTTTGCGATACCGTCGTGCTTTGGCCCGAAACGCAGACGTTGCAGTTGGCACGTTCACTTGTGCAAACACCGGGTCTTGCCGCCTGTGGGATATTCTTTGGGCTCGTTCCAACTTTGGAAACGATTCGGCTGCGGGGTTCGCGGACATTGTTGGAATCGGCACTGCAAGCGATCCGCGATGCGGTGTTGCAGCCTTGCAAACGATCGTGGGTTCGGAAGGTGGAACTGGACGCCATCGCG
>JBCCRW010000411.1:0-4692 GCA_039201055.1 Planctomycetota bacterium | reverse complement strand
GGTCGCGCACAAAAGGGTGATTTCGCACACTGGCATCACGAAAAGTTCGAAGCCACCGCCGATAACTTGGCGGCTTATCTGAAGGGCGGGAAGTCACAGGTGCCGATCAAGAAGTTTGATTCCGTTGGCCAACCCCTGAATTGATTCACGTGGCCGGTTACAATTCGTGATGCGAACGGTGCTGCCAAACACCCTGTGAATGGCTCAAAAGTAACCGAAGTGTGTTTTGCAAAATTCGCTCCGACTGCTCCCGAACCTTTCCTCGTAAGACGATGCCCATCAAGAGGCGTCGGTGAATTCGATGCGTGCCATAAAACTGCAGCCCAACTTCGTACTGGCGTTTTTGCTTGCGGGAATTTCAATCGCCATCGTGTCGACACCGGCGGTGGCCGAAGAGGTGGCTTCCAAATCGATTGCCGAGAAGTCAAATCCGGGAGGCAAGCTAAAGGCGTTAATCATTGATGGGCAAAACAACCACGGTGCTTGGCCCAAAACGACGATGATGATGCGTCAGTATTTGGAAGAATCCGGTCGCTTCACGGTCGACATCGCCCGATCCAAATTCACATGGAAGGGCGGCAAGCTGCTGGACGAATTTCCGCTGGGTGATGGGAAAACGTACCAAGACCTTCCCAAGCCCAAGCCGGACCCGGACTTCAAGCCGGACTTTTCCAAATATGACGTTGTGATCAGCAACTTTGGGTTCAACGCCGCGCCGTGGCCTCAATCGACTCGCGAAAGCCTTGAGAAATACATGCGTGGCGGTGGCGGCTTGGCCATCGTCCACGCGGCGGACAATTCCTTTGGCGACTGGGAAGAATTCAATCAAATGATTGGCCTGGGCGGCTGGGGCGGGCGCAACGAGACGCACGGGCCGTATCTTTACTTCGACGACGAGGGTAAAGAAATTCGTGACGATTCGCCCGGCGCCGGCGGTTCGCACGGGCCACAACACGCGTTTCAAATCGTGATTCGCGAAGCCGACCATCCCATCACTCGCGGATTACCGCGGGCCTGGATGCATTCCAAGGACGAGCTGTACCAGAAGCTACGTGGGCCCGCCAACAACATGACCGTCTTGGCGACGGCGTTTTCGGCCGAGGATAAACGCGGTACCGGTCGGCACGAGCCCATGATCATGACAATCCAGTACGGCAAAGGCCGGGTCTATCACACGCCGATGGGACACGCCGACGGCGCGATGGAGTGTGTCGGTTTTATCGTGACACTGGTTCGCGGCTGTGAATGGGCGGCCACCGGAAAGGTCACCTTGGATGCCGTGCCCAATGATTTCCCAAGTGCGAATAAAGTGAGCGTCCGCAGCTTCACCTGGAAGCGAGCGGCCATTGCCAGCGAGTAATCCCAAGCCTGTCATTCAAACTTGGCAAACCAGCCAAGATCGGCGGTAACCACGAAACGAGACAAGGATGTGGATGGGGACCCAAAACCCATTTCGAATCGTGGCGATTCTGCCACCGCCAATGCGTTTGGCACCTTCGAGGGGGTCTTTACGCCCTGCGTGCTGACGATTCTGGGCGTGATCATGTTCCTGCGTTTTGGCTACGTTGTGGGCCAGGCGGGTGTGATCGCGACCGTTGGCATCGTGCTGGCCAGCAAGCTGATTACCGTGCTCACCGCTTTGTCGCTTTCAGCGATCGCGACCAACACGCGTGTCGAAGGTGGCGGTGCCTACTTTTTGATCAGCCGGTCGTTGGGACCGGAATTCGGCGGTGCGATCGGTGTTGTTTTTTTCGCCGCCCAAGCGTTGTCGGTGGCGATGTACGTGATCGGTTTCACCGAAGCGTTGATGCCGCTGTTGCCGGCGGGCATCAATGAAACGCTGATCGCGACGCTCACCAACGCGGCGGTGTTCGCGTGTGTGATGATCGGCGCCGGTTGGACGCTGCGCATCCAGTTTTTCATCTTGGCGGCCGTTGTGCTTTCGTTGGTATCGTTCTTCGTCGGCGGGGCGGCACAATGGGATCTTTCGACGCTGCGATCCAACCTGGATTCGGGCTACACCGACGGCGAAAACTTTTGGACCTTGTTCGCGTTATTCTTCCCCGCGGTGACCGGCATCATGGCCGGGGCGAACATGTCGGGCGAATTGGCCAACCCGGCCCGTTCGATTCCTCGCGGCACCTTGGCGGCGATCGTTGTCACGGCGACGGTGTATTTGGCGATGGCGGTGTTCATCGCGGCCGCTCGACCCCGCGATGCGTTGATCGGTAACACGTTGGTGATCGCCGACATTGCGATCATGGCAACGCTCATCACGGCGGGCGTGTTTGCGGCGACCTTGTCGTCGGCAATGGGCAGCATGATGGGAGCGCCGCGAATCATGCAGTCGCTGGCCCGCGATGGCTTGTTTGGATGGCTGCGACCGCTGGCGGCACGTTCGGGTCGTGCCGCCGAACCCCGGCGCGCGATCCTGCTGACCTTTGCGATTAGCGAAGCGGGAATCCTGCTGGCCGATCTCGATTCGATCGCGCCGCTAATCACGATGGCTTTCCTGGTGACGTACGGATTGATCAACCTGGCGACGTTTTACGAAGCGATTACCAAAAACCCCAGCTACCGTCCAAAATTTCGATATTGCCATCCCGCGACGTCTTTGGTCGGCGCGCTCGGCTGCGTCGCCGTCATGCTATTGATCGATTGGCGTTGGGCGATGGTGGCGGTGATGCTGGTCGCGGGGCTGCACGCGTATCTGTCGCGAATCGAATTGAACACCGATTGGGGGCATATTCAAAGTGGCTTGTTGTTTGAACGAACGCGTCAAAACTTGATGCGTTTGGAAGACGAAATGTACCACCCTAAAAATTGGCGACCGTTTGTGCTGGCGCTTTCGGGAACCGGTTTTTCGCGTTTGTACTTGGTCGTCATGGGACACTGGCTGACGGCCCAATCGGGCATTTTGACCCTGGGCCAAATTGTTCCCGGTGAACTGGCTGATCGCGGTGGTCGACGCCGCGCCCAAGAAGAAATCTTGCACGCGATGATTCGCCAGCGCGGGTTGTCGGCGTTCCCTTCGGTGATCGTCGCGCCCGATTACATCAGCGGCGTCGAAGCTCTGGTGCAATCACAAGGTTTGGGGCGTCTGCGGCCCAACATGGTGCTGTTGGGGTGCCCGCTATCGGCGGATCGGATGGAGGTGTTTGCGGGGCTGCTGCGGAACCTGAACGGTCTGGGAAAGAGCGTGATGATTTTGCGACAAAGCGATGCCGACGGCGCGATCGAGACCAGTACCGCACAAGGCCCTGCATCAAAAGCGAATTCAAAAACGGATCAAGAATCGGGCTGGCAGATTCCCGCCGGGACCATCGACGTTTGGTGGCGGGGTCGCGCCAATGGCGAATTGATGGTGCTGCTATCCCATCTGATTTTGCAGCACCCGGATTGGCGGGGTCGGAAAATGCGGTTGATGCGAGTGGTCGAAAACGCAGCCGGCGTCGCGGAAGTGCGTGGGCATTTGCAAGATTTGCTTGCCGGGGCCCGCATCAACGCCGAGGTACGGGTGGTGATATCGGCTTCGCCGATATTGACGATTCACGATGAAAGTCGCCAGGCCGCGATCACGGTGCTGGGCTTTGAGATTCCAGAGCCGGGGAGTGAAGCCGAATTTTTTGAGCGGATCGAGCATTCCGCCGGGCCGCTCAGCCGGGTCGCATTCGTCCACAGCGCCGGCGAAATGAACCTGGAATAGGAAGTCTTTTTTGGGGACGGGTTTCCGGTTCCATGGGCTGATGCCGCGACCGTTGATGTGACCACCCAGGCGGCCGATCAGTAAGATCATCTCGCCAAGACGAGGCGAACGTTCCGGTAACGGTTCGATACCGGAGCTTCGACAAAGATGTCAAACAGATCGGATTCCCGGTCAGCGACGCTGATCACTTCTTTATCGGGCATCTGTCCGGCCGACGAGCAGGCTTGCCGATATCCCTGGAGCCATCGAAGCGATTCTTCTTTCTTCGATCGACCGCTGTTTTCCGTTCTCTTTGCATTGGCCGAGCGTTTCGGCATCGAAAGAGAAGTGTTCGAAATCAATCACACCCAAACAAAGTCCCGACTCGGTCAAGGCGATTTGGGTGTGGTCGTCCAGACCCAAGCGGTACTCTTGGTTGAGCACCCCGGAGTCCTCGGTGGGATGTTGGGTGAAGTCGAGTTCGGTGGTGTCCTGGACCGACAAGACGGCCCCTTCGTGCTCGATCCGGCAGCCATGCCGGTCAAACGGCGGTTTCGCGTCGATGTGGGGACCGTCGCGTTTGAATCGTGCGCCGGCCTCGTGCGACAAAAGCCCGAGATTTGCATCGAACTGCTACACGTCGACGACTCGCTTGATATCCTCAGCATGCGGCGGGATATCACAATGCGGCATGCGTGTTTTCCAATGCCATACCGTCCAGGCAATCACAGGAAGCAGGTGGTAGCAGGGCTGACAAACTTTCGGCTTCTTGTTCCCCGTGTTGTTCAATTGCATCAATCAACAAGCTGACCTCGCTTTCGGCTTGCTGCCACGAATGGAACGGCGGGTCGATCGCCGACAGCCGCTCGATCAGGTCGTCCAATCGCTCGAGCAGGTTTCGGTGGTCGCGATCGGCTTGGCGTCGCATGGCATCGATTTCGGGGTGGGGGGCGTCGTAAAACGCCAGCATTTGCGACGACAATTCATCTTCTTGATCGAAATGTGCC
>JBCCRW010000410.1:0-4704 GCA_039201055.1 Planctomycetota bacterium | reverse complement strand
CGTCGTGATCGATGTTGGCATCAATCGGGTCGATGATCGACTCGTGGGCGATGTCGATTTTAATGCCGCCCTCGAAAAAGCGTCCGCGATCACACCCGTCCCCGGCGGTGTCGGCCCGCTGACGATCGCCATGCTGCTACGGAACACGTTGGACAGTTGCTTGGCAACGGGCAATCAATAAGTGGACGAATAAATCGTCGCTCCCGCCCCGCGTGGGAGGTCGATAAAACGACTGGCTCTTACTCGCCCGAATTCGGAAGTCCCGCGGACATGCGTTGCTGCACACCTTCGCTCGCCGGCGACGCTTCCCTGGCATCGGCTTGTTCCACGGCAATCAGGTCAATGGGGTCCAAATCTGTTTCCACACCTTTGGCCAAGATCGGAAGCGCTTCAACGGATCGCTCGGCAAGGACCTCTTGTTGCACCGGAGTCGCGGCGGTATCGATGGGCGCGACCGTTGCGATCACATCGATGGGGCGGACGTCCGTTTGAAGGGGTGATCTTGAAACCGTCGAATTCGTCGCGCGGACAAGCGAACCACGCGAGGCATCTGCGAACACCGGATTGGATGCCGGTTGGAATTCGCCCGCCGAAGTGATCCCGGCAGCGGCATACGCGACGCTCGTGCGTGCATCGGCCGAACCGAGCGAATCTGAACCGCTCGCCAGCCCCAGCGTGCCGCCAGTCAACAGGTCGCGAAGTTCGGGCGAGGTCAATTGCGGGTTGGCCGAAAGCGTTATCGCGGCCAAGCCCGCAACATGGGGTGCCGCCATGCTGGTGCCCGATAGCCAAGCGTAGCCACCGCCGACGTAGGTGCTCCACACGCGGGCGCCCGGTGCATCCACCTGTACCGCACCGCTGCGGCCGACATCATTGCTGAAACTTGCGATTCGGTGATTCGAATCATATGCCCCAACGGAAATCACGTTGGCCGACGAACCACTAAATTGTGCGGGAAACGACGGCACGGACGCGGATTCGTTGCCCGCGGCCGCCACCACCAACGATCCCAAGCTGGCCGCGTAATCGATCGCCGCTTCGATCGCGCCGCTGAACCCTCCGCCCAGGCTAAGATTGATGATATCGGCACCCAAATCGGCGGCATAGCGAATCCCCGCCGCGACACCGAAGCTGGAACCACTGCCGTCGTCGCCCAACACTCGAACCGGCAGAATTTTCGCGTCCGGTGCCACGCCCGTTGCACCGATGGCATTTCCATTGGCGGCAACAATGCCGGCGACATGAGTCCCGTGTCCGCCGACGTCATCGGGCCGAGTATCGTTGTCGACAAAGTCATAGCCGCTGACGTCGTCGACGAACCCGTTCCCGTCATCATCGATTCCATTTCCCGGAATTTCGCCCGCGTTGACAAACAGCTGCCCAACCAAATCGGGATGATCCAAATCCACCCCGGTATCGATGACCGCGACCGTCACACCGTCTCCGGTGTAACCGGCTGCCCAGGCTTCGGGCGCACCGACCGAATTCAAATTCCATTGAGCGGACGATCCGAAATCGGGAACATCGACCAGCGGAGTGACGAGGTTGGAATCGTCCGGATTCGTGCTCGAGTCGCGATCGATTACCGGCGGGGGCGCGTTTTCGGCAACCGAGACTTCCAGCGTGTAGCGGTTCAACCAAAAAGAACGTCCGATGATTTCAAAATAGTACGTCCCCGCCGGCAAGTTGCCCGAGAGCACTTCGTCGGCTGGGCCGGATTGGGAGGATTCGCCGATCCGATTGCCACGGGCATCCAACACGCGTAAGTCGGCGTCACGCTGCATGTCCGTCAGCGCAAAACGCACCTCGGAGGACTGTGCAATTTCAAAACGGACGACATCCCGCGAATCACCCCAGCCAAGGGTCCCCCGCAGCGTGCGTTGCCCCGCGATCGGGCCCAAATCAGCGGCCGAACGCCGTGATGACCCGGCATCCAAGGCTCGAATGTCGGTCGTGGCAGTCTGGGTTTCCGCGACGCGAAGACTCGCGACTTCGGTCGGTGCAGTTTCCACGGGAAGTTCGCATGACTGAGCCGACGTATCACCGGCCAGTAATCTTCGCGGTTCCAACGCTTCGAAGGACCGTCGAACCCGAATTCCATTTTTCTGTCTGCGAACCACCGCTCATTCCCCTGTGCGAGTCAATCGAACTGAATTGGCATCCATGTTTCATTTTGATTCTAGCGCGCCACCACGATCTGTCTTATTTTTTTCGAGTTTGGTTTCGATCATCGAATCAACCATCCGAACAAAATCGCCCGATTTGCTGGGGTGCATCGCCAAAAAATGGTGCCCACCGCCGTGAAACCGGCAAGCTCGACGAAGGATAGGACGCGGCGGAGGTAATGTCTGTTCCGCAAATCCACCCGCCGCAACGGCCGAAAGCCCGCCTCTCCGAGGCGGTCGGCCCGTATCCCACCAGTCAACCTCTACGCGAAAAACAAGCTGCATCCACGCGAACAACAGGCTGCCGCGGACGTTAAGAAACAGGACCACGAATCTTCGGGGGTAGGCTTTTCTAAAAGGATGCGGGTGGCATCAAAGGTCAAGAACGGTCGTCCGGTGTTGGCGTGAAGGCTCGCTGGAGCTCGGCTCGGTTACCCCCAGCTCATTTTTTCGACCCCTCCGAATGCATCCCTTCCGCTACCCTTTGGCATGAGGGAGCCAACCATGATTGAGGGCAACGATATCGATGATTCGCTAAATCCGTACGAAGTTTTTTGGGCGGATGAACCCGTTGCACCACGGGAACGGGTCGAATGCCCCGAGTCCCCGCTAGATTTTGTTGGAAGCGGATTTCGCAAAATCCAACTAAGCATGGCATTGTTGCACTTGGGCATTCTGTTTGGCCTCGTTTCTCTGCTGATCACCGTTCTAACAGGGTCGATTGTCGCGTGGTTATTCGCAAGCGGATGTCTGCTTCTCGGCATCGCAAGCGCGGTGGTCAAATGGTGGGCGATGCATTTTCTGTACCAGCATTCAATCGACCGTCACTTTGCTTCGGCACTTCGGAAGTCCCTTATTCTACGTCCGGTTTCTTATGTGCTTCCGCCGCCAATTTTTATGGTGACCGTCAGCTTGATGGAGTGGATTGGGGTGAATTCTTTAGCGGTAAAGCTAATTGCTCCAGCGATGGCTTTGACAGTCGGCGTTTCGCTATGGACCTGCAGTTGGTTTTCTTACATGGTTTTCCTGAGAAGATTCGCGGTTTGGATTGGCGAAAGGAATGATGCAGCGATTGCCCAGCGTGTTTGCAAGCTACTAATCGCTTTCATCGTCGTCTTCGTCCTCGGCCTGTTGGTCATCATCGATCACCTCAGTCTCGGTCTGACAACCGGCCGTCGACCGGATTTTTTTCGTTCGCTGCTAGCGGGCATTTGGACGACAGCACCTCTTCTTATCGGCTTGGCGTGGTTTTATGAATATCGGATTCTCAAAATGGCGTTGCCGCCGGCGGGCATTCATCCAGCCAAGAAGTGACGACTCGAGTGTCGTGAACGCAATGGTTCGCAACAATGAATTGTGGCGAGAGCCGACTCAAGGCGTTGCGGCATGAGCACGCTGAAACGTCATCGCACCGCATCGCCATCGGTCGTCCACATCGACGCACCGTCGGCCCGGTTATCCCTTAGTTGGTTACCGCCAAAGCCACCGTCCGTTTCACTGAGCCTTTGTAGGATACTCGGCCTGTGTAGGATAATGGGCCTCCGTAGGATACTGAAAACCACATCGAACACCGGAGCCTGGCCTAAAAAAACCCCGGGGGTTTGGGGGCTGGCTCCCATCGCGCGTCGTGTCCCTGGATCGGAATTCTAGAAGAGCACGATGGACACCGCACCGACAGCTTGCCCTAGCCCTTTCCGAAGCAAGGGAGATTCTGCCAAACGCGGTTCCCGAGTCACGAAAGATGCTGGAGCAATTCATCTTGCGGCGACACATGATTGGAAATCGAGTAAAGCTCCGTTCCGTCAAACGCCTTTTGCCTTTCGCACGCTGCATTCACCTTGCCTGCCATGCGGAATTCGATCTCAGTCACCCGCATCGGTCGGTTCTTCACCTACCCAATGGCCATCTGATATCGGCCGCGGAACTGATTGACTGGCCACTCGACGGTCTCGGACTCGCAACGCTTAGTGCATGCCACTCCGGGATGACCGGATCGATCGCCGGCGAAGAGCACTTTGGGCTCGTGGCCTCATTTCTTGCGGCGGGAACGCAGGCCGTCCTAGCAAGCCTCTGGCAGGTTGCCGACGATGAAGCGATCGGTTTCATGAGCGACTTCTACGGGCAAAAATGCAACGGTGACTATCTTTCAGCATTCTCCGAGGCAACCAGGAACGCCATTGCCAATCATGTCTCGCCTCTTTTCCGGTCGGGTTTTGCATTCTTTGGTCGGACAAACTGATCACGCGCCTTCGGGAATTGAATCTCCCGAAATATGTTCTTTCGTTGCCAACTCGCGAGACCCGGCCCGTCGCTTGAGGCTCCAGTCGCGGCTCACCGGCATCGTCCGCGCAACTGAGCCGCTGGCCGAGCTGTAAGCGAATCCACGGGTACCTAACTTTGACTCTTTCCCGTGCCCGCCTGGGAACGCTAAGTTTTTGTGGCTCCCGCCTCCGTCCCTAGCGCGGGATACCCGGCCCGTCGCTTGAAGCTCCAGTCGCGGCTCACAAACATCGTCCGCAGCTGAGCCGCTGGCCGAGCT
>JBCCRW010000409.1:0-4710 GCA_039201055.1 Planctomycetota bacterium | reverse complement strand
GCGGGAATGTCCGGGTCGCCGTATTCAGCCATCCATGACGCTCCGGCCAGCAATTTGTGATACCGCTTCATGTCCAACAGCGGCACCTGGCAAACGGCGGCGCTGAATAATTCGGGGTACAACGTCACCATGTTGCCGACCAATAGACCCCCGTTGCTGCCGCCCTGGATGCCCAGGTGTTCTCGGTCCGTGATGCCGCGACCGGTTAAATCTTCAGCCACGGAAGCAAAATCCTCATAGGCCCGCAACCTGTTTTTCTTCAACGCGGCTTGGTGCCAGCGGGGGCCATATTCGCCGCCGCCGCGGATGTTGGCGACCACGTAAACACCACCGGCTTCCAACCATGATCGGCCAACGGTGGCGCTATACGAAGGCAACAACGAGATTTCAAAACCGCCATAGCCGTACAACAGAGTTGGGTTGGAATGGTTGGGTTTGAGATCCTTTTTGGCGACCATGAAGTAGGGCACGCGAGTGCCATCTTTGCTGGTGGCAAAATGTTGCGTGATTTCCAAACCTTCCGCATCAAAGAATGACGGCAGCGACTTGATCACCTCGGGTTCCTTGCCAATTTCGCCAAGCAGCAGCGTCGTCGGCGTGAGGTAATTGGTTGACGTCATGAAGTATTCATTGGATTCGTCCGCATCGACGGCTCGAATGCCCACGCGACCAAATTCGGGAGCCCCCACCAAGGGCTCGGAAACCCATTGACCGTCGGATTCCCGCAACACGCGGATTCGATTTTTGACGTCATCCAAGACGTTGATAAACACATAATCTTTTGTGACACCCCAGCCCGAAAGTGCGGTCGTCTCGGACGGTTCAAACAACACGTCAAAATCACGTTTGCCATCCATGTATTCGTCAAACGAGGTGACCAAGAGGCAGCCGGCGGGAAATGTCTTGCCGCCAACGGTCCAAGGGTCGCGCGGCTCGATCAGCAGATGTTCGCGGACGACACTTTTGTTGGCCGAATTGGGAATATCAATTTGAACGGGCGAGAACTTTCCGTCTTCGTTGCGAAGCAGAAACAATTCATCGTTGTAGAACGCCACGCTGCGGCGGACAAAATTGCGTTCAAAGCCGGGTGTATCGTCGTGGTATCCACCGACCATCATGTCATCGGGCCGTCCTTCGAACACGATTTCGGCGGAATCCATGGGGGTTCCCCGTTTCCAAACCTTGGTCAGTCGCGGGTAACCCGACTCGGTCATCGATCCTTCGCCAAAATCGGTTTGGACAAAGACGGTATCGCGGTCGATCCAGCCCATCGATCCCTTGGCTTCCTCGCGGCTAAATCCGCCTTCGACGAATTGGCGAGTCTTTAAGTCAAATTCGCGAGTCACCGACGCGTCGGCGCCACCGCGGGAAAGATTCACAAGCGCCAAGTCATAGTCGGGTCGTAGCAATGATGCGCCATCCCAAACCCAGTTTTCGTCCTCGGCGGTGGCGATGGCATCCAAATCCAAGATGATGTCCCAATCGGGATTCTCTTTGCGATACTCCTCGGGAGTCGTGCGGCGCCACAAACCTCTTGGGTGCTCTTGATCACGCCAAAAGTTGTAAAAGTAGTCGCCACGTTTGGTGACCGCCGGAATCCTCGCGTCCGAATCCAGGATCGTGCGTAGATCTTCACGCAGCTTGCGGAAGTCGGGATCGCCGCCAATCGTCTGCATGGTTTTGTCGTTTCGCTGTCGGACCCAGTCCAACGCTTTGTCGCCGGTGACGTCCTCGAGCCAAAGATACGGGTCATCCGAGGGAAGCGTCGAATCATCCGGGGAAAGCGACGGGTCATCGGCGGGCAGCGATGGGGACATCAGGGGCAACGCAAAAAGAAGGACGGGCAAACGACAAAACAACCGATTCATGAATCACCTGAAGCGCGTGATTGGGAGCGAACGCAGGGGAGCGGGCCAACCCTAAATGGCCACACGACCTTGTTTTACTTAAATGACCGTTTTACTCGAATTGCCGTTTTATTCGAATCGCAACGAGTTCAAAAACTGGTTCCATTGCTGGAACCCGTTGGATTGTTCGCCACGCAGAAAAGTGGCCGACATAACAAACAGGTCTTCGCTGCGCGGCAGCAGCAGGATTCGCTGCGACGTTTCGTCGGTCGCTTGCGGTCCCAACGACTTCTTTAGCATCGCGGCGCCAAACTGAATTTCGATGCCGTCGCGTCCCCCGACGTTGATTTCTTTGGGCTCTTGAAATTCAAAGCCACCCAGCCCGGCGGCGTAGCGGAATTGTTCGACCAGGTCCTCGATCGACATTGAATCGCTGGTCCAAACACGCGACACCAATACTTGCAGTTCCTCGGTTTGGAATCCGCGGATCAAGTCCCCTGGGACGTTCCCCGAAACCTCGGATGTGACATCACGCCACCGAATGGGCACCGCCGCGGAGATTCCCGGGGCCAGATCGGTCGGTTCCAGCCGCGTTAGCGTACGGGCCAAATAGGCACGATAGACGTCGTCACCCTGGTCGTCGGGCGCCGCTTGATAGGCCTGCTGAATCCGCCGTGCCGCATCGTCGGGCCGCATTCGCAACAACTCGGCTCTGGTCAGTGATCTGCAGATTTCCGCGATCCGTTTCGGATTCTTTTGAACGCTCGCACCACTCATTTCTTGTTCCAGCGATGCCGCGACGTTGTCGGCCAGTCCCAGTGCGAGCCACGTTCTCGCGCGACCGATCAACGAGTAGTCCGGTGAGTTTTGAATTCGGTCGAGCGACAAAATTTGCTCGGCGGCCTGTGGTGCATTGAAGTTGATCAACGTTCCGGTTGAATTTTCCCGCGACGCCAACAACGCTTCCTGCCAGGACACGACCCGCCACGATGTCGCCGTGTTGGGGGTGGCTCCATCGGAAGTCGTTTGCCCCGGTGGCATACTACCGCTACCAGCGAACGATTCTTTGCATTGGCGCAAGCGACATCGCACGCGATAGCGGCGGTAGGAACGGCCCGCAATCCGCTGGCCCGTGGCCGGTCCCAGGACGGTGATGTTCGCTTGGAGTGTCAAATCGCCATCATCGTCGTCTTTACCGTCACCTGAACTGCTTTGACGCGTCGCGGGTTCGCGTTCGATCACGATCGACTGATTGGTGGGGCCGGCGATCGGCGGAAGATAGAAACTCGATTGCAGCCACTGGGCCAAATCCGGTCCTTTGAGCGAGTGTGACGTTCGTCGCAAATCGTGCCCAGAATCGTCCGTTTTCGAATCGAGGTCACGAATTCGGATTAAACTTCCGTCCGGTTTGGCGACCAACTGTGGCAGCACACGCTGGAAGACGGCGTCGGGATGCATCCGGTCGGCAATTCCAAGCGCGTCGCGATTTTCAAAGCGGCGTTTGGCGAATTCATCGAAGCATTTTTCCGCCAAGGTTTCCGCAGCGTTTGTTTCGCTGGCCGATGTGTTTGCTTCGGTGGTGTTTGCCACCCCGTCATCGATCCATTTCGCGGTGTCGAACGCGTTTTGATCTTCGGGCGACAGCGACGAAGCTTGACGCATCCGCTGGGATCGCTGAATCCAGCGTCGCGCTCGATCGACATCGCCTTGTCGAACCGCATCGATCGCGGCGGCGCGCATCGCCAGCGGAGGTACGAAACCGGATCGTCGGGCAATGGTTGCGAGTATGTCGTCTGTGACCGAAGCGACGTCGGCCGAAAGCACTTCTGATGTCAAGCGTGCGGCACTGGCCTCGGGCGAGGTGGGCTGGCGGCTTTGCCAGCGCCGCGCCAGTTGTAACACTCGCTCGAGTTGGTCATCGTTGTCCGCACCGTTGGCGGTTGCCAAATCGACGTCATCGCCGGCGAAGCCTTGACCGGCAATGCGCAAACTCGATAGCGAATCGAGCGTTTGGCGGGCCAAATCGGAAACTGGGAATGAAAAATTGTCGATCAGCGAAGCGGCCATCCGCCGGTCCTCGACGGACCAATCGCGTTGGTCGGCAACACTTTGCCGCAGCAAGATCGGATCGGGCGAAGCTTGATAGGCATCGGCAAGAAATCGCATGATTTCCAAGCTTCGCGTTTGTCCGGGATCGCACTCCAACGTCGCCGATTCGAAGCGAACCTTGGTTTCCGGGGCGCCAAACATGCAGCTGAGCAGGATTCCCGTCGGTTGATATTTGGGAATGGTGGACCGAACCACGGTGCTCCCGTTCAGCGTGATTCGGGCGGCATCGCCACGAATGTCCAATCGCAAGTCATACGACGTATTGGGTTCCAGACGAAGCTCCGGTCGATATCCCAAGATCACCGAATCTTTGGCGTCGGCGATGGACGACTTGAAGTCCAGCGAGATGCCGCGGGTATTGTCCAGAGGATTTCGTTCGGATTGGAACGAAGCCCCGAGCATGCTGCCCTGGTCATCCAGCAGCCCCATGAACAAACCCATGGGCCCATCGCTTTGAAACCGCAATCCGAACGAGTATCGCTCGGGCAAACGAAAGCCACCGTAGGTCCGCGTGGCGGATGAGAGGGTTGCCGATCCGGCGTTGATGGATGCGGTCATGCGCACCGTGGTCGCGTCATCGCTCCGCGTCCACTGGCCGTTTTCGCTGATGATTCCATTGGCCGGTGCATCACTTCGTTTCGAACGCTGGGCGATGGAATCGATTTGACCGGTTTGCAGATCGATCAACTGGATACGTTTGTCGAGCGCATCGGATGGCTGCTGGCTTTGTGCATCCCGATCCGCGATCGCGGCG
>JBCCRW010000408.1:0-4733 GCA_039201055.1 Planctomycetota bacterium | reverse complement strand
TTTCGTGAAACGAACACGACGTTTATCGCCAAATTTGCACCGGTTTCCGTATGTGAAACTGCCGAAGTGCCCCCGAAGTCAAAAGCACATTGCGCGCTGGCTACAGTCCTTCCGTTTCACGAATGCGGTACTCAATAATTCGCAAGGCACCGGTGATTTCGTTCACGGATCACCAAAGACGTTTTGTGTAAAGACAAGGCCAGCGGCCTGGCAACGCCAGCACATGACAATCTGCAGGGCCAAGGGCCCGGCCCTTTGCGATTTTCGCCATCCCAATCGGCGCCGCGTCCACGAACCATTTCATCATGAATTGACGCCGCGAGGCTCAATCGTCGCGACCGATCTCAAACGCGAACATCAGGTCCTGGTCGCGAATGTATAACCGGCCCGCCGCGATGACGGGATGGGCCCAAATGGCACCGCGTTCGCGTGGGATCTCTGTCTGCTTGGGAAGACTGACCGTCCCGACGGACTGATAGCCGTCGCGACTGGGAACCACCAGATCGCATTTCCCGCCCTTGTCGCCGTAGCAATACAGCCGACCATCGGCGTAAGCGATGCTGCCGCTCTTGTCGCGATACTCGCTGCGCTTTTCCCACAACACATCGCCCGATTCCAAATCTTGGGCCATCCATACACCGCCGTTGATTTTCGAAAAGCCATAAATCACGCCATCGACCAAAACCACGCCACCGTGATGGTTTTGCATCGTCTTGCCGTTGAGGGCATAGGTGGAAGTGGCGGTGATGCCATCCCCATCGGTCGATAAGCTTAAGAGTGTGTTGCCGGCACCATAATCGCTGGTGTGATAAATCGCGTCCTTCAAAATCAGGGGCGTTGGAATGACGGCGGTACGGTTTCCGGTGGCATCATCGGAGAATAGTTTTTGTCCGTTGGAGACGCGGAAGGCGACCAGTCCAGGCTTGGCGGCGGTCACGTAGTAATCAACGTCACCCACCGAGCCCTTCATAATCGACACGTATTGGGCACCCGTGTCGGCCCCCTTGCTAGACCATTTCTGCTGACCGGTTTGACGATCCAGGCCAATCATAAAGTTCTTATTGCCGGGCGTGCACATCACCATGTTGCCGTCGACAAGCACCGATTCCGAATATCCCCAAGTGGGGACGGCTCCACCGTAGTCCTTGACCATATCGACCGACCATTGCAACTTTCCGGTTCGGCGATCCAGTGCCGCGACCACACCCAAGTCGGTCACCACAAAGACCTGATCACCATCGACCGTCGGCGTGCTGCGTGGCCCGCCACCCCAGCCGCGGCTGTAATCACCGCCGCGATCGGCGCGTCCGATCGTGGTTTTCCAAAGTTCGCTGCCGCTGGCCGCGTCCAAACAGATCGCGTTGCAGCCGGCTTCGTCGGTGCCCATCGTGAACAATTGATTGCCGACAACACTGCACGCCGAATAGCCTTTGCCGAGCCAACTGGCTTCCCAAAGAAGCTTTGGCCCCCCTTCGGGCCAGGTCTGCAACAGCGATTGAGGTGCTGCGTGGCCGTCGCGATTGGGGCCCCGCCACTGCGGCCAATCGCCATCATCGGCGACGCAAAAGTCACTGAAAATGACGGTCGTTGCGAGCAACAGCAACGTGCGAACGAAATGGCAACAAAATGTCATCAATGGCGCGGGGGAATTGAGGGGCGGGTGATTGGATAACGGAAAAAGTGTCGAACATGGCCCGCTGACTGGGGCACGCTTTCGCAGAAGCATCGCGAAGCAGAAGCATAGCAAATCAGCGTGCTTGTGGCCCGAGGCGATGTCGTTGGACGCGGCGTCGTTGGAATTGGTGGAAGCGAACGGCAATTCGCGAATTTCAATCGCCGGGTCGAGACTCAATCGCCGGTTCTGGGCGAATCCTGCATCTGCAAATGCACCATGTCGCGATAGCGTCCGCCGTGCTCGAGCAACTCCCCGTGGCTGCCCTGCTCCAACAAGCGGCCGTCTTCCAGGACCACGATTTTGTCGGCACCGGCAATCGTGCTGAGCCGATGGGCAATCACCAAGGCCGTCCGCCCCCGCAGCAGCGTGGTCAGCGAATTCTGGATCAGCCGTTCGCTTTCGCTGTCCAAGTTGCTGGTCGCTTCATCCAAAATCAAGATTTTCGGGTCCGCCAAGATGGCCCGCGCGATCGCCAAACGTTGGCGTTGGCCGCCAGAGAGCTTGACGCCGCGTTCGCCGATTTTGGTGTCGTATCCGTCGGGCAGCTTTTCAATGAAATCGTCCGCCGCCGCCGCCCGCGCGGCTTCGACGATTTCATGCCGACTGACATGTCGGCGAGCGTAGCCAATGTTTTCGGCGATCGTGCCGTCAAACAAAAACACATCCTGTTCGACGATGCCCAGAAGCGCTCGGTAGCTGTCCAGTTCGATCTCGCGGAGGTCTTGACCATCCAAGAGGACCGAACCGGATTGGGGATCATGAAAGCGGGCAACCAAATTGGTCAGCGTCGTTTTGCCCGCACCGCTGCGTCCGACCAAAGCCACCGTCTGGCCCGCGTCGATGTTTAAATCGATTTGCTTCAACACCTCCGCTTCGGTGCCCGGGTAGGCAAACGTGACATCACGAAGTTCCAAGCGACCGGCCACGTTCGCCTTGACAAGCTTTCTGGCGTTCGGCCGCGACGGCAATTCGCGGTCCACGTCCAACACATCCAAAATGCGATCCAGACCGGCAAGGTTGTTTTGAAACGTCACGGCGCTGGCGGCAATCGTGGCCAGCGGGTCCAACAACATCGTCAGATAGACCAAAAACATCATCAAATCACCCAGGGTTAACGTGCCTTGAATGATTTGGTAGCCGCCATAAATCAACAGACCCGTCGAAGCCAACGGGATCACGACTTCCCAGATGGTTTCGATGATGCGAGTCCACCACCAAGTAAACAACTGCTGTCGCACCAAGAAATCATTTTCGCGAACAAAACGACTCGATTCATTCCGCGATCGGGAAAACGTGCGGACGACCCGAATGCCTCCAAAGGTTTCCGTCGCGCCGGCATCAATGCCTTGACGTTGTTTGCGCAGGTCGCGGTACAGCGGTCGGATGCGGTTGATCCAGGTGCGGTGCGAAACCCAAACCATGGGAAGCAACAGCGCGCCACCCAACATCAATCGCCAATCGACCCACATCAAAATGATCAACGATCCGACGAACTGCACGATCGCTCGCCAGGGGTTGTACAGCATGCTGAAGATCAAATCGCCGACGCCGCCGGCGTCCTCGCGAATCAAACTGGCCGCACCGCCACTCTTCATGTCATAGACATTTTCCAGCGGCAACTTGATCGCATGCTCGAAGACGCGGCGGCGAACGGACACCTGCGTTTGATTGACGCTTTTGGTCGCCAGCCAACGGCCCCACAAATTGACCAGCGTTCCGATCACCGTGACGACGACCACCAACACGGCGACGCCCCACAGCAAATTGAGTCGTTGGGAATCGGTCGCGGCCAGCAAAGCGACGCCCTCATTGGATTTCGAAATCCAGCCGCCCAACCAGGGCACCGCCCACTCGGGCAGCGGTTTGGGCGGCATTGTGAGTGCCGAATCGATCGCCAACTTGGTACCCAGCGGCGGAATCAGGCGCAGTGCGATCGACACCGTCAGCAACCCCAAGGCCCCGATGACGGAGAATCGCTGCGGCCGTATCAGTCGCAAAAACGCCCAAAATAAATCCGCAAAATCACGCTGTTTCGGCCCCAGTTTCTTGGGGTTCTTTTCACGCTGCGATGGGGATGTGTGGGACGACTTTTCGGCATGTCGGCGGCGCACCTCATCGCGATATTCACGAAATCGGTTGCGGCTGGGAGGGCTGGGCATGTCCCATTCCTAGGCAGCCGACCCGGAATTGGCAAGGTTATGCAGAGTCCATGATCGTTTCGTCGTCAGCCACGGGCGACTCGTTGTCAGCCACGGGCGACTCGTTGTCAGCCACGGGCGACTCGCTGTCAGCCACGGGCGTCCGCCATTCCCTTTTGTGCAAAGCAGGTCAGCTATGATCCGCCCGTACTCGATCGATGACCACGACGATGTCATCCAAATCCTGCAAACGGTGCTCCCGCATACGTCACCATGGAACGAGCCCAAGGCGGCGGTGCGACGAAAATGGCTTCGTCAAGACGGTCTGATTTGGGTCGCCCAGGAAGATGATGGGACGCTTTGTGGAATCGTGATGGCGGGCGAAGATGGCGTTCGTGGATGGATCTATTCGCTGGCCGTGCACCCCGAATTTCGCCGCCTCGGAATCGGAAGGGCGCTGTTGCGGGCGGCCGAAACCGAGTTGTCCAATCGGGGTTGTCCCAAAATCAATCTGCAAGTGCGTCCGGGCAACGAACAGGCCGAGGCGTTTTATGCCGCCTGCGGATACTCGGGTGAAACGCGCCGCAGCATGGGCAAAGCGCTGCCGCCACCAAGCGTGCAGACGGCTTTTGGAAAAATGGTGGCAACGACCCCGTTGATCGATGGGCTCGAACTATCCCCGCTATGTTGGAACGACTTCGGCGAATTGCACCGATTACTCAATGAAAGTGACGTGTTTCATCGTTGCACCGGAGATATCCCGTTTCCCTATACTCGCGAAGCCTTGGAAGCGTGGATGTTTCAAACCCGTGAAGTTCCCTGTCGCGACAGCGGACGAATCGGCTGGGCGGTACGCGATCGATCGCGACGGTTGATCGGCGAAGTCAGCCTGTTGTCCCTCGGTCATGGCCAACAAGCTG
>JBCCRW010000407.1:0-4759 GCA_039201055.1 Planctomycetota bacterium | reverse complement strand
CACCGGACGTCCAACGGAAAAAGAATCCGTCGAAGCGCCAAGAACTTGGCGTCAGCTTTGGCCATTTCGGGGGTTTTCAGACCAGCCGCAGACAACGGACAGAACTTAAGGGTTTTGGCACTAGCGCCTCGCCGCTCACGGGGTACCGGCGGGTCCGCCTAGCGTGAGCGACAACCCGCCAGCCGTCGGTTTCCGGCGCTGATACCGTCGGGCTTTCAAACAAAGATCAAATCAAAGCGCAATCAAGTCGCCTTGTTGTCCAAAAGACGAACCTGGCAAGGTGTTTTTCGAGATCAGACCAAGGGGTTGGCTTCCAACCAACTCGCAAACTTTCGCATCGCGATGCTGCGGTGGCTGATCGCTCGCTTCACCGCGAAATCCAATTCGGCGAACGTCTTGCGGTACTCGCGAATCACAAACAGCGGGTCATATCCAAATCCCGCCGTGCCGCTTGCGGCTTCGCCGATCCGGCCGCGACAGCGACCCTCGGCTTCGAACACCACGTTGCCGTCGCGATCGGACAAACACAGCACGCAGACAAACGCGGCACCGCGCTTTTCCGGGGGAACGCCATCCAGTTCCGCCAGCAGCTTGGTATTGTTGCCGGCATCGTCGCCGTGCGTGCCCGCGTAGCGTGCCGAGTAAACGCCGGGCTGACCGCCCAGTGCATCGACTTCCAAACCGCTATCGTCGGCCAGCACCCAGCGGGATAAGTGCTTGGCTTGTTCGCAGGCCTTTAGCCGAGCATTTTCAAAAAACGTCGTCCCCGTTTCGTCGACATCCAAAGCTCCGGGAATCTGACTCAGCGACGTCACCCGAATTCGATCCGTGGGCACGACCCACTGCAATTCATGCAGTTTCTTGGCGTTGCCGGTGCCCAGAACAAGGTCGAACATGGATTCGAATTCCTAGCGGCGGAAGCCATACAAGCTTCGCTTGGAAGGCTTTGGAACCGCGAACGGACGCGGCTGGACATCAAACGGGATCAAGGCGGCGGCGTTGGCGGCCAGTCCCTTGCCTTGCGGCACTTGGGCGGCCTGACCCTGCGGCACGTTGTAAACACTGTAATCCCGCATCACCTGCAAGATCGCGTCATCGTAACGAAACTTGCCCTCGGGAAGTTCCGTGCCCAGCGATTCGAAGCTGCCGACGGTCACCAAAGATCGATTTCGGTCGTGATACTGGTACGCCTTCACGCCTCGCTTACGCAGGTCCAAGACCATGCGATTGGCTTGGTGCATGATTTCGGCCAAGCGATCCGCCGAAGGCTCCAAGTCTTGGCCGTTGGGTTTGTTATTGATGATTTTGGACGCGCCGCGAAATGTCTTAACGACCACGGTGTACTTTCCCGGGCATTCCAACAGAGAATATTTTTTGTCCTGGTTTAGCCGCTCGATGAAGTCATCCACTTCGGGCGTTTGAAAGTACTCGGCCGGCAGCAGTGGGTTCCGCGTCGCGAAGGCCAATGCCATCGGGCCGTAGTCCTTGCCCTGGCGGTTGGCGGCTTTGCGGATTTGGTTGGTGATGCTTTTGACCATCGTGACCGGAGTGTTCCGATCGGTCTCGGCATTCAACTCCTCGGGGTCATGATAAAGCTGTGGTTCGTAGCGTTTGATTCGCTCCAAATCTTTTTGCAGTGCCGGATGCTTGATGGTGTCGTATTCACCCACCAGCACGGCCCAGGCTTGATACTTATACGGGTTGGCGTAGCGTGTGGTCCGCGACGTTTGGGCATCGAAGTCGACACGCTGGGTGAAGTCAAAATTTTCGTTGTACAGGAACGTTCGCAGCCCCAGTTCCCGGCGAATTTCGGCAGCCAATTTTTCGGCGCGGGCTTTGGAATTTTGGCCGACCAGCGTGGCCGCCAAGATCATGAACGGGCCGTCTTCTTTTTTCAGCGTTTCGTCCAGTGGCTTTGCCGGCGCCGCGGTGTCGCGCCGGAACATGCGTTTGAGCAGCGAGGGCGGGTCGGCAAAGGTGGTTGCGGCAAAACCGAAGGCCAAGGCCAGGCCGAACAGGGTTCGCAACATGGCAGACTGGGTTCGCAAAGTGGCGGACGGGGATCGCAACATGACGGAGAATCCGGAAGCGGCAAGGAAGGGATGACGTCGCATGCAACGCCGCGACGCCATGTTCGGTATCAAATCGACCGCCCCGCCGGAAACCCCGTTTTGCACCCTCGCGCGACGTAGCCGTCCTTCGCCAGCAGCCGGAGATCCCCCGCGACGTAGCCGTCCTTCGCCAGAAGCCGTAGATCCAGGCACTTCCGTGTTCTGGCGAACAACGGCTACCCAAATTCATGCCGAACGTAGCCGGCCTTCGCCAGCAGCCGGATTCCGCGTGAAACGCGCGTTCTGACAAACGTTCTCTACCCGAAAGCCAAGCCGCACCGGAATGCTATGCCGCGCGGCGGTTCACCGATCGCTTGGTTTCATCAACGATGCCAAATTCGGTTCGCACGCGACCGCTATCACGAGTCTGCCGGCGGATCTCGTTGTTCCGCGCCCACGTTTCCGGATTCTCATACCCGCGATCGTGATCCAGGTGCAGCATGATGGCCGAATAGCGAACTTGGATGCCCGTCACACCCGCGTTCAACAAGCGCTCGCCCAATTCGCGATCCAAACCGCCATATCGCATCCGCGTATCAAAGCCGTTGACCTTGATCAAATCCGCCCGAAACGCGCTGCTCTGGGCACCATTCCACGATGCCGTTGTGGGCGTCAGGGCGTTCATGGCATGTGCCAGCCAGCCGGGTGAAGCGATGCGAAGATTCTTCCAACGCAGTGGCTGGCCCAGTTTCCGCAAATGCGAATGCTCAAACGCCCGCCCGCTTCGGATGTCCTTCTCGCTCAATGCGTTGCTGACCGGGCGAGTCAATTTGAAATAGCCCGCCGAGAGAAAATGACTGGGCCGAGCGGCGCGTTTATGGAACGCGACGACGTCGGATCGAGGCACGCAGTCCCCGTCGCTGATCATCAAATAATCGCTATCGGTTTGCTCGATCGCGCGATTGAGGATTTCCGTTTTTCGAAATCCCGCATCGGCGTGCCAGACATGCCGCAGACGAAGACGCCCGCGATTTCGAAACGATTCGATCAGGTCCGCCGTTTCCAAGCCGGACCCGTCGTCGGCGATGATCAAGTCAAAATCCGAATCCGATTGTGCCTCATAACCCCACAACACTTTTTCCAGCCAAGCGGGACTGTTGTAGGTGCTGATGATGACGCCCATTCGCATGTTCAAGCTGCCCGTTTCCAAAGGTCCAAATAGACATCGCGGATTCGGCTGGCTTCCATTTCAACACTGTACTGCGATGTCACCAATTGCCGCCCCCGGTATCCAAAATCGGCACGCATGGCGTCATCGCTCAATAAAATATCAAGGGCTTCGACAAGCCCATCTTCGTCGCCGCAATCGGTCAGAAACCCCGTTTCGCCCGGCCGCACAAATTGTTCGTACGCGCCCGTCCGCGACGCCACCACCGGCACGCCACAGGCCATCGCCTCCAGTGGCACCAAGCCAAATCCTTCGTACCGCGCCGGGGCCACACAGATGGACGAACAGGAAACCAGTTCGGCCAGTTCGTCATGCGGAAGTTGCCCCAACCAAACGACCCGCCGATCCAACCCGCGAGCCGCCAATTTGGCCTTCAAATCATCCGCAAAACCCGCGAACGCGTCGGTCGCCGTTCCGACGATGCAGCCCAGCGTACCGGGATGTTGGGGCAGCAAACGGCACATCGCATCGACAAACAGATCCGTGTCTTTTTCGGGTCGCACGCGGCCCACGATGGTGACGATTTTGTCCGCATCCAAGCGAAATTTTTTCCGCAGCAACCCCACATCGGCGGCGGGTTGAAAACGCTGACAATCGACGCTGTGCGGAATCACGGGCGCGTCGTCACGCAGAAAACTTGCCGCCTCGGGCGTCGTCGCGATCTGGACGTCGGCGGCGTCGATCAGCATTCGGGGCACCCAGCTGTGGCGTCGCTTGGCGGCCGAGGTAAACACGACTCGCACGGGTCGCCGCAGGATTCTTCGCATCAAAAATCCCAGCCCCAGTTCGATGTTCCGCCGGGCGTGAAAAATGCGAAACGGCTTGGAATCGGGCTTGGACCAACACAAACGCAGGGTTTGCAAGAAACCCAGCTTTGGAAACGCGCATTCCCGCTGGGTCATCACGGCCAGCCGTTCGTTCTCGGCAAGCGTCGGCAACAGATTCGCGACCGTCGCGCTGACGCCGGTAAAACGATGGTGCCAATCACCGACAATCAGTTCGACAGGGGGATTCGATTTCGCCATTTCGACGGCTGTTGAATGTTCCTGTTAGGCCGATACCTTTGATAGCGGCAGGGCGCCAACCCTCCGGTGTGTCAACTCGAATAGTCGATTCGAACAAAGCGTTAGCCAAAAACCGGCATCCGTTGCAAGATCGGATGACGACCTTCCACGTCGGAAGCGATAGCTACGCGTCAAATCGCGGCTTAGCCGCGTGATGACTACAACCGCGGCTTTGGCGCTCTGACGGCCTTGCCCTCCGGCACGCCGGCAACGGCCATCGCGCGGGTGTACCGATTGCCACCAACGACCGCCTCCAGCGTCCGGCCACGCAGCGTCAAGCGTTCGATGGGTTGCCCTGGCACCGGCGAATCGATGATCAAGTGAACTCGGCCGGGTTGATCAAAGCATTGAATGCCCATCGTCGTGGCGAACAAAGCCTTCCCGTCGATTGTCATCGTCGCCGCCGTGACTCCGGT
>JBCCRW010000406.1:0-4766 GCA_039201055.1 Planctomycetota bacterium | reverse complement strand
TCGGTGGGGATCGGCGGCCCCCCGACTCACGTCCGGGGCTACAACATGCCGTGCCTTCGGTACTCAGGCGACGAGCCGGGTGCGTGCACCGAAACGTCTTCTGCGAAAGCAAACGCTCTCGGCCCGACGCGTGGCTGTCGCCACACCTTCGGCTCACCGATGCTGGCGTTCGCATGGGTGAGCCGCGACCGGAGCCTCAAGCGACGGGCCGGGTACTTGCACCGGAACGATGCCGTTTAACGCTCGCGGTAGACGATGCGGCCCTTGGTTAGATCGTACGGGGATAACTCCACCCGCACTTTGTCACCCGGCACGATCCGGATGAAGTGTTTTCGCATCCGGCCAGCGACGTGAGCCATCACCTCACTGCCGGTTTCAAGTTGAACCCGAAACCGCGTGTTGGCCAATGCCTGCGTGACCGTGCCTTCCACCTCGAAGGCTTCTTCTTTGCTTCCCAAAGGGCTCTCTAAAAAAGGTTAGCGTTTACTGAACTGGACACCGCGTCGGGCACCCCGCAGTCCGGGCTTCTTTCGCTCTTTCATTCGCGAATCCCGGGTCAAGAATTTCCCTTCCCGCATCGGGTCCGTCAACGCCTCATCATACGTGCAAATCGCTCGTGCCAGCCCCATGCGGACGGCGCCGCTTTGGCCGGTCATCCCGCCACCACTGACGCGGACGATCACATCGACTTTGTCGGTCAAATCCACGGCGCCAAGGGTTTGGACGATCGCCGCTTGATGTTGGTCATTGACGAAGTAATCCTTCATCGGTTTGCCATTGACGGTGACCTTGCCACTGCCGCCGCGAACGCGAACTCGCGCGATGCTGCTTTTCCGCCGGCCGGTTCCCAGGGCGTCGCCGCTGATTTTGTCTTTCTTTCCTGCTGCAACCATCGTTCCGTTCCTTAATCTTCTTGCTAGTCCTTAAATTTTCTTGCTGGTGCGGGCGAGCGGCTGGGGCTGTTGAGCGGTGTGTGGATGCTCGTCGCCAGCGTAAACCTTCAACTTCTTGATCATCTGATAAGCCAGCTTGTTCTTGGGCAACATGCGACGCACGGCGTGGTAGATCAAGTCTTCGGGCTTGCGAGCTTGACGATCTTCGTAGCTTTCCAAACGCAGCCCGGGATAGCCGGTATACCAGGTGTAATGCCGATCCTTCATCTTGCTACCGGACATTTTGATCTTGTCGGCGTTGGTGACGACAACAAAGTCACCGCAATCCACGTGGGGAGTGTAGGTGGGCTTGTGCTTGCCCATCAAAACGACGGCGATATCACTGGCCAATCGGCCCAGGACCTCGTCGGTCCCATCGACGATAAACCAGGATTGTTCCACTTGGCCTTTTTTGGCCACGTAGGTTGCTTGTGCGACCACGAAAATATCAACAAAAACGTGTCAGATTTGGCATTAAAGAATCGCGAAATGTATCGATGGCAGGCCGCCATCACAAGCCCTAATGAACGAGCAAACAATAAGTGGCGGACTTTTTTACCCTCTCTCGAGAGCCCTCCCGCTATCCCCGCTGCGTGGTGCGGGAGGGACGGGTGCGGTAGGGATGGGGGCGGGAGAGGCGGTGAATCGTCCACCTACGATTCGCTCAATCCTATTTCCCTGAAAACTTCCGCAGATAGGCTTTCAAACGGAGCTTCTTACGCGTGCTGTCGCTGGTCATGTAGCGGACGCTTCCGAAAATGGGCCGCTTGGGTCCCCAGGCTCGATCAAAGCGGCCCAGCACCCAGAAGATGCCGCTGTACGAATTCGGGTCACGACCATCCAGCCCATATTTGTTGTTCAGGTGCTCCATGATCCGCAGCGCCTCACGCGGATGCGGTGTCCAGTGCAGGATTTTTTTACCCCAGAGCATCCGCATGTAATTGTGCATGATGCCTTGCTGGACCAATTGTCGTTGGGCGGCATTCCAGAGTTCGTCGTGGGTTCGGCTGTTTTCGAACGCTTCTAAATCGTAAATCTCCGGTCGCGGATCGGCCGCGTGTTCCTCGAGCGTTTTTTGCGACCATTCGGGAAGGTTGTCGTATCGGTCGTAGCCATCGGGGTTGCGGAAGGTTTGGTTAAAGCCCAGTTCCCGCCACGTCAGCACTTGGTCCAGCAGGGCTTCGGTGCTCTCGCTGACATTCCAAAAACCGTGGTTCTTGCCGTTGGCCGGCGACGCCTGGTCCGGCGTCCAATGCTCCAAATCAAGCAAGCGATCGACCATTGCGAAGGCGGACAAATGGCCGAAGTGCAAATGCGGGCTCAACTGCGTCGTCGCCACTTCATCGGGATGGTTGCGATCCTCGTCGTATCGCAACAGCGGTCCCTGCACGAACTCGCGGAGTCGATTTTCGGCTTCGGCCGGCCCGCCGGGGACAACGGGACTGGGCGGAACCGAATGATCGATCGGCAGATCGCTGATGCCGCCGCCAAGCAGTTTGGGCAGATCGGCGGCGGGCCAACGCTTCAAAATTTCTTTGGGAACACCATCGCCACGAGGTAGATCATCGGGGATCGGATCGGCCATTGGCGGCTGGGCCAATTGATCGAGCACCTGTTTCTGCATGAATCGTCGATACGAGTGGGCCACGGTAAACGTGCGGTCGCCCAAACGCAGCGGCAGGACTCCGTTGGAATCGACGCATTCCAGCCGGGCCGGAAGACGATCTTGCACCGCGCGGATCATCCGCGGCAAAAAGAAGCACGGGTATTCGTCCGTGACCACGACACAAGAACGGCTTGCCAATTCGTGCAGCAGCGGTGTCCCCGCACCGGCCTGGGGTTCGACATACGGATAATACGTGACCGGTTTATCACGCAGCGCCGCCTGGTTATCACGCATCCCTTCGATCACAAAACGATGCAACCGATCGCTGGCCCAGCGATAGCGAATCCGCAACGCTTCAAACACGATCAGTGGCTTGCCAAGTTCCGCCGCCCACATCGTCGCCCGTTGCAGCGAGTGGTTCCAGCGTGTCCGCCGAAACGCGATCATCCAGTACAGGACATAGTCGCCATCGGGGCGGATCTCGTGCGTGTTGGCCTGGGTCACCCGCAGTTCGTCGACCGGATCAATCGCCACCATGTTCGCTTGCTTCGTTTGCGGTGCGTGTTTCGATGATCGTCAAATCGCGATCGCTCGCGGCCAAGACTTCGGCCACGTCGGCCGTCACCAAGGAAGCATACAGGTGGGGAAACAGCGCGCCGCCACGCGACACTTCCCACCGCAACGCTTCCCCCAACGCGTCGCTGTGAAACGCCAAAATCACCAAGTCATTTTGACCGGCAAAATGCTTTTCCAAGGTTTCGCGAAGCTGCCGGCCGCTGGACAAATGAATGAACCCGTCCTGGCGGTCGATCGGCGCCCCCGCGAATCTTCCCGAGGTCCGGAAATCCGACCACTGATCCGCCGTCAAAATTTTGTAAATCGTGCTCACGCCGGTTCCTCCTGCATCAATTCGTGATTCAGAATCTCGAGCAGCGTTTGCAGGAACACCACGACCATCGGCCCGACGATGATGCCGATTGGGCCAAAAACCGTAACGCCACCCAGGACGCTGAGCAACGCGAACAACGGATGAAGCGTCGATCGTCCTTGTAGAACGTACACCTTGATCACGTTGTCGATCGACGAGATCGCGGTCATTCCATAAATCCCCAAAAACACGGCCGCTCCAATGCGTTCTTCGACGGCCAGCAGGTACAACACGCACGGCACCCAGACCGATGCGGCGCCCAAAAAGGGGACCAACGCCATCAGGGATGTCAACAGGAACAACAAAATCACACTGTTGAACCCGAGGAAGTAGTACGCGATGGCCGCCAACAACCCCTGCACCAACGCGCTGGACACACTCGCCAAAACAACCGCCCGGCTGGTGCGATCAAATTCGTTCAGCAATTGTTCTTCGTAATTGTCATCCAGCGGACTCAGCCGCATCAGCGTGCGAGTCATTCGCGAACCATCGACCAAAAAGAAATACACCGCGATCACCATCACGACCAAGCCGACGCCGATTTGAAGCACATAGCTTCCCGTGCGACTGGTCAGCGACACGAATCGGGGTTGCAATGTTTCGCGGCCGCGTTGCAACAGATTGCGGTAATCCTGGGCGCCGGGGTTGGCGATCAAACGTAGCTGACTCCACAGTGTCCCGCCGAGCGATTCGCGCATCCACGTTCGAATCAAAGCCGATGCGCGGACGCTTTCGCGATGGTATTTTTCCTCCGAGACGATCCGTCCAAAGGGGCCATTGCGAACTCCGCTTCGATAATTCCGAACCGTTTCGGCCAGGACATCCAATTGTTTGACCGCGTTGCTGGCATCGGCGGACAAGTATTTTGTCCAGCGTTCGTCGTTGACCAATTCCTCTTTTGTGGCGGGCAGCGGTGTGGTTGCAGCGCTGGATTCGTCGACACTGGATTCTTCGTCACCAGACTCGGCGACACTAAAGTCGGCGGAGGATTCTGGGTCTGGATCCGCCGTGGTGTCCGCTGGTGAAGTCGTTTCCCCGGGTGAAGTGGTTTCCGCGGGTGAAAGGGCATCGGAACGTTCTTCAAAACCTTCACTTTCGATGACAGCGGAGTCGGGATCGTCTTCGGCGGCGGACACGTCGACTCCACGAACCGAGTGGTCCAGGTAGACGACCAGCGACCGCGCCTCGGTGATGCGGGCGAGCAGTTTGGAAAAGTCCGCAATCAAATCCAAATCCGCGACTTCTTGTTCGGCCGATTCGTTGTCGGCACTGTCGACGTTGGCCGAATCCATCCGATCGG
>JBCCRW010000405.1:0-4768 GCA_039201055.1 Planctomycetota bacterium | reverse complement strand
CGGCGGCTTCGGGACGGCCGCGGCGGAGGCGTGAAGATCGCCTACGATCGCGTCGGGCGCTTGTCCGGCCAACCGAGCGTGCCGGATGACCGGTTGGTGACTTTGTGCGACATGATCGACTACCGACCCGGACACCCGTTATCGCCCTACGTCCGCGGCCAAATCGAACGACGGTTTCGCTACCAAGCCTGTGAATCGATCCGCGCGTTTCAAACGGCCGACGGACCGGCGATGACGGCCACGGACGTAGGGCGATAACGGGTTTCCGGGTCGGTAATCGATCATGTCGCACAAAGTCACCAACCGGTCATCCGGCACGCTCGGTTGGCCGGACAAGCGCCCGACGCGATCGTAGGCGATCTTCACGCCTCCGCCGCGGCCATCCCGAAGCCGCCGATCGTTGATCAAATGGGACACGTCGTTGTAGACGGTTTCTTCGACCAACAGCGTTCGCGCGAATCCGCCCAGCACCAATTCGATCGAAGCTTCCCAGGACAGGTGTTCGGGGCGCACCTGGATCAGCTCCGCGGCAAACGGCAGATCGCGTCCCGCCAATCGCAGCGTTTCGCACAAGCCGTCACGAACGTCGATCAAATGGCTGGGCAGGTTGTTTTTTCGGCGTCCAAGGGATTCCAACTCGGCCTCTTCGGCGGCGCGTTCGGCCGCGCACGCTTGAATTTGCACGAGCAATTCCATCCGCCGATCATCCGACTGCTCGTTCTGAACTTGCAAACGATCGCAATGTTCACGAATCCGCTGTCGAGCCGAGTCGAAGCGTGTCAGTGAAGTGAAATCGCAACGCAAAGAACATTCCGTTGCAATTCGCTGGATCTCGTCATGCAGCGCTCGTTTGCGACCGGATTCGGCAAGCTGCTCTCTACGGGTTTGCTGCAAAGTCCGTATTCGCCCGTCACCGTACCCGTCCACTTGGGCCTGCACTGCGCCGATTTCCAAACCGTGTTGATCGATTTGCTGATCCAAAGAAGCGACCTCGCCGGTCAGCACACCCACCCTGTCGGTCCATTCCGCACAAAGTGGCTCCAGCATCGTCGCGGTGGCGTCGTCGAAGTACCAGTTCAACCACCGACGTTGCGAAGTCAGGTCGTGAAGTTTGGCAGCAATGGATTCGTGGTCCGTCCCGGCGCGGTCAATCGGAACCAGCAACTCGGCTTGGGCTCGAACTTCCAGAAGCTTCCGATAGGTTTCGCTCAGCTCGGCAAAATGGCGAAGCAGCTTATCGACCTTGCTGCTGTAAGACTTCTTTTCCAACATGTGCGTGCGAATGAAGTCATTCAACTTGGCGACATCCTTGACCGCGACGGTTTGGTTGAAAACATCCATCGCCTTCGGCTTAAACTTCAACTTTCGTTGCAGTCTGGCGTGATACTGGGTGAACGAATCGGTCACCTCCCATCCCGCCACTTCCATTTCGCGTTTGATCGACTTGACCGAATCGAAGCGAGACAAATCGTTGGCAATCGAGCGCTCGTCAGTACTGATGCCGTACCACACCACCCGGCGATCGGCGCCCGCGTGCATCACTTGGCACACGGTGACGATCTTGGATGACGCGGTGCATCGAAGTTCCGCCAAGAGTGCCGTGTGGAAATCCCTGCGATCGCGAAGGTACCGAGTCCGTAGCCGGTCGTCCTGGTCCGCGAACTTGTCATAAGCGCCGCGGATGTAGCTGGTCTCATCCCGCTCCTTTTTCCCCGCGCCCGCGGCGACGTTGTAGTTGCGAACGCCGGGTCGAACCAGCAGCGTCAACACGGCATCAATTAGCGTCGATTTGCCAGCACCGTTTTCACCGACCAACAACACCGATTCGCCAGCGGGGCAAAGCGAGTGCACGGTTTGGTCGAACGTTCCCCAGTTAAACAGTTCCAGCCGGTGCAACCGAAACCCGGGATACTGGCTCGCTTCGTTCATGATTGCTTGTTCGCCGTTTCCGTCGTGGCGGAGAGCTTCCGACGCTCGATTTCGTTCCTCAAATCTTGCGTCAGTCGTTCCCAATCGGCTAGCGAAAGCCGGGCTTTGAGGATGGGACGGATTTCCCAACTCGGCGGCGAATCGGAAAACGGCTTGACGATTTTGAGTTCTTGCAGACCTTTCAGGTGTGCCGTTAGTTCCCTGTTTAATCGCACCTCATCATTCCGAAGCGGCTTGTCGTTGATCGGCGTCTTGTCTTTTGACAGCGTCTTGTCTTTTGATGGCGTCTTGTCTTTTGATGGCGTCCTTTTTGTGGCACCGCCGGCGCGAATTTCGATCCACATTTTTAAGAGGTCGGCTTGCTCGATCACAAGCCGTTCGTCGTGGGTGATCGACTC
The DNA here is from genome assembly GCA_039201055.1 of Planctomycetota bacterium. Taxonomy (GTDB): domain Bacteria; phylum Planctomycetota; class Planctomycetia; order Pirellulales; family Pirellulaceae; genus Rubripirellula. The sequence continues at coordinate 2,441 of JBCCRW010000405.1, read as the reverse complement.
GTCAAACTGCCGCAGTTCATCACGCAGAATGACGCACAAGATTGATTGTTCAAAACCCATTGGCGAACGACGAAACAGCGTCGGAATCGCCGGATAGTCGCTCGGCAAAGATTCCGGTTCGATTTGCCGAAGGTAGGCCATGCCGTTTTCTTCATCGACGACCAGCCGGACGCCGATGCGCGCGAAGTAGTCGGAGAGCGGCGTCTTGTTTTCAAGCACCCGGTCCCAAGTGTCACCCGCATCGTCGTGATAGATGATCCCCTGCAACAATCGCACGGCGGCCGGCGACCACGGCACCGGCTTGGGAAACGTGTCCTCGGCGAACTTTCCGCTTTCGGTCTCTTCAAACATGATCTACCGGGGTTTGGCGGGACCTGGTCCGAGCACACGTACAACGCGGTCGCGCTGAAATCGCACAACCGGGACACGGACACGAGTGCGAACCGGTGCACCGGAGCCTCGCGTGGCCGGCAGGTCGACCAGGATGGTTTCATGAGCCGATTCATCGATCGAGTGACCATCCTGGTGAGCGATTTGCAGCCACCCGATCAATTCGACCATGCCCGCGCGTGGCGGGCGATGGGCAACGATCTCCTGAAAGGACACCACCGATTGGCGGTCGGCAAGTTCCGCCAGGGCGGTACGCATTTGTCGCCATTCGAGTCGCTCGAGTGCCGCCAATTTCATCGACGCGTCGGTGGCGGCTCGCAGATCGACCTCCGCGTCGATGGCTTCGGAGGCCAAGGTCTGAGGTGCCGACCAAAACGAACGGCTGAAAATCGAGCGGGGTGTTCGCATCGTCGCGACTTCTAAACCGATCTCGGGCGACGGGAATTCGGCTGGATCGTTTTGAACATCATGAAAAAGGGATGCCGCGGCGGACTTCGCCTCGCGAAGCACTTCGGCCAATCGGCGTCGATGATCGATGGAGTCCGTGTCCAGTAGCCGCCGCAGCGTTTCGCTCAGTCGCCCGTTTTGTCGCAACACGTTCTCGGCTTCGGCCAGGAGCGCGGGCAGCATGCCGCGAACGCGACGTAGACCGTCGCGGTCCTCCCGCAACGATTCCAATTTGGCCAACTCCACCAAGACCCCACGCAAATGCTCCTGCTGCCGCGGTGAAAACAAAAAAGCCACAAACGCATAAAAGCTGACGCCCTCGTCCTCTTTTCGGACCAACTCCTCGGCATCCAAAGCGTTCGAAAGGATGCGACCTCGCGGTGATTGCAGGGTTTGTGTTTGCGAGTGAACTTCGCGTGCGATTTCGGCAAAGCGATCCTCCACCGCTCGAAAATCTCCCTGCAGGGTTTTGAGTAATTCCAGGGCGGTTTGGAAGCGGTCTCGTAGCTCCGCATCCTTGTAGGTCCGAACCACTCCACCGGCGGCAATCTCGTCGATTTGCCGCTGCACCTCGTCGCGTTGGCGTCGCAATTCTTCCAGGCGTCGATCGGGATCGGTGGAGGCTCCCCTGACGATGTCGGTCAGCGTTTCGATGACCAAGCGCAATCGGCTTTCGGTGCCGACAAAGCGCGACTGCCGGGTCAGCAAGGAATCCACGAACCGCAACGCGTCCTCGGCGTGACGGGTCAGTTGATATTTGGGCAACTTCGAATCAGACGTCAAAAAGCGTCGCAGCCAGCCTTGATCGGACCATGCCGTCAGATAGGTGTCCGCCGGCGAAGCGAGTTCAACGAAGCCGTCTTCGCGAAGGTCTTGCTGAAACAACGACAGCCGTTCCCGCAAGTCGTCATGATCAATCGCCGAACCCGCGTCGGTATCGCCCTTGAACTGCCGGTGCAGAAAAAACAGCACAAACGCGGCGTGCTGCGACGCCAACAAGCGAATCGCCGGCGATGTTTCAATCAGACGATGGACAGGGGTAAATTCCATGGCGGAAAGTTTACCGGGACGGTATGACACGTCGGGTCATGATCGTTCGCGGGAACGAAAAAAGCCGCCGCTTGATCACGATTGTGCCGGCGATGTCGAAGCGTCGTAAATGCGAACCTTCGATTCGTGGTACCCGTGGATTCGCTTACAGCTCGGCCAGCGGCTCAGCTGCGCGGACGATGTCTGTGAGCCGTGACTGGAGCTTCAAGCGACGGGCCGGGTATCGCACCGAAAAGTTTTCTGCGGAAGCAAACGTTATCTGACCCGACGCGTGGCTGTCGCCACACCTTCGGCTCACCTGCGCGGCCGGTTTCCGGTGAGCCGAGATTGCGGCGACAGCCGCGAGCCGGGCACTTGCACAGAGACGCATTCGACCGAAGCAAACGTTATCTGACCCGACGCGTGGCTGTCGCCACACCTTCGGCTCACCTGTGCGGCCGGTTTCCGGTGAGCCGAGATTGCGGCGACAGCCGCGAGCCGGGCACTTGCACAGAGACGCATTCGACCGAAGCAAACGTTATCTGACCCGACGCGTGGCTGTCGCCACACCTTCG
>JBCCRW010000404.1:0-4772 GCA_039201055.1 Planctomycetota bacterium | reverse complement strand
GAAGCGAACGCCGTCGCGGGCCAGTGCGTCGATCGTGGGCGTTTGGACGATCTCGTTGCCATAGCACCCCAGCGTGCTGGTGGTTTGATCGTCGGCGAAGAAAAACACAATGTTGGGACGCTTGGCCGCGGGCTTCGATTCCGCTGCGTCGGACGCGGTGCCCGCACGACAACAAACCGGATGTGCCAGCGAAATCGCGGCCAGCAGCAGCAGTTCACATCGCAGGAAAAGGATTCGAGAGCTCATTGGGATTGAATTGGCCAAGGTTTTTTGCGGTCCGCCGTCGTCCGGGCGTCTCAGTCTAGCCACTCGGTTGCCGCGGCTGGTTGCGGTCAACAAACGAAATCACCGCCGCTTCTGGCCGAGACATGGGCCAAGCGAATCCGCCGTGATGAATATTCCCGGTGGAGTGTTTGCTTTTCCCGGTGGATTCGTTGGGGCTACAATCGCCGATGCGTTTTTGAATCCGAGCCCGCCTGATCTGCCAACCCGGATTGGCCCCCACCTCTATTTTGATCTGCGACATGCCACGAATGCCCTTGAATTCCGCCACCTGTTTTTCGCAAGTTCTTTTCGGCCTGGCGACCCTTTTGATGCTGGGCGGCGTTTTGATGCTGGGCGTTGACGCTCGCGCTGACATTCCGGCGGGCTTTACCGCGATCTTTGACGGAAAGTCCCTGGACGGTTGGCACGGCGAAAAAACGATGAACCCGAGGGTGTTGGAGGCCAAGCCGGACGCCGAACGCCAGCAGTTATTGGCCCAATGGGCCGAACAAACCCAGGCACATTGGCGTGTCAAAGATGGCGAGATCATCAACGACGGCAAGGGACCGTTTTTGGTAACCGATCGCGATTACGAAGACTACGAATTGTACCTGGAGTATCGCACGGTCCCGCTGGCCGACAGCGGCATCTATTTGAAGGATACGCCGCAGGTCCAAATCTGGGACGTGACCAATGTCGGCCAGTTTAAGCAACAAAACTATTTTGGCAGCGGCGGTTTGTGGAACAACTCGGCCGGCGCCCCCGGCAAAAACCCGCTGGTATTGGCGGACAAACCGTTGGGACAATGGAACACCGTCAAGATTCGCCAGGTGGGCGCGCGGACGACCGTTGTTTTGAACGGGCAATTGGTCGTCGATCACGCGATCATGGAAAATTATTGGGATCGCAAGTCACCTTTGTTTCGCAAAGGGGGCATTCAATTGCAAACTCACGGCGGCGAAATTCGCTGGCGTCATTTGGCAATTCGCGAATTGTCGACGGACGAAGCCAATGAGGTTTTGGACCAGCATGAAAAGGTTGCTTATCGGCCGCTGTTCAATGGCGAAGATCTGCAAGGCTGGACGGGTGACCGAGACAGTTATGAAGTGGTCGAGGGTGCGATTCGTTGCAAGGCCGGTCAGGGTGGAAATCTATTGACCGAAAAAGAGTATTCCAACTTTGCGATTCGTCTGGAGTTCCAATTGCCGCCCGGTGGCAACAACGGTTTGGCGATTCGAGCACCATTGAAAGGAAATCCTGCTTACCAGGCGATGACGGAGTTGCAGGTATTGGATACTGAGCATCCCAAATACAAGAACATCGACCCGCGACAGGCGCATGGCAGTGCGTATGGCATGGTGGCGGCCAAGCGGGGTTATTTGCGCCCGACGGGGCAATGGAATTTCCAACAAGTCGAAGTCGTCGGCTCAAAAGTTTATGTCGAACTGAACGGCTATCCGATTTTGGACGCGGACCTTGCCGAAGTCACCGATTACATGGCCGATAGCCCCCATCCGGGCAAGGACCGCGCCAGTGGGCACTTTGGTTTCGCCGGTCACAACGACCCGGTTTCATTCCGCAATATCCAGGTGCGAATGTTGCCGGCGACGCCAAAGTAGCACGCCTCTCCGAGGCGTTTCATTCAATTCGCCTCGGAGAGGCGAGCTGCGGTGAGGCAGGCAAAGTAGCACGCCTCGCCGGGGCGTTTCATTCAATTCGCCTCGGAGAGGCGAGCTACTATGAGGCGAGTTACTAAGAGGCGAGCTGCTGAATTCGCTAAACCAAACAGTGGCGGTTGGCCATGCTGATGCCGCTGACAATGGCACCCACGATGCCGACAAAGCCCTGATCGGTGCCACACAAGAAAACGTTGGTCAAATGCGTGGTGCCGTCGAGCTGTTTGTCCGGTGCCCCATAAACGGCACCGTTGTCGTGCCACGTGAAGCGGCGAATCGTCTTGGGTGTGAAGACATCGGTGTCGATGACGTGACCGCGAAAGTCGGGCATGAATTGCACCGACGCGGCGACCGAGCGATCGTATTGTTTCATTTTCTCGGCGCGATACTGCGATTCGGATAATTCGCACCAACGATCGGGATCGGCCAAGGTCGTGATGCGGATAATGCCATCGGCCAATTGGCCTTCGTCATCGTCATAACGATAATTATTGGGCGAACAAATCACGCCGGTGCGAGGATCGCAAATGTCATTGGCGGGTCGCTTCCAATGAAATTGGTCGCTGTCGTTGTAAAACACGATGGTGCGATCAAATCCCATTTGCTGCGGTTGTCGATCGAGAATGGAGATCGATTCGATGAATGACAACTGCCCCGCTTTGGCCACATCGACTTCGCTGATGTCATCGCACATCCGCAGCGTTTCCAGGTTTCCGGCGGAGGACAAAATACGCTTGCCGGTAAGCTCGGTGCCATCGTCGAGCACCACACCGACGGCATTGCCATTTTCAACGCGAATCGATGCCACGCCGCTGCGTAATTTCAACTCACCACCGAGGCCGCGAAATCTCTTGACCAAGTTTTTTAAGATCACCCGCACACCTTTGAAAGGTCGTCCAAAACCTTCCAGATAGCACGCGCGGAACATGATGCAGAATTGCCCGAAATCCATATCGTCTTCCCGTGCATTGCCATACCACATCAGCGGGCACAGCAACATTTCGCACAGCAGCGGATCGGTGATCGTTTCGGCCAAGACGGCTCGAGCCGATTTCATGAATAGCGGGTGATCGCCATCCATGTCGGTGTAGTCCAATAGCGATCCGCACAGTCGATCGAAGCCGTCGACCTGGTCGGGGAACCGGTCGGCGATTTCCGAGCGGAGCAATTCGATGTCGTTGGTAAAGTTCAGCGTGGCGCCGGGGAAGCGGATCGATGACCCGATTTGTTCGGCCAGCTTGAAATCTTCCCAACGAAAGCGAAGCTGGCGAATCAGTTTTGCCAGCGGCCCACGCTTATCGGCTTTGGTGGCGTAGTTGGTCATCGCGTGCAGCCCGACGTCGTAATCCCGTCCGCCCATGCGATAAAACGAATTCAGACCGCCGATCGTGTAGTGGCGTTCGAGGATGCAGACGCGTTGGTCGTAGTGGGCCAGCCGGATCCCCGCCGCCAGACCGCTCATTCCGGCGCCGATGATGATGGTGTCGTAGGTCGCGGTGTCGGTGACCACCGGGGCGGCATCGGTCTGGGGCATGAAACGTGAAACGGCAGGGTTGGGGATGGCGGGGTGCATCGCAAGTCAAGGGTCCCGTTAAGATAGAAGCCGGACGAACGCTTGACGAGCGGCGCCGCATTTTAACCATCCAATCGAGGATCGTATGTCAAACCATTCACCCGTTCGATTCGCCATGATTGGCGGATTTCTCGGGGCCGGCAAAACCACGCTGCTGGGCCAAATCGCCTCCCGCTACGCGGCCCAGGGTAAACGCGTCGGCCTGATCACCAACGACCAAGCGGCCGACCTGGTCGACACAGCACATCTGCGTTCGCTGGGATTTACGGTCGGTGAGGTCAGTGGTGCGTGCTTTTGTTGCAGCTTTGACCACTTGATCGAGACGGCGGATTCGCTGGGTGGCCAAAACGTCCCCGATTTGTTGTTGGCCGAACCGGTCGGTTCGTGCACGGATTTGGTCGCAACCGTGGTGCTGCCGATGCAGCAGCAACTGGGTGAGCGATTTCGAGTGTCGCCCTTCGGTGTGCTGCTAAAACCATCGCACGGCCAAAGGATTTTGGCCGCTGACGAGGGTAAACGAAGCGGCTTTTCACCGCAGGCGGAATACATTTTCCGCAAGCAGCTCGAGGAGGCAGATTATTTGATGATCGGCCGCAGCGATCAACTTTCCAGCGAACAAATCCAGCTGCTGCGCGAGCGCTTGTCGATTGCGGCACCCGGCGTTCCCGTACTCGCGATCTCCCCACGCACCGGCGAAGGTGTCGACCAAGTCATCGAAATGATCCAGTCGGACACGCTGCCCGGCGGTCGACTGCTGGACATCGATTATGACGTCTATGCCGACGGCGAAGCCGAACTGGGATGGGTAAACCTGGCGGCAACCCTTGATCTGGAATCGGAAATCGATCCGGACGAAATGGTGCAGGAACTGCTTCGGCGAATGGCTGCGGTGATTGCGACTTCCGCCGGCAACCCGGGTGAAACGGGTCCTCCCGAAATCGCTCACCTCAAAGCGTCCGTCCGTGGCGACGATGTGCAAGCGGTCGCCAATGTTGTCGACAGCTCCGGCGGTGTGGATGTCGGGCTGCTGGCCGGACGACCGGTCGGTGGCAGCATCCAGTTGCTGGTGAACGCGCGCGTCGCGATGGACCCATCGGAACTGGAAAACATCATCCGACAGCAGGTCGACGCGTGGGTGACGACCCATGCAGCCCGCTGTGAAAATTTGCATGCCAATGCGTTGCGGCCCGGTCGTCCCACACCAACGCATCGAGTGACGGTGAAAGGATGAAGGAAGGGGAATGAAAACGAATTCATCG
>JBCCRW010000403.1:0-4774 GCA_039201055.1 Planctomycetota bacterium | reverse complement strand
GAAGCCGGAAGACAGAAGCCGGAAGACAGAAGCCGGAAGACAGAAGCCGGAAGACAGAAGCCGGAAGACAGAAGCCGGAAGACAGAAGCCGGAAGACAGAAGCCGGAAGACAGAAGCCGTGCCTCCCCACCCGCTTCCGTGTTCTGGCGAACAACGGCTACCCCGAGCAAATCAGCCCGCCTGTGGGGGCGGAGCCGCCTTTCGGGCCACGCCCGTGCGAATGGCCGCTTCGGCAACCGCCTTGGCCACCGCCGGCGCGACACGGCGATCAAACACGCTGGGCACGATGTATTCCGCCGCGACGTCCTCGGCACGAATCGTCCCGGCAATCGCTTTGGCGGCAGCAATCTTCATGTCCAAGTTCACTTCCCGAGCCCGAACGTCCAACACGCCACGAAACAATCCGGGAAAGCACAGCACGTTATTGATCTGGTTTGGATAATCCGAACGCCCCGTCGCCATGACTTTGACGTGCGGTGTTGCCAATGCGGGAGAGATTTCCGGGTCCGGATTGGCCAGTGCAAACACGAACGGGTCGGCGTTCATCGCTTGGATGTCGGCGACCGTCAGCACGTCTTTGGCCGACACGCCAATGAACACATCCGCACCGCGGAGCACCGCCGACAGGCTACCGCTTTTGCGATCCGGATTGGTTTGTTCGGCGATCTCCTGCTTGACTTCGCTCAACCCATCACGGCCCTGATAAATCGCACCGCTGCGATCGCAAACGACCGTTTGCGTCACGCCAACTCGCTTCAACAAGCCCGCGATCGCATTGCCGGCCGCACCGGCGCCGTTGATGACGACCGAAATGTTCTCAAACGATCGATCGTCCAGTGACAACGCGTTGTACAGCGCGCCCAGCACCACGATGGCGGTGCCGTGTTGATCATCATGGAAAACGGGAATCTCCAATTCGGCTTCCAAACGCCGTTCGATTTCGACACATCGCGGCGACGAAATATCCTCCAAATTGATCCCCCCAAAACTCGGCGCCAAAATCTTGCAGGTTTCGATAATCTTCTCGGGATCCTGGGTGTCCAAGCAAATTGGAAACGCATCCACGTCGCCAAATTCCTTGAACAAAACCGCCTTGCCCTCCATCACGGGCATCGCGGCCAGCGGCCCCAAATTGCCCAGCCCCAGGATGGCCGACCCGTCGCTGATCACGGCCACCGTGTTGCGGCGAATCGTCAGGTTGTACGACGAATCGGGGTCATTGGCGATCGCCGTGCAGACGCGTGCCACACCCGGCGTGTATGCCATCGACAAATCGTCGCGAGTCTTCACGGGCACCCGCGGCGTCATCTCCAACTTGCCGCCCAAATGCATCAGAAACACGCGGTCGGACACGTGGACGACTTCCAGTTCTTCCATGCCGCGAAGGGCCTGGACGATTTCCTCGCCGTGCTCGACCGTTGTCGCACTGATTGTCAAGTCGCGTGTAATTTGACCCTCGGCGGACCCGACCACGTCGATCGCGCCGATCAGCCCGTTGGCCAATCCGATGGTCGACGTCAGGCGGCCCAGGGCGCCGGGTGAATCGGGATAACGCAGGCGAACCGACAGGCTGTAGCCCGGGCTGTGATGGTTGCTCATTCGTAATCTTCGTACTCGTCGTCAGAAGGATCAGCCGCTTCACTGACCTCAAACGGCGGACTGTAATCTTCTTCGTCGTCGCCGTCACCACCAACCGAATCGTTCCCACCGGTCGAATCGTCCGACTCCCAATCGTCGCCGCCGGATTCCGACTCCGCATCAACCTCCAAGCCCTGCATTTCCTGCCACTGGGCCATCGTCAAAATCACCTCCCTCGCCTTCGACCCATTGTACTGGCCAACCACACCGTCCTCGGCCATGTAGTCGATCAACTTGGCCGCGCGGCCGTAGCCGATGCCCAAACAACGCTGCAACAGCGAACACGAACCCCGACCCTCGCGAATCACCACCTCAATCGCGCTATCGTAAAGCTCGTCCCGCTTCTTGATCTGCTCCATCGTTGTGCCGGTGCCCTCGCCTTCCTCTTCGGCAACTTTCAAGTTCATCAGTTCACCAACAAAGCTCTGCTCCGTCGTGCTGCAGTGACCGCAAACCGAATCAATTTCGTCATCGGACAAATACGTTCCCTGACCCCGAATCAACGTGCTGGTGCCCGGCCACAGAAACAGCATGTCGCCATTGCCCAACAACTTGTCGGCACCATTTTCGTCCAACACCACCCGGCTGTCCGTTTTACTGGCCACTTGAAAACTCAAGCGAGCCGGCAAGTTACTTTTGATCAGTCCCGTGATGACATCGACGGTCGGTTTTTGCGTTGCCAAGATTAGGTGAATGCCAACCGCACGACTCTTTTGAGCCAATCGAATGATATGTTGTTCGACATCCTTGCCCGCCGTCATCATCAGGTCCGCCATTTCGTCGGCGACAATGACAATAAACGGCAATCGATCCGGAAAGCCATCGGCGCCGTCTTCGGGGTCGACTTCCAAACGCCGCATGATTTCCTCGCGGCCCAAATCGTTGTAACTATTGATATGTCGAACGCCAACCTTGGCAAGCAATGAATAACGCTCCTCCATCTTGTCGACCGCCCAAGCCAGAATGGCCTCCGCCTTCTTCATATCGGTGATCACCGGATGCATTAGATGCGGCAGTCGGCCGTATCCGGAGAGCTCGACCATCTTCGGGTCAATCATCAACATCCGGACTTCATCGGGCCGGCAAGACATCAAAATGCTGCAGATTATCGCGTTCAAACAAACCGATTTACCCGTACCCGTTCGACCGGCAATCAACAGGTGTGGCATTTTTGCCAAATCCACCACCAGCGGGTTGCCCGAAACATCCTGGCCCAGAAAAACCGGGATATTCATCTTGTTGGCTTTCCCGCCGGATTCCTCAATCACATCGCGCAGCCGCACGACCTGTCGCGTTTCGTTGGGAACTTCGATACCGACCGTGTTCTTACCAGGAATCGGCGCGACAATTCGGACACTCGGCACCCGCAACGCGATCGCCACGTCATCCGCCAAGCCCGTGATCTTGCTCAGCCGCAGACCGGCCTCGAGTTCAATCTCATATTGTGCGATGACGGGCCCGGTTTCAATTTCAACCACACGGATATTGAAACCAAAATTCTTAAAAGTCGCTTCCAAGACCCGTGCCTTGCGACGCACTTCATCCAATTGATCGTCGTAACATATATCATCGGATTCGGTCAGCAATTCGATATGAGGCAAATGATAATCATCGCCGCTGGGCGCATTTTCAATCATTTGATCCAGCAACGAATCCTCATCATTGCCCGGTGATTTTTTACCGGTCTGGCCGGGAACCTTGATCCGAAGTTCGTGCGGCGGCTCGGGAGTTTCGTGGGAAGTGTCCCGGCGCAGTTCCAAGGTTTCGCCTTCGGTCGCAAGCTCGCGATATTCGGAATCCGAATCGTCTTCATCGTCGACATCCGAATCTTCGACATCCGCGTTGTCCGCTTCGGCAACCGCATCGTCGTCTTCCCAGGAACCGTCGCCGTCAAAGTCTTCTTCGAATTCCTCGGCAGCGGCTTGGTCACCTTCACTGTGTTTGGAACCGCCACCCAACAAACTTGCCGCCGCGCCGACGGCGGCCCCCACACCTGCGGTAGTTGCCGCCAATGCGGCGGATCGAGATTTGCGGGGCGTTTTGACACGAATGGCCGAAGCTTCACCATCGGTGCGGCGAAGCATCGCTTCGCGAGCCAGATCGTCGGCTTGCGACGCTTCGTCCTCGCCTTCAAGCACGATCGGTTGTTCCAAATCGGTGAACGGTTGCCGGCGGCGGCGAACGCTGGGCATATGAGCGGCGGCCCGGCGAGCCCCCGCGACGGAAACCATCTTGCCGCCGGCGACGACTTTTTTGCCCGCGATTAAAAGCGCGTAGTCGGAAACCAGCAGCAACCCCACGCAGGTCGCCGTGATGACCAAAATCCACGCTCCCGCCGGTGCGAAATGATCCAGCAACCAATAGCTCAGCATGCCGCCCAAACGGCCGCCGTTGCCATAGACGGGCAAACCATCGATCGGCGTGCGAACCAAGCCGCCCGCCCCGGCCACCGAAACCAGCAAAATCGTCCCACCTAACGACCGCAGGACCGGCGCATTGACCTTGCCGCGGAACAGCAACGCCGTCGTGACGCCGCCCAGACCCGCGATCAACACCACCACCGAAATACCAAGGTTGCTCAGCAGACAATCCGCCAGCAGGGCCCCCAAACGCCCACAAGCGTTGGTGATTTGTCCCCCGGGTGGGTAAACCAGCGGATCGGGACGGTAAACTTCGGCTAATGGCCATCCCGGCGCGGGCACCGGATCCGCCGCCCGGTAGGTCACCAACGACAGCGTCAGCAGCAGCGTTAGGGCCAGCAAACCCAGCGAAAACGTGTCGCGGGCAAAGCGAGGCTTGGATTCGTCCGGATGCGCTGCGTCGGCCATAAATCGTTGAAGCGGGGGAAAAAAAAGAGCTCGCCAATTCGAGCCATCGTCTTTTCCCATCCGGACACCTGAATCGGCATCCCGGATGCCCCGAAAGTTGTTCCGCCCCGCGAACCCATTTGCACTTGCCGATAGAATCAGAGCACCCGCGTTTCCTCCGCTATTCGTCAAAGTTTGACTTTTTCGCAAATGATTCAAGCCAGCCCCAACGGACTCGATTCTGGCACTTCATCGAATCGGCCATTCGTGCATCTGCATTGCCACAGCCATTACAGCCTGCTGGACGGTGCCGGCGATATCGGGCGGCT
>JBCCRW010000402.1:0-4797 GCA_039201055.1 Planctomycetota bacterium | reverse complement strand
GGTTGCACTCTTTGTAATCAGCGTTAGCGAAAGCAACTCGCCCGCCGGATAACCGCTCCGCGGATCGATGACATGGCCATAGCGTTTTCCGCGATGATGGAAAAACTGCTTGCCACTGCCACTGGTTGCCATTGCGGCATCACGCAACTTGATCTGACCGACGCTTCGTTTGGGTTTGGTCGGATGCGCCACCCCCACGGTCCATGCGACGTCCCCACCGTCGATGGGGGCACGACCGTGATCTTCATCGCGATCATCGCCCGGATTATCGGCGGGATCGTCACTGGCCAGCGGATTGCCCGACGCGATGACGCTGCTGGCGCCGCCGTGGATCAGAAAGTCGTCAATGTCCTCGCACCGAAAGCGATCGGCGATGAAGTCCAACGCAAAGCCTTTACCGATGGCTCCCAAGTTGATCTTCATTCCCGACAGCGGAAGATGCACGCTTGAGCGAGTTTCATCGATCTCGATCTTTTCGTATCCGACCAACGCCGTTGCGGCCGCGATCTCTTGATCGTTGGGTTTTCGCCCGCGACGCATACCGAATCCCCAGGCATCGACCAGCGGTCCGGCGGTGATGTCAAATCGGCCTTCCGATCGCCGCGACAATTCGATCGAGCGTCTGATCAAGCGCAGCGTCATGGCGTCGACACGCACCGCCGCAATGCCGGCGGAAGCATTGATCTTTGAAACGTCGCTGTCGGGGCGGTAGACCGTCAAACGGGCCTCGATGCGATCGAGTTCCTCCAGGGCGTCCAAGGCTCGATCGACGCTGTACTGAGGAACGTGCGGTGGAAGATAGGCGACAAAATCGGTCGCCATCGCGCGGTGTGAAACGTGCGTCAAACGCAGCGGCGATGCCACTACTCCACCTCGTTGGAACCCGCTCGCGGATCGACCTTCAAGCTGTCCAAGTAGGCGACCAGGTCGCGAAGTTCGCGGGGCGTCATCAGCTTGACCAAGTCGGCCGGCATCGAGGACTTCCCTTTCTTCCGCCCGATGATTTCGTTTGGATCGATGGTAACTTGGCTGCCGTCGGCTTGAACCAACGTCAATTCATCTTCATTTTCGGACGCAACAATTCCCGTCAGCGTGTCGCCCCACTCGGTTTGCACAACGGCGGTCTCGTATCCTTTGGCGATCGCCGCATTGGGCATCGTGATGGCCTCCAGCAGATAGCGGCGATCCCGGTCCTTGCCGATGGTCGTCAGGACGGGTCCGACCTCACCGCCACTCCGGTTCACTTTGTGGCAACGAACACAGGACAATTCCGTCTTTTCAAAAAACAACTTCCGCCCGGCTTCGACATCGCCACCATGCAGCGACGGTAAGTAAGCACCCAGTGGATCGTTTTGTTGCAGCGACGCCAAATGGGATTCCAGTCGTTGTTTGGTTGCGGCGTCACCGCGGTCACGTGCGGCCTGGATGACGTTCAATTCAACGTCTTTGGGCAGCGTGCCTTCGGTGTACGCCAAGACGGCGGATTCCAGGGCCGCGGTCACTTCGGGCGTTTTCCGCAGGGCGATCAAGTCCCACGCCAAAGCTCGAGTCTTCGCCTGATTCGACTCGGTGGCCTGGATCAATGTTGCCATCGATTTGTCGGGAGCTTGACGCGACAAAATCCGCAGTGCAACGCGAAACAGAATCCCACCCTGCGAGGGCTTGACCTGGGCTGCCTTTTCCAGGGCCAACTTGGCATCCAGCCGTTCCAACGCCTCGAGCGATTTGGCGCGTAGTTTGGGTGACGCGGATTCGTCATTGACGCGGCTGGCCAATTGCGGTGCGATCTCGCGAACCCCCAAACGCGAAGCGGCCTCGACCGCCGCGCCGCGGATGGCGTCGGTTGATGCCATCAGCAAATCCAATTTTGCACGCACCGCCGCGGCCGCGTCGGACATCTTGCCCGCCTGAATCGGGCGAAACGCATGGTCGTAGCGATCGATATCGACGCTCTCGGCCCAGCTTCCCAGGATGTTGAGTGCTTCGATGCGACGTTGTTCGGAAAGACCCGGCAAGCAGGCCAATTCACCGAGCCGCTTGGCGGAATCGGCATCGCGAAGTCGATCATTGGTGCTAATGATCCGACGGATCGCTTCATCATCCAAACGTGCCAATACACCGGGCCGCGAACACAACGCTGCCAGAGCCGGATAGGCGGCCTGGATCGTTGAATCGTGAATTGCACGAACGGCCTCGCGAACGACCAACGGATCGTCATCAGAAAGCAATTCCAGAATCCGACCGCTGTCTTGTCGGCGCAGCGCCGCGACAATCAGGCGTCGTCCAAACGCGGATTGCTTGGAAACCATCTGCAGCAGATTTTCCGGCGACTGGGTTTTCGCCAGATAATAAATTACCGCATGCCGGAGCGCCGGATCCCGTTTTGCAGCGGAATCGGCAATGCTGACCGCCGTGCCCGCAAAAGCGTCGATCTTCCGCAGGACCGCCGATTGCAAGGCCGAATACACAACGCGGGGCGATTCATCGGCCAGACACTTTTCAAGTGCCGCATCGCTGGACGCATCACCGTATTCGCCCAGATGCAAACACGCGCTCCGCCGCACCTCGACCGCATTGTCGGCGAGCAGCGCTGTCATTTGTCCGGCCAGACGCGAGCGATGCCCGGGGTCACGCCTGGCGATTTGACCGAGACCCCAGATGGCGTGCAGACGAGGCAGCCGCTGGTTGTCGACATTCAATGCGGTCTTCAAAAGCCGATCCACTTCGTCGCGGCGAGCCAATTCAAATTGGGCCTGCAAACGAATGCGACGATCTTGATGACCCAAGCGAGTGACCAATTCATCGGCCGGAAGCGTCGACTCGTCCTCGGCAAGCATCGCCCGGACCTGCGCCACGATCGGATCGCCGGAATCGGCATCCGAAGTGATTCGATAAACGCGTCCTTTGCCCAGACCGTCCCAACCGTTGACCCAATCGCTAACGTACAACCCACCATCGGGGCCAAAGGCGATATCGGTAATCAGACTTTGCCAGATCGGTTGGTCGTCTTCGGCAACCGAATAGTAGGCCCCGTCGGTTTCCAATCGAAACGATCGGACACCACTGTTGGCCGGCCCGCCGCGAAAATCACATATCAAGAAATGGTCTCGAAGCGATTCGCCAAAACCAGTTCCCGGGTAGTACGCCAACCCGCTGGGGCCATCGGTGAAATTCTTGATCGGCGGAACGATCGAAACGGTTTGCTCGGACGACAGCGGTTTCCAAATCGATTCACGATTGAAGATGCCGCGATCGGGCAAATACTGATAGTTCATTCGCCAGCCCGAATCGCCGCCACGAAGGATTTGCACAATTCGCGCCTGGTCGCCACTGTCGCTATTGTTGTCGACGCTGAACAGATCGCCGACTTCGTTGAAAGCCAGTTCTTGCGGATTGCGAAGTCCCGTGGCGATGACCGTTAAATCGGAACCGTCGGGCTCGCAGCGAAACACGGCCCCACTAGAAGCGTTGGCCAACACGCGGCCATCGTCGGTCGTGATGTGATAGCCGCGATCGCCGATGGAAAAGTAGAGTCGGCCATCGGGACCCATCGTCAAACCATGGCTGTCGTGCCCGCGGAACGCGACGCGAACGCCATACCCATCTGACAGAACCACGCGGTTTTCGGCGACGCCGTCGTCATCGGCATCCGTCAATTTCCAGAGCTTGGGAATACAGGTGTAGTACACCGAATCGCCGATCGCCAAAACTCCCGCGCCGGTGCCTTCTTCCAAACCGTTGAACCCGTTGGCCAACACCGACGAAACGTCAAATTTGAAGTCGCCATCGGTATCGACCAAACGCCGGATGCGATCGTCATGTTGGGCATAGGTAATCGCCGCATCACCCAGCAAACGTTTGTGGTAATCGATTCGGTCCTGGACGGTTTGCGACGCCAAATCCGCTTTCAGCCATTCCTTGTCGTGGCCTCGATTATCGGTCACGCCACGGTTTTGCCGAAAGGTTTCGCAAACGAACAAACGACCTTTGCGATCCAAATCAAAGGCGACGATGTTTGCCACTTCCGGTTCGGCGGCGAGCAATTCGATCGACCAACCTTCCCGCAGTCGAATGTTGTTCATCGAATCGATCGCCTCCGCGGACGCCTCGGCCACTTGGGGCGGCAGCGGGTCGACGTTTAACGGATCGGCGGCCAGTGCGGGGGAAAAGGTCAACGTGGAAACCACGGCGATCCAAAACACGACGTTTCCGAAGCAGCGACGGGCTTCACGCATGAGGCGACAGGATTGCAGGCTGCTGCTTTGTTCCGGTGTGATTTTTGGTTGCCCGTATGTAGCTGGCCTTCGCCAGAAGCCGGAAAAAATGGTCGGTTTTGTGTTCGTGGTCGGTTCCGTGTTCTGGCGAACAGCGGCTACTTCTGGGGTTGGTTCCGTGTTCTGGCGAACCGCGGCTACGTTTGGGGTCGGTTCCGTGTTCTGGCGAACAACGGCTACTTCTGGGTTCGGAGTCGATGCAGACCGTCGCACGTTTATCCGCTGTGGTTGGCTGGGGACAGTGTGATTGGCTGAAGACAAGGTGCCTGGGGACAGGTTGCCTGGAGATCGGGGCCCCATTTATCCGCATGCGACCCGCTCCACGCTAGAATACTCGCCCGGATCAACATACCGCAATCAACTTCGTTTGGACCGCATCTTGCCCGTGAATTCAACGTCGCCGCCACTTCCGGAGAATCCACACGACCCCGTCGATCAAACGGACGAAAATTCCATTGAACAGCATGTTCTGGATCCGGAAATCCGTGTCGGTTCGCCGTTCGCGGTCGACCCGCCCATGGCG
>JBCCRW010000401.1:0-4805 GCA_039201055.1 Planctomycetota bacterium | reverse complement strand
GTCGGGGTCATGATCGCGGTCACCAAGTCGGGTGATACCGGGGCGTATTTTACCGGCCGCGCTTTGGGTCGACACAAATTGATTCCCAAGCTCAGTCCCGGAAAGACCTGGGAGGGTGCGGTCGGCGGTGTGGTCTTTGCGACCTTGGTCGCGTGGCTGTGCTTGCGGTTTTTGATGCCCGATCAAAGTTCCGCCAATGCACAGCCCTCCATCGAATTCTTGAGCCATCCGTTTTATGGAGCCTTGGTTCTGGGGCCGGTCTTGGCGGTCGCCGGGATGTTGGGCGATTTGGCCGAATCGATGGTCAAGCGGGAGTGCGGCGCAAAAGACAGCGGGCATTGGTTGCCGGGCATGGGCGGAGTTTGGGACGTCACCGATTCGCTGATTGCGGCGTCCTTGCCGGCCTATCTGTTGTTCGCCTCGGGCGTCGGCTGGTAGCCCAAGCGCGGGCCAAAGCAATGAGTCACGAAGGTGTCCCGGCGGGCAGGGTGATATTCTGTTCACTCGCAGGCGATCGCCCGGCGTGGATTCGCGGCGGTGGGCTGAGACGCGTGTTTGGGTGCCCATTGACCGTATTTTGCGGGTTCTCGCGTTCCTAGCGGTCGAGACCTTCGGCCGGATGCGTCCCGGCGGCCGGCAACAAATCAGGCGAACCCGAATGGGTCCTTGATATCGCCTGCGTCGAATTGCCGTACAATTCGCCAATGCCCGACGGCCGGTTCACCATGTGTTGGAGGATGCGGCCCGCGTTCACCATTCGTTGAGGCCGTCCGCCTTCATTCATGACCGAAGCGACGCTGTCGATCAGCCACCCTGACGAAATTCTGGCCATCTTCGGGCCACGGGACGTCAATCTTCGGAAGATTCGCAAGTTGTTTGACGTGCGAATCACTCAGCGGGGAGGGAACGTCACGATTGCGGGTGAGGCCGAAAGTGTCGACGCGGCCAAACGAACGTTGGAACGATTGCGCAAGCTCAGCCGCACCCAAGGCGAATTGCTTCCCGGTGACGTGACCAACGCGGCGATCGAGGAAGGTGTCGACGACGCCGATGGCGACGGCGGACCGATCCCCGTGCGGCCGGGGATGGGCGAGGAAATTCAGGTCCAACACGCGGGCCGAAAAATCAAGCCGCGGACCAAGGGCCAGGCCGTTTATGTCGAAGCGATTCGCAACCACGATTTGACTTTTGCGACCGGGCCGGCCGGGTGCGGCAAAACGTATTTGGCCGTCGCCACGGCCGTCGAGGCATTAAAGGCGCAAGCGATTCGCAAAATCGTGTTGGTGCGACCGGCCGTCGAGGCGGGCGAAAACTTGGGGTTTCTGCCGGGCGACTTACGAGCCAAGCTGAATCCGTATCTTCGCCCGCTGCTGGACGCGCTCGGCGAGATGATCGATTTCAATGCCGCGCGTGATCTAATGGAACAGGAAGTCATCGAAGTCATCCCGCTGGCGTACATGCGTGGCCGTACCTTGAACGATGCCTTCATCATTTTGGATGAAGCTCAAAACACGACGGTGGCCCAGATGAAAATGTTTCTGACGCGAATGGGTCAACGCAGCAAAATGGTCGTCAGCGGCGACGCGACACAGCAAGACCTGCCGCGCGGCGTCACCAGCGGTTTGCGGGACGCCATTCGGCGACTCGAAAGAATCGAGGCCATCGGATTCGTGCGTTTGCAGGCCGAGGACATCGTGCGGCACCGCTTGGTCCAACGCATTGTCGATGCCTATGACGTCGATGCCTACGACAGGGAGGCATCGCGTCGCGATCATGAGTAGCGGAAACAAGCAACGCAACAACAAACAACGGATCGACAACCTCGGCATCGAAACGTCGAAGTGGTCGGCGTGGTGGCGTGATGGCGACAAATCGGACACGGTCGTCCGCGTCACGATGGCCGTGCTGGCGGCCGTCGTGCTGTTGCTGGCCTGCGAAACTTGGAAGCCACCCTTTGCGTTCCGCGAGGGCGCGATCCCGGCCCGGGACTTGGTGACACGAATCACCTTTGATGTCCCCGACGAAGATGCCACCAAGGAATTGCGGGAACGCAAACGACGCGAAATCAACGTTTACTACGTCAATCGCACCAAACCGCTGGATCAATTGCGTGGCGAATTGGCCAACCAGTTGTTCTTGATCACATCGGCGCCGACCTTCGAGGAATTGACCCCCGACGCCAAGGCGGCGCTGGATCAATTGGTAATCGAAGGCGATGACGCGAAAGAATGGGACGCCCGCAAACGCTTCGATTTGCTCAAGGCCATCGCGGCGGTCGATACCGAATTGGTCGCCGTCAAAGGCGCCGTCCGGTCGACGATGCAGGAATACATTGAAGCCAAGGGCGTGTTGGACGGCCTGAAACACAGCGCCTCCGAAGGCGACCAGCAAGTGATTTTTGTGTATCAGGAAGGCGTCGACGACAGCGCCGACTTGGTGTCCGTTGAAGACGTCCGGATTGCCAAAGCGGGCAGCGAAATGATTCGCTTTTTGCGTGAGCGTTTTCGCAGCACGTTCAACGACGGCAAGGTCCAAGATCCCGATCGCGCCGCCGAAATGATCGGGAACTGGATCGTCGCCCGGTTGCCGGATTTTCAAACACTCAGCTACGACGCGGTTCGCAGTGAACAGGTCCGACAACAAAAAGCCGCCGATGTCGCGCCGGTCCTGAAGACCTACGTCGGCGGTGAAGCAACACTGGCCGAAGCGGGAACCCCCATCGACGTCGGCTCGTTGGATCTGCTGCGCCGCGAATGGCGAACGCTTGTCGGACGGATGAATTGGCACGACCGTGTGCTTCGCATCGGCGCGTACGCCGGGATGATGATCGCGTTGTATTTGCTGTGCGGCTTTTACATCTATTTTGTTGGCGATCGAAATTTGATTCTCGATCATGTCCAATTCGGAAAGTTATTGGTCGTGATGATCGGGATTTTGGTCGCCGGCTATTGGTTGTCCGGTCGCGCCTGGCGAACCGAATTGGTACCGCTGACGATCGGCAGCATCCTTTGCGGTGTCGTTTACAAACGTGAATTGGCGATGCTGTTGATGGCCGCCGTGTGCATCGCGTTGACCTTGTTCCTGGGCGGTGACGTCAGCGAATTGGTGGTCATGATCGCCACGTGTTGCAGCATCGTGCTGTTGATGGGCCGCATTCGCACCCGCACGCGTTTGTTGTCCGTCGGCGCGATCAGCGCGCTGATCACGATCGCGACCGTTTTCGGCGTTGGCATCGTGACCGGCAACACGCTTTCGGCCGGCGCATCGGGTCCGGGGATCGAAGCGACCTTCCGCGGGGTGGTGCTGGACAGCGTGCTGACCAAGTTGGCCATCGAGGCGTTGCTGGGTGGATTCTTGATTTGTGCGGCATCGGCGGCGATGACACCGTTTTTGCCGCTGGTCGAACGCGGCTTTGGGGTGCAGACGGATTTGAGCCTGTTGGAACTGGGCGACGCTTCCCACGCCTTGCTCCGACGTTTGGCGCAACTTGCCCCGGGTACCTACAACCATTCGATCAACGTGGCGTCGATCGCCGAAGCCGCCGCCGACGAAATCGGCGCCAACGGGTTGTTGGTTCGCGTGGGCGCGTATTTCCATGACATCGGCAAGATGTTCAAGCCGGAATACTTCATCGAAAACCAAACCGTCGGCGAAAACCAACACGATTCACTGCAGCCGGCAATGAGCAAGTTGGTCATCATCGCCCATGTCAAAGACGGTGCCGACTTGGCCCGCAAGCACAAGTTGCCCGTGCCGATCATCGATTTGATTTTGCAGCATCACGGCACCACGGTCGTGGAATACTTCTTCCGCGAAGCGGCGCGGCGGAGCGAAGAGGATCCCAACGGCGAATCGGTCAGCGACAAGGATTTTCGTTACCCCGGACCCAAACCGCAAACGCTGGAAGCCGCCGTGATGATGTTGGCCGACACCGTGGAATCGGCAAGCCGCACCCTGGTGGATCCGACGCCCCAACGGATTCGCAATCTGGTCGACGCGATCGCCGAGAAAAAAATGGCCGACGGCCAATTCGACGAATGCAGCATGACCTTCAA
Organism: Planctomycetota bacterium; assembly: GCA_039201055.1. GTDB lineage: Bacteria > Planctomycetota > Planctomycetia > Pirellulales > Pirellulaceae > Rubripirellula. The sequence continues at coordinate 750 of JBCCRW010000401.1, read as the reverse complement.
ACAACTGGATCAAATTCGGACCTCGTTGGTCAAATCTTTGACCGCGATTTATCACGCCCGAATCAAATACCCCAGTCAGTCCAAATCGGCGTAATCAAAGCGGTAGCGACGTGGCATTGATTGACGAAGACGACGACCCGATATCGATCGAGGTTCGCTTCGAAACCGAATTCCCGGTCGATGCGAACCTACACTCTTTCATCGTGGCAGCGGCAAGGCAGGCCGCAAACGCCCGCAACGCACATCGCGGCACGCTGGGGGTGCTGATTTGTGATGACGCAAAAATTCGCGAACTGAACCAAAGGCATCTGCAGCATGATTATGCGACCGATGTGATTTCTTTCGGCTACCAATATCAACCGCCGTTTGTGGAAGGCGAATTGGTCGCCAGCTTGGAAACCGCGACGCGGCAAGCCCGCGTCGACGGCAACGACTTCGATGGCAACGACTTCGATGGCAATGACATCGATGCCTTCAACGCCCGCCACGAATTGTTGCTGTATGTCGTCCACGGCACGCTGCACATTTGCGGCATGGATGATCACGACGCTGCCGAGCGCCTGCGAATGCGTCATTTTGAAAAGCAGGTGTTTGAGCAACTGGGCATCGTTTTTCCCGCCGAAGTCGATTCCCCGGAGGCCCTGCGATGAGCGCGGCGACGGGTTGGTGGCTCCTTTCGGCGGCCGGTTTCTTGCTCAGCAGCGTTGGCGGACTGGGTGCCGAATTGTTGGACCGCTTCGCCGGACGGGC
>JBCCRW010000400.1:0-4831 GCA_039201055.1 Planctomycetota bacterium | reverse complement strand
TAGGTAGCCGGCCTTCGCCAGAAGCCGGACTTGGATCTCGGGTATACCGGCCTTCGCCAAAAGCCGGACGTGGATCGCAGGTAGCCGGCCTTCGCCAGAAGCCGGACTTGGATCTCGGGTATACCGGCCTTCGCCAGAAGCCGGACCTGGATCTCGGGTAGCCGGCCTTCGCCAGAAGCCGGACCTGGATCCCGGGTAGCCGGACTTCGCCAGAAGCCGGACCTGGAACCCGAGTAGCCGGCCTTCGCCAGAAGCTGGACATCCCGGGCAATTCCGCGTTCTGGCGAACAACGGCTACGCTAATTTTCAGCCCGCCCCAACACGACGTTTACATCGACACCTTCCGAAGATGCCCCACACCGAGCCTTTTGCGGCGCTTCGCTACAGCCTGGACCATATCGCGGATCTGTCCGACGTCGTCGCACCGCCATATGACGTGATCGATCCCGAACTGCAGGATTCGCTGTACAAGCGGCATCCCGCCAATGTCGTCCGAGTCATCCTAAATCGTGATGAACCCGGTGACGGCGACCAGGATCGCTACCGCCGAGCGGCGGGATTTGTGAACGACTGGATTCGGCAAGGTGTGCTGCGCCGCGATGATCAACCGGCGTACTACGTTTATCACCAAATCTTTGACGTCGACGGCCATTCGCACACCCGCCGCGGATTCATGGCACGGATTCGCATCGAACCGTTCGGCAGCGGGAATGTGTATCCGCATGAAGAAACGCATCCCAAAGCCAAAGTCGATCGGTTGAAATTGACCACCGCGACCCGGCAGAACAACAGCCAAATCTTCGGCTTGTATCCGGACACTGAAAACGAAATCATCCAGTCGCTGGACGCCGCCGCCGCCGCGGTGACACCCGTCGTCGCCACCGATCATCTGGGCGTTGTTCACAAACTTTGGGCCGTGACCGATTCGGAAGTGATCGCCGAGGTTTCCGGGTTGATGGCAGACAAGCCCATGTTTGTGGCCGACGGGCACCATCGCTACGAAACGGCCAGCAATTATCGCGATCAGATCGCTGCCCAGCTGGGAGCCCAGCAGCATGCAGGACAGCAAGATGGGATTTTGCCGGCCGAAACCCAGCAAAACGCGACGCTGCCGGCCGATCATCCCGCCAACTTCGTGATGACGATGTTGGTCGGCATGAGCGACCCGGGCATGTTGGTGCTGCCGACGCATCGCTTGCTTCGTCAAACGCCCGCGTTTTCCGCGGCCGATTTGATCGCCAAGCTGTCCGATTGTTTTGAATGCCAAACGCTCGATGGCGGTATCGATGCGGCCGCCGCCGCGTGGTCGCAAATGGAATCCACCGATCGCCAAGACCAATTGGCGCTGTATGCCGCGGGCGATCCATGCTGGGTGATGGCCCGAGCCAAACCGGCGGCGGCACAGCGGATGGCGGTGATCGCGGCCGGCAACAGCGACGATTGGCGGCAGTTGGGCGTCAGTTTGCTGCACCGTTTGGTGATCGACGATTTGCTGGGCTGCGCGGGACATCCCAAGCCCACCTATGTCCACGAAATCGACGAAGTCATCGCGGGGTTGAAAGGCCAGGGCACTGCCGCGGAAAGCGAAGGCGATTCGGATTACACGCTGGCGGCGCTGGTGATGCCGGCGAAGCTCTCGCACGTCGAAGCGATCAGCCTGCACAAGGAACGGATGCCGGCTAAAAGCACGTATTTCTACCCCAAGCTATTGAGCGGTTTGTGCTTCAACCCGCTGGAAGATTAGCAACGCCACCTACCCAGCTTCCCCAAAGTTCCGCGTGAAACCAGTCTTGTTTCTCGCCGCGCGGATTTCCTACGGTCCCAGCTGAATTGCGGCTGAATTGCTTGCAGCGACGCGAGTGATCACGGCCGCCCTGGATGTCAAAAGCTCCCAGCAGCGGCGGCGACGTGGGTCGAATTTTGTGTGTGGTCAATCAGAAAGGCGGCGTCGGGAAAACGACGACGTCGGTGAACCTGTCCGCGGCGCTCGCGACCGCCGGGATGCAGACCTTGCTGATTGATATGGACCCGCAGTGCAATGCCACCGGAGCGGTCGGATTGGTACCGCGCGAGCGCCACGCGTTGATTTACGAAGATCCCCTGGGTCCCCAAATTACCGAAAGTGCCACGGGAAACCTCGCCATCTTGCCAGGAAGCCGTCGTTTCGAAGATGTCGATCGGCTGGCCGGCGACACGGACCATTCCCGGCGCGTCCGATCGCACTTGGACAGCATCATCGATGCCTTTGATTACGTGCTGATTGATTGCCCGCCCACCGTTGGGGCACTGACGCAAACGGCGCTGACCGCATCGACCGAAGTCTTGATGCCCATTCAATGCGAATACTTCGCGATGGAAGGGCTGACCCAATTGATCGAAATCATTCGTCGCGTGATGACCACGTCCAACCGGCGGCTGACCTTTGGCGGCATCCTGTTGACGATGTACGACCCCGGCCTGGAATTGACGGGCGAAGTCGACGCCGAAGTCCGGGATTTCTTTGGCGACATTGTTTTTGATACCGTCGTCCCACGCGACGTGACTTTGTGCGAAGCGCCCTCGCACGGTCAAACCGTTTTTCAGTATGCCCCACGCAGTCGTGGTGCATTTGCCTATACCCAGCTCTGCATGGAGGTGCTCGAGCGTGACTAGTTCCACCGCAACCAAGGATCGAAGACTCGGCAAAGGACTGGCCGCGCTTTTGGGAACCCCCGTCGATGACGACGGTAACCCGATCGCCGGCGATCCGAGCAACGGCGGCCGCGAAGGCTCGGGGGTGCAAGCCCTTGAGCTTTCGGTCGACGAAATCGAAATGAACCCGTTCCAGCCGCGACGCGAGTTCAATGCCCAGGAAATCGCTTCACTGGCCCAATCGATCAAAAGCCATCAGCAGCTGCAGCCGATTTTGGTTCGCGTGGTCGAAGGCCGCTATCAACTGATCAGCGGTGAACGCCGGTTGCGAGCCACCATCCACGCCGGATTAAAGCGAATTCGCGCCGAAGTTCGCGAAGCCGACGATCGTTTGGTGGCGGAACTTGCCATCATCGAAAATTTGCAACGCAAGGATCTTAACCCGATCGAAAAGGCGTTGTCGTTCAAGCGTTACATCCAAGAACACCAGTGCAAGCAAGACGATTTGGCGCGGCGTTTGTCGATCGACCGGAGCACGATTGCGAATTTGATGCGGCTGTTGGAATTGCCCGAAGCCGTGATGAACTTGTTGATGGCCAACGAGATTTCCGCCGGTCACGCACGGGCTTTGTTGCCCGTTGGTGACGAGGAGGTGCAGGTTCGCATCGCCAACAAGATCATGACCGAACGTTGGAGCGTGCGGGCGACCGAAACGCATGTCAGCGAATTGCTGAAGGCCGAAGAGGACAGCGAAACCGGCCGTAAGGTCGTCAACGCGACGCGTCAAAAACGTCGCCAGCCGTCGCCGCAGGTCGAAGCGATGTCGCAGGAGATGCGAATGCTGTTTGGCACCAAGGTGGAAATCAAGAGCACCGCTCGCGGCAAGGGCCGGATCACGATCCACTTCAGCGACGCCGACGAATTCGAGCGTCTTCGCGAAATGCTGTGCGATGTCCAACAGCCGGCACCGCAGCTTCGCGTGGCCGGGTAGCTGGCCTTCGCCGGAAGCCGGAAGATAACACCGTAGCCGGCCTTCGCCAGAAGCCGGAGGTCCCCGGCGATTCCGTGTTCTGGCGAACAACGGCTACCCCAAATCTTTTGTTGGAACGAAGCAGTCGCCGGCCTTCGCCAGAAGCCGGGAGTCCCCGGCGTTTCCGTGTTCTGGCGAACAACGGCTACCCCAATCTTTTGAACGGCTACCCCAATCTTTTGTTGGAACAGCCAGATCAACCTTGGTCCGGCAAATGGCTTCTGCTACCGTTGCCAGCCCCGGCGGGCGGCACACGGATTGTGATTTCGCTCGAACAAGTCCGGCGTAAGTCTTGGTTTGAAAAGGTTTTACGAGGAAAGGAGCCCAACGTGAGAACCAACCCCGCGTCGTCCCATGCCCCGTCATCGGATTCGACTTCCGATTCGGGTCGGCCCGTCCACATCCGCTGGATGATTCGCCGCGATATGCCCGCTGTACTGGGTATCGAATCGCAGACCTTTGAATTCGCATGGACCGAAGAGGACTTCATCCGCTGCCTTCGCCAACGCAATTGCATTGGGATGGTGGCCGAGGTGGATGACCAGGTCGTCGGATTCATGATCTATGAGCTGCACAAGAATCGGCTCCACATTTTGAACTTTGCCGTCGCCCCCGACGCCCGTCGCCAGGGCGTTGGTCTAGCAATGGTCGGGAAACTGCTGGGCAAATTGTCCCACGAACGTCGCAACCGAATCATGTTGGAGGTTCGTGAGACCAATTTGGCCGCCCAATTGTTCTTCAAGTCGATTGGCTTCAAGGCGATTTCGGTGCTCCGCGATTTTTACGAGGACACCGACGAGGACGCCTATTTGATGCAGTTTCGGTACCAGCCGACCGCCGAGGAATTGGCCAATCCGCACAACCGCATCAGCCGCATGGCGGGCTGAGCCATCGGCGGCCGCCGCCTGGTTTTCGGGTAGTGCACGTTCGCCAGAACGTGCGTCCCGAGGCGGGTCCGGCTCCTGGCGAAGTCCGGCTGCCCGAAAATGGAGTCGAGGCTTGCAATCGCGGCCCCAAATTTCTTTGGGCGGGCGAACCGCTACTAAGTCGGGTGCGTAACCTTACGGAATCACGGCCCGCGGGTACGATACCGGGGGCCGGTTTCTTCCCGCGGTATTCCAAAACGCATCATGACAAAGGACACGCCAAAGCCTCGCCCGATGATCGAGG